>CBIHKW010000042.1:0-30784 GCA_966203835.1 uncultured Thermomonas sp.
ATTGACAATTCACTGACCCAATAGTAATCGTAAGCTTCGCGACATTTCCACCTCTGGCCCCGCGTCGGCGGCCTGGTGCCAAGTCGGGCCAAAACCCCGAAAATCTTCTACCCCGTCATCGCGCGGCCCGGCGGATCGCCCCGGATGGATCAACCCGGAAAGCCGCGAGCAGGACGCCATCCAACAGGACGTTGCAGTGAACCGATCGCAATCCCCGCAAGAGGCCGCGTTCCAGCGCGGCGCCTGGTACGACCGCTGGCTGGTGTCCGACGCTTTGGAGGAACTGGAAGCGCACGGGCTCGACGGCGATGGCAGGCAGATCATCCAGGAGTTCAATCGGCTGTACCAACGCACCGGCACCCTGCGGCGGGTGGCTGCGATGCTGGCGCCCGAGCTGCGCCGCATCCACGCCAGCACGCAACGACCGGTGCGCGTGCTGGACATGAGCACGCGCGATGGCACCTTGCTGCATCTGCTGGCCGAGCACTGCGCGCGCGACGGCGTTCCGCTGGAATTGCATGGCGTCGAATTCCGCGAAGACATCGTTGCGTATGCGCGCGAATGCTGCGAAGCGCGCGGCGACGACATCAAGATCCACTACGATCCATCGAAGGTGCTCGCTGCGATGGCGCCGGGCAGTTACGACATCGTATGCAGCACCTTCATGCTGCATCACCGCACGTCGGCGCTGTGCATGCAGATCCTCGCGGCTTCGCACGGTGTCGCCCGTTTCGGTGTGCATCATTTCGATGTGCGTCGTTCGTATCTTGCGGTGGCGTTGACGTGGCTGTTTTCCACCGCGATGCGCTTCACGCTGACGCGTCGCGATTCGGTGCTGACCTTCCGGCGCGCGTTCCGCCCGCGCGAGATGCGCGAACTCATCGCCCGCACCGGTGTGCCGCTGCAGGTCCGGCCGCTGGGTCCGATGTACATGATGATCGAGCCGGGCGACCCGCCAACGGCGTAAGCGCCCTGTTGGCGCACACGTGCGCGAAACGGACGCAGCGTGCCGCCAGCGTCGCGTTTCCGGCATTGACGCTGCGCGGAGGCGCGCGCAGAATGCCGGCCTTCCAGAACCTGCCCGCCCCAACGGACCCGTCCCGATCATGTCGCAGTCGCCGCTCCTGATATTGCAGAACCGCCAGCGCGCGAGCGCGGGCCGGGTGCGCCTGCCTCATGGACCTTTCCGGGCGGGATCGATCTGAAGCGATCGATCCGGCAGTGAAGTTCCAACGCAGACACGGCACCCGCAAGGGTGCTTTTTTTATGCCCGAAATTTTTCAGTTCCATCCACCGCAACGCATCGATCCGAAGGAGAACGTGCCATGAGCATCGCCGCCGAGACCCACACCTAGCCGCACTCCCGTCGCCAACCGGGATGTGCGGCCCCGCATGTTGGCGACAAGAAAACGGCTTATTCATGGACATCAGAACACTTTCCCGCTGGCGCAACCTCGGCATCATCGCCCACATCGACGCCGGCAAAACCACGCTCACCGAACGACTGTTGTGGAGATCCGGCGCGATCCATCGCGTCGGCGAAGTCCACGACGGCGCGGCCACCACCGACTTCTCGCAGATCGAACGCGACCGCGGCATCACCATCGGCGCCGCTGCGGTGCGCATCCGCTGGACGCCCGATGGCCGCGACGAGCATCGCCTCACCCTGATCGACACGCCCGGGCACATCGATTTCGCGATCGAAGTGGAACGCTCGCTGCGCGTGCTCGACGGCGCGGTCGCGGTGTTTTCCGCGGTCGACGGCGTGCAGCCGCAGTCCGAAACCGTCTGGCGTCAGGCGCGTCGTCACGGCGTGCCGCTGATCGCATTCGTCAACAAGATGGATCGCCCGGGCGCGGACTTCGATCGCGTGCTCGCGCAGATGCGCGCGAAGCTCGACGCGCGTCCGTGGGCGGTCGGCGTGCCGCTCGGCGCGGAACACAACTTCGAAGGCTGGGTCGATCTCGTCGGTCGCTGCATCGTGCATTGGGACGATGACGGCAACGTCGCGCATCGCGGATGGAACGAAGACGACGCCGCGCGCTATGCGGCGCAGCGTCAGCGCTTGATCGAAGCGGTGGCCGAACACGACGACGCGCTCGCGCAGGCCTGGCTCGAAGAACGCGAAATCGACGATGCCATGCTGCGCGATGCCCTGCGTCGCGGCGTGCTGGCCGGTGCGGGCGTGCCCGTGCTCGCTGGTTCGGCGATCCGCAACAAAGGCATCGACACGCTGCTGGACGCCATCGTCGACTATCTGCCGTCGCCGCTGGATCGTCCTGCGGTGAAGGCCGAACGCGGCGATGCAGAAACGCGTCTGTCGCCCGATCCCACCGGCCCGCTCGCGGCACTGGTGTTCAAGATCGCGCATCAGGCGCACGGCCCGGTGACCTTCGTGCGCGTGTATTCGGGCACGTTGCGGGTGGGCGACAGCGTGTGGTCTTCGCATCATGGACGCATGCGTCGCATCGGTCGTCTCGCCGCGGTGCAGGCCGACCGCACTCACGATGTCGATGTCGCCCATGCGGGCGAGATCGTCGCCATCCTCGGATGGAAGGATGCGGTCAGCGGCGAAACGCTCAGCGACGCGGCGCAGCGCTTCGTGCTCGACAGCATCCAGGCCCAGCCGGCGGTGTTGTCGTGGCGGCTGTCGGCGCAGAACGCGGGCGACCTGATCCGTCTCGGCCAGGGTTTGGCGAGGCTGGCGCAGGAAGATCCGTCGTTCCGCGTCGATACCGATGCCGACACCGGCGAAACCCTGGTGTGGGGCATGGGCGAGTTGCATCTCGAAGTGATGGTCGAACGCCTGCGCGCCGACTGGCACGTCGATGTGCGCACCGGCGCGCCGCGGGTGGCCTATCAGGAGACCCCGCGCGCTGCGGTGTCGGGCGTCGAAGGCAAAGTGTCGAAGCAGAACGGCGGCGTGGGCCAGTTCGCGCGCGTGATCATCGACATCGCGCCGCGCGACGATGGCGACATCGTGTTCGAGGACCGCACCAGCGGCGGCGTGGTGCCGAAGGCGTTCGTCAACGCGACCGAGAAAGGCGTGCGCACCGCGCTGTCGGAAGGCCCGCTGGGCCACCCGGTGGTCGGCATCACGGTGGTGCTGGTCGACGGCGAAACGCATGCGAAGGATTCGTCCGACCAGGCGTTCCAGCGCGCGGCATCGGAAGCGGTGAAAGCGGCGTTGGCGAGATCCGGCACTGCGCTGCTGGAACCGGTGATGACGCTCGCCATCGACACCCCGGCCCACAACGTCGGCGATGTCGTCGGCGACGTGCAGCGCCGCCACGGCCGCGTGGTGTCGATCGACGACAACGGCCCGCGCGCCGATGTCGTCGCCCTCGCCCCGCTGGCCGCGCTCGCGGGCTACACCACCGCGCTGCGCTCGCTCACCCAGGGCCGCGCGATGGCCAGCATGGTCTTCCACGGCTACGAGGAAGCGCGGGTGGCGTGAGTGTTGCAAGTGTTACGGAAGCGCCGGGAAACCGGCGCTTTTTTTTGCCCATGATGGGGGTATTGATAGATGAAGGCTATCGTGGTGCGACTAAAGGCTTATGTTGTGGTATTTATGCGTTTCAAGGGTTAGGGCTGGCAGTTTTCGACCCGATGCGGACTCCCGAACAGCTGAGTCTGACCTTGGCTCAAGTTTCTTGCTATTAGGAGAGGTAGGATGAACTCAGTGGTTGGCCGAATTTTGACCAGCGTTTGCGGTGGGATTCTGATGGCAGGTTTCAATCGCTGGAATGCTTTGACGGGATGGCTCTATTGGGTAACCATTGCATGCGGAGTCATCGTTTGTTTTCTGGTAGCTGTGCTTATTGAGCGCCGATCTGCGAGGAAGAGGGCTTCTTTGCCTGTCAGTGGTAAAGTCATTGGCAGCTATAATAAATCTGGGGGAAGCCAAGAAATCGAGATTGGGGCGGCGGTACCTCTAGCCAAGGACGGGTGCATCGGAAGTCATAATGATGCGTCTGGCGATCAGAAAATAAAAATCGGATAACCGCGTGGCGAAACGTAAAGCGAAACACATCGATTGGCGTCGACAGTTCAGTCTACTTGACCAGTACATGGATGGTACTGGCGGTGTTGTAACCGTGCGCTACAAGGGTGAGGATTGCGCAGTGAATGCCTTCCTCGAGACGCTTACAGCAACCTTTGAAACTCGTGGCGACTTGCGAACGCTAAGCAAGGCTGAAGGCGTATCGATACGCCTTGACCCTGATAATTACAAAGTCCGCTACCTCTTGGGAATTCGCAGCGAATTCGAGCGCAAGCTTGGGATGCAATTAACACCCATCAAAGGTGTCAGTCTTGCAGTCGGGGCGCAGATTCTATCCCAGAATACGGCGGGCGGTGATCAGTATATAGAGGCAGTTTTCAATGTCGACGCTGATCCGTTCATGGCGGCGGAGCGACATGACTGGGTTTCAGTGCTTTGTGCAGCGCTTCGAAATCACCTCAAGACACGAAGATTCATGCTTATCCTTTCGTGGGGATCTTCAGATGAGCAATCCGAGTTCTGGTCGAGTATGTGGAGTCGCGTTTCGGAGCTGGTTGAGGAAGGGCTCCTGCTTATTCGCTTTATTGATGAAAATGCCATCGAGGCTGAGCGTGTGCTTGATTCGTGCATTTGCGACTGTGACGTGAGGTTGGTGGCGACATTGGCCGATAGTGCTGTGCAGCACGCCATAGAAGATGTGGCGAGAATTATTTGTGATTTGGTCCCTGGCTATGGTGAAGCCGAAAGTCTTAATGTGGCGAAGGGCTACGTACTCAGTAGGAAGGACAGTGTGCGCGAGCTTCATGATGGACTCATGGGGCTTGCTTGTTCTCTCCGGGAGTTCGGGTGAGCACGCCCGATCCTTTGGCGTTTCTTCAGGAAGTGCCGCCTAGAATTCGGCTGGCAATGTATGCTCTTGGAGTGGCCGAAAGTCTCACGGATGAGGTTGCTAGGCGCGTATTGCAACGTTACGGAATGTCCGAACAAAGTGCCAATTCCTTCTTGTCACTTCTGCACTGCTCTACCTTCGTCGTGCCGAGAAATAGCGAATGGTACTTTTCGCGCGAAGTACGTACTGCGCTCATGAATTCAGCGCGTGCTGCCAAAGAGGATCTGGGCGACGTTCATGCGCTATTCTTGAAGATAGGCGAGGCAGGAGAAATCCAGAAGGCGGGCGATGTCATTCCGGCCTATCTTTTTACGCATGCCGGACGCGCTTATCACACAGGAGGGCTGGGGAATTCCCCTGAGGCGCTGAAGTACTACGCCCGTGCTGCAGAAACGTTCAATTCTGGGGAGCTCTGGCTAGCTGGATCGCTTGCACAGGAGCAGCAAGCTTCAGGGGTTTTGCCGGCGAATGCGATCGAGCCCGCGTTCCTCCAAGCGTCTGCGAAGTATCGCGATGGTGACAGCGACGGTGCGTATCCTAGCCTTGAGAGAATCGCAAATTCGACGCAGCGCAATGAGATGGTGGCATTGGCAATGCAACTCGCAGGCGTCATCCAAGCCCGTCGCGGCAATATGGATATAGCCCTCGATTTTTTAGATAAGGCTGTAAATTTATTCGAAGAACTTGCAGTGCAACTGAAGCTAATTTTTGCTTTGCGCGCACGTGCGATGGCCCGGCGAAAAGCGAAAGAGTTGCTCCCAGCTCTGGATGATCTAAAGCATGCTGCATCGCTGTGTCACGGCGGATTGAAGGCAAGTCTGCTTAACCATTCTGCAGCGATTGAGCGCATGCTTGACCGAAATCTCGATGCGATGAACGATCTAGACGAGGCAGCACGGATCGCTACAGTCCGCGAGCTTCCCTCAGTGCTCAATCAGAGGGGCAGCATGAGGCGTGAACAGGGCGATCTCCGTGGGGCTCTGGTTGATCTCGACCGTGCAGTCGGATGCTGTCACGGTGAGCAACTTGCACTCGTCTTGAATACGCGAGCTGGGGTACTCTGGGATCTTGGCCGACTGGCGGATGCTCTCAACGATCTTGAGCACGCTGTTCCGTTAGCAGGCTCGGCTACATTGGCTTCTGTTCTTAACAGACGCTCAGCTGTGCGCCGGGACAATGGCGACTTTTTTGGATCGCTGGCTGACATCGATGCCATGATTGCTATTCCGCCTGAGTTGCGAACGTTCATAGATGTTGCGGTGATTCGTCGGCGTGCCATGGAAGTGCGCAAGGCAGTGGCGCGATTGAGCGAAGCCAGTTCAGAGAGCGATCTCCGTCAATTTTGGTTTGCGCACTTTCGGAGTGCCGCGTTTAGAGCCCACAAGCTTCGTCTCTGGTCTCGTGCGATTGAAATGCTAAGCCGAGCAATCGAATATGCCAGTACTGACGACGAGCGTTTCAAATGCTACCTTGATATCGGCAAGAATTTCGAAAAAACTGCAGATCCCGCGCGCGGCCTGCTCGCACTGCGTCATGCCCTCGAAATAAAACCTGATGAAAGTGTGGCTCTTGCGACGTTCGCGCGTGTCATGGACCTATCTGGCAGCCCTATCGACGAAACAGAGCCATATTTTATGCGCGCTATTGAAGCAGATGCTTCAAACTTATGGGCAAAAACATGGTTTGCGCTGGCATTATCTCGGGCAGGGCGTCATAAAGAAGCCATACACTTTGCCGGAGAAGCAATGCAAGGGACATCCAACGCCATCCTGACTTTCAACCTCGCCAACGTGCTATACGCATCACCGAACACTGATGATCGTCAACAGGCTGTCCTTGTAGCCAAGCAGGCTGAAGCAGAGGCGCAGTCGACCTTCAAAGCACCAACTATTTTCTTGGCAAAGCTAGCATTTGGGCTGCCTGTACCGAATAAGGCTGATCGAGACTGATTAAATTATTTAACAGCTCTATTTCTATAGGAAAGGAGTAAGTGTGACTGTGGAGTGTAGCCTGAAGGGCGAAGCAAGGAGCAGAGTGATCTTTTAATTTAAGACTTAGCCTCAGCAACGCTTCATATGACAGACATCCTGCCGTAAGGCGTCCTGCATCTTCTTGCGCAGCGCCTCCTGCGCGAATCGTTCCCGCGTATCGGCTGGTTGTGCACCGACTTCTGCAATCAGTGATTTCACCGTTTCTGCTGCGATGATTTCCAAGTCAGGCGTATCGCCAACAGGAGTCAGATCGTCTTGTCGCAGGCGTGCAGTCAGCGATGTCGTGGTGGTGGCCAGCATGGTGCCATCATCGAGATCCATGGCGGTGTGGATCAAGGAGTTCCATCGGCCTTCAGGGCAAGAGTCTGAAGGCGCTTCACGATAGAGCGGTACCTTCTTCCATAGCGTTTCAGATGTAGCGCCAGCGCCGCGGATGCGGCTGACCACTACGAAATCGGGAAGGCAGCCGCGCCGTATGCCTGTGAATCGCAAGGTTTCGCTGGAGAACACGATGTAGCCCGCGTCATCCGGATCGCCGATGGGCATCGAACCTCCCGGTCGAGGATCTTTGAAACGGAAAGCTGCATTAGCGATTGGGCGATGGCGCTTGCCGTCGCGGCCGGTGAATTCGGGTTCGGGATGTCCATCTCTCGAGTATTTCAGTGTTACCGGCACCACTCTTCCGGAAAAGAAATCGAGCGCTTCTTCCTTATCGTTCCCGGTCGCGGAGAGTACCCATGCGATCTTCCGGCCATTTTTTTCTTCGACGAACATCTGCTCGCCGGTGAACTTGCGCTGCGCCACGGCGTTGACAGGCCACACAGGCGTCTGCGTATGGCTGTTTTGCATATGGGCGGGAGAGGCTGGGTCGGAAGTTGTCTGCGGTGCCAGGACGCTCTCGTCCGTGTGCCGTGAGGCGGTGCAAGCGCCTGCGAGAAGTCCGCCCGTCGCCAGCGTCATGATGAAAACCGACGCCCTCCATCGTTCCGGTTTCGACATGCTCGATAGTCCTGCCCGATCTGGTGGGCGTCGTCCGTTGAAGAGGCGAGTGTAGACCAGGGCCGTAGGCTGGGTCATGGACCCAGCCATTGAAGTCTTCCAGATAGCTGGGTCCATGACCCAGCCTACGAAATCGAAGCGCTGGCGGCAGGCGAAGGCATCACGCCATGAGTGAGGCAGTGTCGGTTTGCTGTGCCGTTCGCCGCGCGATGAAGCGAACGCTTATTCCTCGACGCTATCCAGATCCCGCTCCCCCACGCGCCACGCATCCCCTTCATGCACCATGCGCACGCGGCCGCGGCGTTTGATGTCGTCGCGGTCCACGCCTTCGACCCAGAGCACGGCTTCGTTGCCGTGGAGGCGGCCGCGCAGGATCTGCGGTTGTTGCGGCTGTTCGTCGCGCAGGTCCTTGAGGGTTTCCTTGATGCGCTCGTCGTCGCCGTCGGGCAGGCGCCAGCGCGCGTCTTCGCCGAGGAATGCGCGCAGCGCGACGATGTCGCCTTTCGCGACGGCCGCGGCGTAGGCGCGATACGCCGCGCCGGCGTCGCCGCCGCCGGTCGGCAGTGCGCTGCCCGGAGGTTGTGCGATGGCGGCGTCGAAGCGCAGGTCGTATTCGTAGGTCTTGCCGAAGAAGTCTTCGGGTGTGGACAGCAGCCAGCGGCCGGCGATGCGCGTCTCTGTGCGCGCATCGAGTTTCAGCTCGCCGTAGCCGGAGGTGTTGAAGGAATCGTCGGGATCGCGGCGGCGGTAGTACATGCCGCATTCGCCGCCGTCGGATGTGAGGCAGATGCGGATGGAGCCGCCGCGGCGGTCGCCGGACTGTTCGCGTGCGGCATCGTCGGGATCGAATGCGGCCGCGACTTTCGCGGCATCGAGCGGGTGGTCGCTCAGATAGACAAAAATGGAGTCATCGGCCGGGTCGACGTGTTCTTCGCGGCGGACGGCGATGGCGTAGCGCACTTCCAGGCCGTTTTCGCCCATGCGGAAATGCCCGCTGCCGGTATCGGCGGCGCTCGCTGGCGCGTTCAACCCGAACAGCGCCAGCGCGAGCAGTGCGAATCGTTGCGGTGTCATGGCAGCCCCCGTCAGAAGCGGATCCTGTTACGAGCATGGATCCTGTTACGGGCATAACGGGATCGATGCCGCCGCACGGTCATGCGCTGCGGCGGCGGAACACCTTGCTGTGTCCGAGGCCGATGGACTCAGCCGCCGGTCAGTGGGGTGAGCAGGCGGCGGCCTTCGCCCGCGGCGTGGAAGGTATTGGGCGACAGGGCGCCTGGATCCCGGTCGGCCATGTGCTTGTCGTCCAGCCACGGAATGAGCGCGCGCGGCCCGGCCACATACGTTTCCCACTGACCATACGGAACCGGTTCGGCACTGAAGCTGTAGCTGATCGGCAGCGTTCCCACCCAATGGTCCTTACCGGTTTCGGGGCCAGCGGCGGGCACATTGAATCTCCAACTGCTGGCGGAGGCGAGCGCGGACCGCTTGAAGGCGTTGCGCCAACGCTGCAATTGCGGCTGCGAACCGATGATGCCCAGATTGATCTGGCTCACCTCGGCGTTGAGTACGCTGCCGTCGCGCCCCACCTTGATCACCACGTAGGTGGTGCCGGTGACGCCATCCCTCGACAAGGTGAGAGGATAGGTCGGCATATTGAAGTTCGTTCTGTCGAGCGAGAGTCGATCTTTATTCTCGGCGGGCGCGAAATCGGTGCTGCGCAGTTCCACGGACAACTCGCCGTTGTCGAGCTTCTTCGCGACGAACAGCAGGCTCATTTTCGAATGACTGACGGCATTGCCCTGCAGCGCCACCGGCTCGAACTTCCATTGCGGCGCGATGCGCGCAACCACGTCGACGATGCCTTTCGGGAGTTTTTCAGGTTGATCCAGAGCATGCGTCACGACGTCGCCTGCAGGCGTTATGTCGATGTTGCCGGTCACGCGCAGGCTCGATTCCAGCTGCTTCTGGGCCAGGTATTGAGCTTCGGCGACCGAGCCGCAGGTCAGAAGGGCGCAAAGCATCAGAAGACGACGGAACATGGCAGCGAACCCGGGCTTTGAACAGGCCGCCAGCATAGCGAGATTGCGGCATCGGTGGGCGGCAGGTAAGGTCGTGAACGGAGGTGCGCATGCACGGTGATGGTCTGCAATTGGCGTTGGTGTTCCTGCTCGCGGCGGTGGTCGCGGTGCCGCTGTTCAAACGTTTCGGTTTGGGCGCGGTGCTGGGCTATCTGGCTGCGGGCGTTGTGTTGGGGCCGTTCGGCGTGAAAGTGATCCGCGACGCCGAGCCGGTGCTGGCCGCCAGCGAAATCGGCGTGGTGATGATGCTGTTCGTCATCGGCCTGGAGCTGTCGCCGGCGCGATTGATGGTGATGCGCAAACCGGTGTTCGGCGCCGGTGGGCTGCAGGTGGCGCTGTCCGGCGCGGTGCTGGGCGGGCTCGGTCTGGCCTACGGGCTGGGCTGGAAAGCGGCGCTGGTGGTCGGACTGGCGCTGGCGCTGTCGTCCACCGCGGTCAGCCTGCAATTGTTGTCCGAGCGCAAGGCGATGAATACCTCGCACGGGCGCTTGGCGTTCGCGATCCTGCTGTTCCAGGATCTGGCCGCGATTCCGCTGCTCGCGGCGATTCCGCTGCTCGGCGTCGCCGCTGCCGCTGGTGCCGATCCGGTGTGGAAGGATGTGTTGAAGGCGGTCGCCGGGATCGTCGCGCTGGTGATCGGTGGTCGTTATCTGCTGCGTCACCTGTTCCGCCTGGCCGCGCGCATCGGCGTGCCGGAGATGCTCACCGCCAGCGCGCTGTTCGCGGTGCTCGGCGCAGGCTGGTTGATGCATCTGGTCGGCCTGAGCATGGGATTGGGCGCGTTCCTCGCCGGCGTGCTGTTGGCGGATTCGGAGTACCGCCACGAGATCGAATCGCAGATCGATCCGTTCAAGGGCTTGTTGCTGGGCCTGTTCTTCATGGCCGTGGGCATGAGCATCGATCTGAATCTAATCGCCGCCGAGCCGGGCATGATCGTGCTCGGTGCGGTGGGGCTGCTGGCGATCAAATCGGCGCTGTTGTTCGGCATCGGCCTGCGCCCGGGCAAGCTGGGCTGGCAGGACGCACTGCAGCTGGGCATGGTGCTGGCGCTGGGCGGCGAGTTCGCGTTCGTAGTGCTGGCCGAAGCGGCGAAGGTGAATCTCATCGACGCCGCGCTGCAGAACCGGCTGGTGGCCATCGTCGGCCTGTCGATGGCGGTGACGCCGCTGCTGATGATCGCGGTCGCGCGGTTGCTGCGCGCGTTTCCGGACGCGGCGCCCAAGCGCGCTTTCGATGCGATCCCCGACGGCCATCCGCAGGTGATCCTGGCGGGTTTCGGGCGTTTCGGCCAGATCGTCGCGCGCATGCTGGTGGCGCACAAGATTCCATTCGTCGCGCTGGAGACCGACGCGGTGCAGGTGGATTTCGTGCGCCGTTTCGGCAACGTCGTGTACTACGGCGATCCGTCGCGACCCGACCTGCTGCGCTCCGCGGGCGCCGGCCATGCGCGCGTCTTCATCAACACCATCGACAACGCCGAGGCGAATTTGCGCGTGACCCGCGTGGTGCGGCGGCTGTATCCGGGTCTGAAGATCTTCGCCCGCGCCCACGACCGCCGGCATGCGTGGCAGCTGATGGATCTCGGCGCGGACGCGACCCGAGAAACCTTCGCATCGGGTCTGGAAATGGGGCGCGACGTGCTGATCGCGCTGGGCATGTCGCCGGAACAGGCGGCGCAGCGCGCGTTGAAGTTCCGCGAACACGACGAGGCCTTGTTGAACAGCCAGCATCTGATCTACGACGACGAAGCGGCCTTGCTGGAAAGCGCGAAACAGGCGCGCAGCGAGCTGGAGCAGTTGTTCGAGGCGGATAGTGAGCGCAACGACGCGCAGGGTGGGGAGCGGTGCGCGCCTGATTGCAACCCGCGGACTTACATCCGTAGCGCGGCCTTCCGGCCGCTGCCCCAACCGCCCTGTGGGTTGGCCGCGGCCTGACGGCCGCTCTACGTGACATCAGGATGTGTTTTCGCGGTTGCCATTGCGGGGGCGCCAGGATGTCGAACCGGCCCCGGGGTTGTCTTACTTCGGCTTGGCGAACGTCTCGCCGAAGAAATCGCCGGCATTCCACGTCGGTCGTCTCGCGGCGTCGCCGACCAGCTGGCCGATGCGCGCATTGAGTTTCGCCAACCGTAGCGCGTCGCCGTAAGCGATCGGCAGCGTGGCCTCGTCGCTGGGCTGGTGATAGTGCTCGCGCATGAATTTGCGCAGCGCCAGTTTCGGGTCGCGCACGCCGTCGGCGGAGACCACGCCGCCGTCCAGATACACCGCCGGAATGCCGGCGCGGATGAAGGCGTACTGGTCGCTGCGCACGAACACGGTTTCCTCCGGGAACGGATCCGGCGAGAGGGTCACGCCGATCTCTTTCGCCGCGGTATCCAGTGCGGATTTCAGTGACGAGTGTTCGATGCCGATCGGCACCAGGTCCTTGCTCGGCGCCAGCAGCACCGGCATGTCCATGTTGATGTTGGCGATGAGCGATTCGACCGGGACGCTGGGATGGGTCGCGAACCATTCTGCGCCGAGCAGGCCTTTCTCTTCCGCGGTCAGCGCGATGAACAGCAGCGAACGCTTCGGCGCGGTCGTCTGCGCGTGCAGCATGCGTGCGGCCTCGAACATGATCGCCACGCCCAGCGCGTTGTCGAGCGCGCCGTTGTAGATGCTGTCGTCGACGCCCTGTTCGTCCTTCACCGCCGGGCCGATGCCGATATGGTCGAGATGCGCGGTGTAGGCGATGTGCTCGGAGGCGAGTGCGGCGTCGCTGCCGGGCAGTCTGGCGACCACGTTGCGCGATTCCAGCGGCTCGATCCGGGTGCGTCCGGCCAGCGACAGCGTGCCCGGCAGATCGAAGCCCTTGAGCTTGCCTTCCTGCGCCGCCTTGAACAGCGCGGCCGCGGGCTGCGGGCCGTCGGCGAAGATCAGATCGGCCGCGGCGGCGCTTACGGTGGCCGCCGCGCGCAGCTGCGGGTAGGTCTGCAGCGGTTTGCCGTCGGCGCCGCGCAGGCGCATGCCGGATCGCTCCCAGTTGCCGGCGCTGCGCGCCCACGGCGAATCGGCTTCGTCCTCGACCGTGTTCACGAACACCACGCCGACGGCGCCGCGTTCGGCGAGTGCGCGCAGTTTCTCGCGGCTGGCGCTGTAGTACGCGCGGCGGTCGTTGTCGAAGCGCGCCGGCGCGCCGGAGAACAGCACCGCGATCTTGCCGCGCACGTCGAGCCCGGCGAAATCGTCGTGCTGCAGCTCCGGCGCATGCACGCCCTGGCCGACGAACACCGCAGGCGCTTCCAGTGCGTGTTCGGCGGCGTCGAAATTCAGCGTCGGCAGGAACTGCTCGCGGAAGCGCAGCGCGATCTCGCGGCCGTTGCGCTTCACCGTCAGCGCCGCGCCCTCGGCTTCGCGGGTGGCTTTCAGCAGCGGCACCGCCTGGAAATACGTGCCGTTGTCGCCGGCCGGCTGCAGGCCGATCTCGCGGAAACGTTTCGCCGCGTACTCGGCGGCGAGGTCGTAACCGCGGGTGCCGGTTTCGCGGCCTTCGAGTTTGTCGTCGGCGAGGTAGTTCACGTCGGCGGCGATGCGCTTCTCGTCGGCGGTGAGCGGTGTCGCCGCAATCGGCGGCGGCGCGGACACGCTGAGTCCCGGCGACCCCGGCTCGGCTTCGTGCTGGCAGGCGGCGAGGGCGACGACGGCGAGCGTCGCGATGAAGAAGCGGCAGCGGTGCATCATGGATTCGACTCGTGAGGAGGCATCAGATTGATGCGGTTTCTTCGGGGGGCAGGGTCAAGCCGATCAGGATCAATGCCCACCACAGCATGCCGATCGACAGCCACACGTAGTTGGCGATGGTGAGGCGGCGGTTGGCGTCGGCGTTGGGGTCGCCGCAGGCGGCGTTCGCGGCCTGCTGGGTGCGGAACAGGCAATAGCCGATCGGCAGGAGGGTCAGCAGCGAGAGGATGTCGCTGTAGGGATATCCGATGCCGCGCCACGTCAGCCGGTCGGCGATGTTGCCGATGATGCTGAAAACGACGAACACCGTTGCCAGCGCATTCGCGGACCAGACGAATCGCAGCTGCTTGCGGTGCAGCAGATGGTCGATTTCGCGATTCAGACTGTGCGCGAAAAAAATCGGGAAGAAGGCGCGAGGGATGGGCCAGATTTCCAGTTTCTTGTCGAGCTTGTGCAGTTTCCAGTGCCGCCAGAACCAGTAGAACGAATACATGCCGACGGTCGCGAAGAACAGGATCAGAAACTTGCGTTCCGAGACCACATAGAAAGCTGCGACTTCGGTCGTATCGATCGGATCGGCGATCTGCGCCTGCGGCGGCGCGTAGAAATTGGTTTCCGCAGTCTCCTGGTTCATGGTGTTCCTGATGCTTTGCGCCCCCTGTGCGCGACCGCGCAAGCATGCCCGAGCCGCCGGTCGCGCGCCATTCCCGGTTTGCTTTCGACCGATCCGGATCGCCCTGCCGGAAGGCTGGCGTACCATCGACGGGTCGGTCTCACTGGAAAGTGCCATGTCGTCGGATTCCATCGCAACAGCCGCCATCGCAACAGCTGCCATCGCCACGCCGCCGTCCCCGCCGGAACGCAAGCTGCTGCTCGCCATCGTCGTCGTCGCGCTGGTGGCTTCCGGCATCGCGCCCAAGGACCGGCTGACCTGGCTGCTGGAGGTGATCTGGGTGATCGTCGCGATCCCGCTCATCGCCTGGAAATGGCGGGTCTTTCCGCTGACCCGGCTGCTGTGCTGGCTGCTGGTCGCGCACGCGCTGGTGCTGATCCACGGCGGCGCCTACACCTATGCGGAAACGCCGCTCGGGTTCTGGATGCGCGACACGGCCATCGCGCTGGGGCTGGAGGTGGCGCGTAATCCGTGGGATCGCGTCGGCCATCTGATGCAGGGCTTCGTGCCGGCGATCCTGGCGCGCGAGTTGTTCCTGCGCTGCACGCCGCTGCGTCGCGGCGGCTGGTTGTTCTATCTGGTGCTGGCGGCCTGCCTGAGCTTCAGTGCGTTCTTCGAGCTGATCGAATGGTGGTCGGCGCTGATCTACGGCGCGGATGCCGACGCCTTCCTCGCCACCCAGGGCGATCAGTGGGACACCCAGTGGGACATGTTCCTGTGCCTGGTCGGCGCCTCGCTGTCGCTGCTGCTGTGGTCGCGTCTGCACGATCGCCAATTGGGTCAGCGCGCATAGTGATGCGGTACGACTATGTTTGAATTCGGTGGCTGCGCTTGCGTAGGAGGGGCTTTAGCCCCGAGCTTCTGTCTGATCGGGTTGGCTGCAAAAAAGCTCGGGCCTGAAGGCCCTCCTACGATGAAGGCCGCCCGGAGGCGGCCTTCACGCAATTCACGTCAACCAAGCTCGAATCAGAAGCGGTATTCGAACGCGGCGGTGGTGGTCGTGAACTGGAAATCGGTATCGAACAGGTCCGACTTGAAGCGATCGACGTTGACGCTCACGCCCATCTTTTCGTTGAAGTCGTAGCCGGCGCCGATGCCGTAGTACGGCTGGTTCTCGCCGTCGTCGAGGATGCCGAAGCCGTCGATGTCGACGTTCAGGTCGACCCGGCTGATGCCGGCGCGGCCGCTGATGAAGAAGCCTTCGTGGGTGTCGCTGCCGAAGTTCTTCTTGGCGATGCCGCCGATGCCGTAGGCGGTGGCTTCGACCGAAGCCACGTCGTCGGAATCGCGGCCGAGGTGGGTGTAGAAGCCTTCGATGCCGAAGTTGGCGTTGAAGAAATAGCCGCCGCGCAGGCTGTAGCCGAATTCGTCGCCGTCGGTGTTGTCGATTTCGAGATTGCTGTTGCCGGCTTCGACGCGATAGAAACCGGCGCTGCCTTCAGCGGCGAAAGCCGGGGCGGCGAACGATGCGGCCGCAAGTACGGCGGTGAGCAGAAGAGACTGCTTCATGAGGGTGAAACTCCCTGTGGTGTATTGGGTTTAAGTAGAGGCCCCGAATGGGCGCGTCACCCTAATGACAGAATCGATTAATGTCAATTTAACGATTGACAGAAACTCGAAAATCAGACCGTTTTAATTTATTGGATCTATCGATCAGCAGCGGCCGGCCGATAGGCCTGCGTTTGTTCCGGGCACGAAAAAGGCGGGTTTCCCCGCCTTTTCGAATCGCATCGCTGCGATGTCGCCCAGAACTGGGCGCTGGGCTCAGAAACGGCCGACCGCTGCCGGATCCTTCGAAGCGGGGACCGCACCATTGCCGGTGTTGTTGGTGGCGGCGACGGCGGAGCCACCGTCGACCCAGTAACCGCCATCGTATTCGGTCTGGATGTTGCCTTCGCTGTCGGTGTAGGTGCGCACCACGAATTTGTCGACATAACGCGGCTTGGTGCTGCCGATGTCGGTGTATTCGTGAGTGTGGTAAGCGTCGCAGTACGACGGCATCTGGTTGCTGATCTCGTACTGGCCGTCGATCCCGGTCCACGTGCGCAGGCTCTGGTTGAGCGATGCCGCGTCGCAGCGGCCGGCGCCGTTGCCGATGGCTTCGACCAGCGAGCCCATCTGCGGGCTGTCGTCGGAGGTCGGGCACATCTTCAGGAAGTTGATGCGCGCCTGGATGGTCTTCCACGGCTTGCTGAGATTGATGCTGAAGTACTTGCGCAGCGACGCGGCGCATTCGCTCGGCGGGCCGCCGGTGGACAGGCAGATGATGGCTTCGCAGGCCGAACCCTCATCGCCGCTGAGCATTTCGCCCTGCTGCTGCTGGGTGATCTTGTCGATCATGCCCTGCATCTCGCCCGACAGTTCGACGGTGCCCTGCGGGTTGTAGTCGGCCGGCTTCTGCGAGGCGGCGCCGTTGTCGTAACGGGCGTCGGGTGCCGACGGATCGAAGCCTTCGGGCAGCTGGGACGCGGCGTTGGGGTCGTAGTGGCTGGTGTTGCCGCCGTCCTGGGCGCTGGCCGTCGCGGCGCATGCCATCAGCAGGGCCATCAGGGCCATCGATATCGCTGTCTTCTTCATATGACTTCACTCCAGTAGTCATTTCGCATGGGGGAGAGCGGCCCCTACGGCTGCTCCGAATCTTGTGTGCCGCTCGCCCGGCGATGCCGGACTTGTTCCATCAGTGCCCCTGCTTTGTCGACGCTCCGCATCCCGGACCAGTCGGTCGGGCCTGCGGCAGAAGCTACCCGTTCAGATTAACGGAGTCCTCTGACGTTTTGCAAAAACATGCGCGACGGTACGCAAGCCGTCGAAAAACCGCCCGGCGCGGGTATTTTCATGTGTAACGGCATGATTCGGAAGGACTATCCAGCATTGCTGCCGGCCTTGCGGGGCCGGGCCTGTCGGCCGCGGCCGCGAACCGCCTGTCGGAAGACCGGGCGGATGGATGGCATCGGCGATGGAATCGGGCCTGCCGACCCGCTTTCCGGAGCTCAGCCCGGACCCGGCCCATCCGGCCCATGGCGGGGCGGCTCTTGACGAGGTGGGTCCTGGCGAGACGGGTCCTGATCAGGCAATCCGCGCCGTTCGAACGGCAGCACCACCCCGCGTTCCTCGCGGGGGCGATGCCAGAGCACCGGCACGTCGTCGGGTTTGGGCAGCTCCAGCTCGGCCTCGTCGCTGTCGGCCTCGTCTTCCAACTCCCAGCTGTAGCGCTTGCGCGGCGGCAGCGGGTCGGCGTGGCGGAACAGGAACGCCGACAACACCCCGCCCAGCGCGCCGCCGAGGTGCGACTGCCAGGACACGCCGGGCTCCTGCGGCAGCACGGTCAGCAGCATTCCGCCGTAGAGGAAGAACGCGATCATCGCCGCGGCGATCGACGGCCGGTCCCGGCGCAGCAGGCCCAGCATGAACACCAGGAACATCAGGCCGTGGGTCAGGCCGCTGGCGCCCAGGTGGTGGCTGCCGGGTTCGCCCAGCAGCCAGGCGCCCAGCCCCGAGCCCAGCCAGAAGATCGGCAGCGCGCGGACGGTGGCCTTCGGGTAGACGCTGCCGGCGAGGGTGCCGAGCAGCAGCAGCGACGCGGCGTTCGCGACGATGTGCTGGAACGAGCCGTGCAGCAGCGGTGCGGTCAGGATGCCCCAGAGCCCCTGCGCGCTGAGCGCGGTCACCGTGAACGGCCGGTAGTCCTCGCCCTGTTGCAGGGTGAACACCACCGCCAGCAGCAGCACGAAGCCGAGACTGGCGTTGAGCGCCCGGAGCAGGCGCCGCCGGTCGGTGGCGCGCTGGGTGGGGGTGTCGGGGAGGTCTTCGGGGGTTTGCAGGTCCATGCAAAGTCTGTGGTGCCTTGGGCGGCCCCGATCAAGGCCGCCCAAGGTCGGCGGGGACTTCCACGCTGGAACGCTGTGGGGCCACAGACGCGCTTATCAGGCACGTGCCGATGAGGCCCGTGCTCACAGCCATGCGGTCAGGATGTCCAGAAGCCCCCAGAACCAGTCCCAGACCGAGCCCGACTTCGCGCCGAGGCTCATGGTCACCCAGCGAAGCAGCACCGCGACCGCAAAGATCGCGATGCCGCCGCCGAGCAGACACAACAGGCCGATGCCGAGCGTCATGACGGCGCTGCCGCGCTTACGACGCGACCGGCGGGCGCGCCGGCCGCATCAGACTGAGCACGACGGTCGCGGCGATGGTGGCCGCGACCACGCCCAGCGAGACCAGGATCGGGATCTTGTAGACATCGATCAGCAGCATCTTCGCGCCGATGAACATCAGCACCGCCGCCAGGCCGTAGGGCAGCAGGTGAAACCGGTCGGCCATGCCGGCCAGCAGGAAGAACATCGCGCGCAGGCCCAGCACCGCGAACACGTTCGAGGTCAGCACGATGAACGGGTCGCTGGTGATCGCGAAGATCGCCGGGATCGAATCCACCGCGAAGATCAGGTCGGTGATGCCGATCAGCACGATCACCACGAACAGCGGCGTGTACCAGCGCTTGCCGTCGCGCAGCACGCTGAGCGCGTTGCCGTGATAGTCGGCGGTCAGCGGCAGGTGGCTGCGCATCCACTTCAGCACCGGATTCTTTTCCAGATCCGGCGACTTGCCCGCGGTCAGCAGCATCTTGATGCCGGTCAGCAGCAGAAACAGGCCGAACACGTACAGCAGCCAGTGGAATTTTGTCAGCAGGAAGGCGCCGGCGAAGATCATGATCGCGCGCAGCACGATCGCGCCGAGCACGCCGATGATCAGCACTTTCTGGCGTTCGACCTCCGGCACCGCGAAATAGCTGAACAACATCAGGAATACGAAGATGTTGTCGACCGCCAGCGATTTCTCGACCAGATAGCCGGTCAGGAATTCCAGCGCGACGCGATTGCCGACCGCTGCGCCGGCCTGCTCGGTGATGTACCACCACAGGCCGGCGTTGAAGGCCAGCGCCAGGCCGACCCAGCCGATGCTCCAGAGCATCGCTTCCTTGAACGTGACTTTATGCGGCCCGCCGTGGCGCATCAGCACCAGATCGACGAGCAGGGCGACGACGACGAGCGCGGCGAACGCGCTCCATAACAAGGGACTACCAATGGTGGTCATGCAGAACTCTCCGGTCGGAAACGAAAACGCCCAACCGCGAGGCTGGGCGTCTGTCTCCGACCGGGGGGTCGGACGGCGCATGGCTGGACCATGCGCTTGAACGGGACGAACCTTCGCCAAGCGGCGAAGGTCTCGCTCGCAGCCGCTGGCATCGGATGCCGTGACGACTGCCGCCGGGCCGGAGCCGGGTAAACCCGAACTCGTAATGACGACCGCGACGAATGGGAGCTACTCCCCTTCAGAACCGGCGATGCTCCGGGAAAGGCCCGCAGCTGTCAATCGCCACTACAATGGGAACATGAACGAAAACAACGCCCAGACCACGCTTCCGCCCAGCCTCCCGCAGATCCATCTGAAGAACAGTTGGACCTCCCGTCATCCCTGGATCTTCCAGAAACTGGTCGAGAAGCCCACCCAGCGGCCGAAGCCGGGCAGTCTGGTCGATGTGATCGGCAACGATGGCCTCTGGACCGCGCGCGGTTTCTACAACGGTCACTCGCGGATTTCGCTGCGCCTGCTCGAGCGCGACCCGGACATCGACATCGACGCCGCATGGTTCTCGCGCAAGATCGCCGAAGCCGTGAGCTTGCGTCGCGATGTGCTGAAGCTGGACGCGGTGAGCAACGCCTGGCGCGTGGTCCACAGCGAGGGCGACGGACTCAGCGGTCTGGTCGTGGATCGCTACGACGACCTGCTGGTGGTCGAATACTTCAGCGCCGGCATGTTCCGCTACCGCGAATGGATCTACGCCGCGTTGAAGGAACAATTCCCCGGCTGCCGTTTCCACGCTTTCGCCGACGAGCACGTGCAGAAGCAGGAAAGCTTCGATTTCCGCGGCACCGAACCCGCCGCGCCCGCCATCATCACCGAGTACGGCATCAAGTTCCGCGCCGATCCGGCGGGCGCGCACAAGACCGGTTTCTTCGCCGATCAGCGCGAGAACCGCGAATGGCTGTCGCACCAGTGCGCGGGCAAGCGCGTGCTCGATCTGTGCTGCAACACCGGCGGTTTCGGCGTGTACGCGGCCGCGCGCGGCGCCAGCGAAGTGGTCGGCGTTGACATCGACGAGAACGTGTTGGAGATCGCCAAGGCCAACGGCAAATTGAACAATGTCCGCCCGCGCTTCGTGCAGGCCGACATCTTCCCGTGGCTGCGCGACGCGGCGAATGCCGGCGAGCAGTTCGATGTGGTCATCCTCGATCCCGCGAAGATGACCCGCGACCGCGAACAGATCATCCCGGCGCTGAAGAAATATCTCGACATGAACAAGCTGGCGATGGGCGTGGTGAAACCCGGCGGCCTGTTCGCGACCTTCTCCTGCACCGGCCTGGTCAGCGAGGAACAGTTCCTCGATGCGGTGCGCCGCGCCGCGTACTACGCCGGCCGCACCGTGCAGGTGCTGAAAGTCGCCGGCGCCGGCGCCGATCACCCGTGGCTGACCGACGTGCAGGAAAGCCGCTACCTGAAGGCGGTGTTCTGTCGCGTGGTGGATTGAGGCGCGCGATGGGCTGCATGCCGGTCTGAATCGCAGTGAGAGCCGCTCTCTGATGACTGTCTGAAATCTGTCGATCGAGAACCTGGTAGAGCGGCCTTCAGGCCGCTGAAGTTCGCCGAAGTCACTGGAGCAGCGGCCTGAAGGCCGCTCTACCGGGGCAGTGCCTTTTTCTGCGGTCGCCATTGCAGGGGCGCCGGGAATTGAAGCAGGTTCTGAATCGCCTTTTGAATCGCGTCCTGCAGTGCCGCCCTCGGCGTCCGTCTGTCCGCTGCCGAAAAGTTTGCGCGTAAGCACTCGGTATCCGCGACGAATCCTCGTGGCGGGTCTCCATCACGGAGCATCCACACCGGTGCGGTCGCGGACGCACGCAATCGTGCGCAGGGAACGGCAGCGCCTCGTCCATGGCATCGGGAGAACACCATGTACAAGCGTTTCCTGAAAGCGGTCGCCGCGATCGCGCTGTTGTCGTCCATCGCGACGCATGCGCAGGCCGACACCATCGCCGGTTACGGCGCGCGCACGCCGGCAATCGCCATCGATCCCACGCTCGACCGCGGTCTGGCCGTGTACGAAAGCGGCGGCAGGATCTACGGCGCCTTCGTCGACAACGCCGGGCGCCGCGTGGCGGGCAGCGATTTCCTGGTATTGCCGGTCAGTGCTACCAGCAGCTCGAAATACAAGGATCCGGTGATCGTGTTCAAAAGTCCGCAGCGCCGGTTCTACATCGCCGCGCGCCAGAGCTATCCGTCGCGATTCAATCTGCCGAGCGGCCCGCTGGTGATCGATACCGCCGACGGCATCGCGGTGACCGCCTACGATGCCCTCGGCACGCGCGTGGCCACGCGCACGCTGTACACGCCCGGGCTCGCGCGCAACGCCTTCACCACCGACGCCGAGGCGCGTCCGGTGATCGTCGCGGACTGGTTCGCGAACAACACCTGCTGCGTGGTGGTGGCGTGGGAGGACGTGCGCGCGCCCGGCCAATTGCATCTGGCGCGACACAGCGCCGATCTCGGTCTGCTGAGCGGCGACCCGCGCAGCCTCGCGACATCCGCGCCCCGCGTGTCCAACCTTTCCGCCGCGTACGACACCGTGCGCGACCGCTTCCTGTTCGCCTACGACGCCTGCACGACCGCCGGCCGCAACTGCGCGCCGAAGATCCTCAGCTTCGCGCGGACCACCGCCGCGATCGGCACCATCACGCACCTCTCGCTGCCCGCGAAGCCGGGGCTGGCGGGCGATCCTTCATACCCCTCGATCGCCTGGGTGCCGGTCGGCAACCAGCATGTGGTGGCGTGGAACTGGCGGACCAATCCGCTGCCGGGCGTTCCTGCCGGCCGCGGCACGGCGGTCACCAAGGTCTCGTTCGTGTTCGGAACCCCGGGCGACATGACCACGATGTTGCCGCTGTGGGACGCCCGCCCGGGCAGTGCCGTGGCGCTGCAGGGCCCGGCGCATGTCGTGGCGCTGGGCTCGACGTCGCGGGCCATGATCATCGCGCCGACCGTACCCGGCACCGCCGGCCAGCATCTTGCGGGCTACGTGTTCGACGCCTCGAGTTTCAGCATGATCGCCGCGCGCCGCTTTTCCATGGACGCCAACTACATTCCGTTCGGTCGCGGCGGCTATTTGCCGGCCGGCGGCGGCCGGGTGATGGCGACCTGGCAGCACGACATCCTGGTGCCGCCGTACGACGCCGGCGTCTGGGCGTTTCCGGTGGCGCTGCCGCCGTAAGCCGGTGATGGCGCGGGCGGCGCATTGCGCTCAATCCCCGCCGCCGCCGCAACCACCGCCGCCATCGCCACCGCCGTCTCCTCCGCTGTCGCCGCCATCGCCACCGCCGCCATCGCCGTCGCCCAGACCGTCGGTGGTGCCGTCGAAAGACGTGTCGCGCATGTCGGTGGCGCACTGCGAACCGCCGCCACCGCAGCCGTTGCCGCCGCCATCGTCTTTATCGCGCAGGCCGTGGCAGTCCAGCGCGTAGGTGAAGCCGTCGGCCAGTCCGAGCTTCGCATCCAGCGCGAACAGCAGCGGCAGCCGCGTCGGGTTGCGCGGGTCGAGGCCTTCGAGCTTGCAGGTATGCCACCACACCCGGCGCAGGCCGACGTTACGTTCGTAGTTGCGCGACAGCGCCACCGCCGGCGTGTGGTGCAGGAAACGCCCGAAGGCCTTGTTGCAGAAGAGTTCGTATTGGCGGGTGTGGAGGATGAACTCGTGCCAGAGCTCGTCGGCCGCCTGCGAGGGCATCGACACCGGTTTGCCGCCGCCGAGCAGATAGGCGGCGAAGAAATCGCGCAGCGCGCGGTTGATCTGCGGGTAGTGCTCGGGCGCGATGTCCGGCCGTTGCTTGCGCAGCTTGTCGTAGACCCCGGGCGGCAGCGGCGCCTCGCGGATGTGGCGCATGCGCTGCTCGCGCCTGTGCCGGAACCAGAACACCGACGCACCGATCGCGCCGCCCAGCACCAGCAACCCCGTTCCTATCGACAACATCCGGTCGAGCCCCTTGGAAGGTTGGCGTCACGATAGTCGGAAAAAATGACAGAAAAGTGACAATTGAAACATCGACGTCACGCTGCTGTCGTCTCGCTTGAGCCCCCGGGTACACTGACGCCATGCCCGATACCGATCTTCTGTTGATCCTGCTGCTGGTCGCCGTTGCGGCTGTCCTTGTCCTGCTGGTCGTGCTGCTGCTGCGCAAACCCGACGCCGCGCTCGACCGCCTGCGCGGGCGGCTGGAGGAGGTGTTGCGCGACGAGCAGCGCGCCGGGCGCGGCGAACTGCGCCAGCAGCTCGACAGCCTGGAGCTGGGGCAGGCGCAGCGCATCGAGGGTTTCGGCCGCAGTCTCGCCGAACTGACGCTGCGCACCGATGCGCGTCTGGACGAACTGCGCGCCGCGCTCAACGACGACGCGCAGAAAGCGCGCATCGAGCTGGCGGGCGGGCAGAAACAGTTCGCCGACGGTCTGGGCGCGCAGCTGCGCGAACTCACCGATCGTAACGAACAGCGCCTCACCGAACTGCGCGTCACCCTCGAACAGAAACTGCGCGAGCTGCAGACCGGCAACGAGGCCAAGCTCGAACAGATGCGCGCGACCGTCGACGAGAAACTGCAGTCGACGCTGGAGACGCGGCTCACCGAGAGTTTCGGCAACGTCGCGCAGATGCTGGTGCAGGTGCATCAGGGGCTGGGCGACATGAACAAGCTGGCCTCGGATGTCGGCGGCCTGCAGCGCGTGCTGAACAACGTGAAATCGCGCGGCATCTTCGGCGAAGTGCAGCTCGCCGCGCTTTTGGAACAAGTGTTCGCGCCGGATCAGTACGCAGCCAACGTCAAGACCGTGCCCGGCAGCGACGCCAGCGTCGAATTCGCGGTGCGCTTCCCCGGCTCCGAGCCCGGCGTGCCGGTGTGGCTGCCGATCGACGCCAAATTCCCGCGCGAGGATTACGAACGCCTGCTGGATGCGCAGGAATCGGGCGATGTCGATGCGGCCCGTCAGGCCGGCGACGCGCTGGAGCGTCAGGTGCGCAAACAGGCGCGCGAGATCCACGACAAATACGTGTCGCCGCCGCATACCACCGAGTTCGCGATCATGTTCCTGCCGACCGAAGGCCTGTACGCCGAGGTGTTGCGCCGCCCGGGGCTGGTGGAAGCGCTGCAGCGCGATCAGCGCATCGCGGTCGCCGGCCCGACCACGCTGCTGGCGCTGATGACCAGCTTCCAGATGGGCTTCCGCACGCTCGCCATCCAGGAACGTTCCAGCGAAGTGTGGCGCACCCTGGGCGCGGTGAAGACCGAGTTCGCCAAGTTCGGCACGGTGCTGGATGGCGTCAAGAAGAAACTCGATGAAGCCAGCAACAAGATCGAGGAAACCAGCGTGCGTTCGCGCGCGCTGGGCCGAAAGCTGCGTGAAGTCGAAGCGCTGCCCGCGGGCGAAGCGCAGAAGCTGCTGGGGGATATCGCGGCCGGCGACGAATCCAGCGACGACGCTTGATCAGGAATGTAGGGCGGGCTCAAGCCCGCCATCGTGGGTGATCCGTTCGCCGCGGACCTGCGAATACAAACGATTCCGATCATTGTTCGACGCGATCCGGAGCATCGCAATGGCGGGCTTGAGCTTGCCCTACGCCCGCCTTACGGCGAACCCGGAATCACCGGAATCGCATTGATCGGCACCGTCGGGTTGTCGTCGTTCTCGCGCAGATACTCGGGCAGGGATTCGTCCGTGGCCTCGTCGCCGTCGCCGAAGATCTGGTACTGCCGGCGCTGCATCCACGCATCGCGCACCAGCGCGTAGTCGTCGGTCGCGCCTTCGCGCAGCTTGTCCACGGCCATCAGCTGCGTGCGCACGTCGACCAGTTGCAGACCCTGCAGGAACACGCGCACTTTGTCCGCCTCGATCCCGCGTATCGGCGACAGCGGCGAATCGCCGGCCATGCCCAATGCGTCGCGGATGGTGCGCGGGCCGAACAGCGGCAGTTCGACGTAACGCGATTGCTTCCAGCCCCAGACGCCGAGCGTCTGTCCGAAATCCTCGCTCTTGTTCGGCAGCTTGGCCGAGCTGGCCGGGTCGAACACGCCGCCGATGCCGAGCGTGCTGTTGAGCAGGAAGCGGCCCAGCGCCTGTCCCGCCTGTTTCGGCTTGCCCTGCAGCAGCGCGTTGACGGCGCTGACCGGCTGACCGAGGTTGTTGAAGAAATTGCCGACGCCCAGCCGCACCGGGCGCGGCACGATTTTCACGTAGGCCTTCGCCAGCGGCTTGGCCACGCCGCGATCGACGGCTTCGTTGAAGCGATGCACGCGGCGATTGAGCTTCTCCCAGGGGTCGTAGCTCTGCGGCTGGGTGGCGGGCGCGGGCAGGGTCGGATCGGCGACCGGGTTGTATTCCGGGGGCAGTTCGCCATTGCCGTAGATCGCGGCGTAATCCAGCTCGGCCTGTGTCGGCGGCAGTGCGGACGATGCCGCTTCCGCGGGAGCGGCTTCGGCGGGCGGCTCGGTGCTGTCGCTGGGCTCGGCCACGGCGGCAGTGGCGTCGATGGCTCCGCTTGGGGCGGCCGACTGCTCGACGCTCGCGGTGTCGGCCATCGGCGCTTCGCTCGCGGAGGTTTCGACCACCGTGATCGTCGGCGGTGCATCTTGCGTGGCAGCGTTGTGCGCGCAGCCGCTGGCGAGCAGCGCGGCGAGGACAAAAGCGGCCCGGGGGAGGAGGCGCGAGGTCGTCATGGGTCGAGTGTAGCCGTAGAAAGTGGGGTGGGGTACAGGCCGAAAGGCAGGTCAATCGCGGACGAACGCCAGGCCGTGACCCAGCCGATAGGCCGCGCGCAGCTCGGTGAAGCCTTCGGGGCTGCCGTCGATCTCGACCGCGCCGCAGCGCGCCGCAAGCAGCGAAACCAGCGCCAGACCCGCGCTGTCGATGCGTTCGACCGCGGTCAGATCGAAGCGCCGCACGCCGTCCAGCGCGGTGGGCACCTGCGGCCACAGCGCGGCGATGCCGCCGCGCAGCAGCGCGCCGTCGAAACGCAGGGTTTCGCCGGTGCGCGCAATCGTGGCTGGATGTGCAGTCGCTGGCTGCGAGGCGGCGGTCACTGGCCCGCGTCCGCCTTCAGCTGGCCGTTGCGCAGTTCGGTGGCGACCTGCTTGATCGTCTTGCGCTGCAGTTCGGCGTCGAACTGGTTGCGGAAGGTCTGCACGTAGGACACGCCTTCGACCATCACGTCGTAGACCTTCCACTGGGTGCCGGTCTTGCGCATGAAATAGGTCACCGGGATGGATTCGCCGCCCTGGCGCAGGAATTCGCTGGAGACCTTCACGCCCTGGCCCTGGGCCAGCGCGCTTTCCGATTTCACCCGCACCCGCAGCTGGGTGTTGAAATCCAGCAGCGACGAGCCGTAACGCTGCATCAGGTTGTCGGCCAGCGCGTCGGCGAACAGCTTCACGTCCTCGTCGGCGGCGCCGCGGGCGTGACGGCCCAGCACCAGACGCGCGGCGTAGTCGCGGTCGAACATCGCATTGAATTCGGTGCTGATGAACTGGCGCAGCGCAACGCGATTTTTGCTGAACTCGGTGCGGCGTTTTTCCAGGGTGGTGAGCACGCGCTGACTGTTGTTGAGCACCAACTGGCTGGGCGTGCCCTGCATCGAGGCCGAGACGGGTGCGGTCGCCGCCGCGCGCGGCGCCTGGGCGAAGCTCGGGACCGCCGCGGCGAACACGGCAGCGCTGATAAGAACGGGCAGAAGACGATGATGGATGGTCATGGTGTGGGGTCTTGTGCGGGGGAGGAGGTGTCGGAAGACGGGTTGGAGTCGCCTTCGGCCGGCTTGGTTCCGGTGCCGCCGAAAATGTATTTGCCGACCATCTGGATCAGGTCGATCGCGGGCGTGGTGAAGGCGATTTCGTCGCCCGGTTTCAGCGTTTCCACCGCGCCGCCCGGCTGCAGGCCGACGTAGCTTTCGCCGAGCAGGCCGCCGGTGAGGATGCTGGCCGAAGTGTCGATGGACAAATCCTTGTAGCGGCTGTCGATGTCGAGGATGGCCACGGCGTCGAGTTTCACCGGGTCCAGTTCGATCGAGGCGACCTTGCCGATGGCCACGCCGCCGATCTTCACCGGCGCCATCGGCCGCAGCTGGCCGAGGTTGGTGAACCGGGCCTTGAGTTCGTAGCTGTCGTTGCCGAAGCCGAATTTGCCGTTGGTGGAGGCGATGGCCAGCACCAGCAGCGACGCCAGGGCGAGCAGCAGAAAGGCGCCGACGGCGAATTCGAGGCGGGGGCCGCGTGTGCTCATGGAGTGACCTGCGAACGGAGAATTGCGGAGATTGAACGGATCATCGTGTCGGCCTCTGGAGAGAAGACATCAACGGAACAGGAAGGCGGACAGCACGAAATTGAACATCAGCACCAGCAGCGAAGCGTTCACCACCGCGCGGGTGGTGGCGACCGAGGTGCCTTCGATGGTCGGCTCGGCGTGGAACCCGACGTACGACGCGACCAGCGCCGCGGTGCCGCCGAATACCGCCGACTTGAGGAATGCCGGCAGGAAGTCGTCGTAGACATCCACCGAGTCCTTCATCACCTGCCAGAAGCTGCCGTTGTCGATGCCCAGCACCTGCACCGCCTGGAACCAGCTGGCGGAGATGGCCAGGCTGCAGAAGAACGCGGTGAGCAGCGGCACCGTGAGCACCGCCGCCCAGAACCGCGGCGCCACCGCCTTGCCGACCGGATCGATGCCCATCAGCCCGAGCGCGGTGATCTGGTCGGTGGCGCGCATCAGGCCCAGTTCGGCGGCGATCGAGCTGCCGGCGCGGCCGATGAACAGCAGCGCGGTGAGCACCGGCGCGAGTTCGCGATACATGCCGATGCCGACGGCGGCGCTGACCTGATTGGTCGCGCCGTAAGTCAGGAGGACGCGGTAGCCCAGCAGGGTGACCGAAAGACCGACGAACGCGCCGCCAACGGCGATGATCGGCAGCGAACGTGCGCCGATCTTGTAGATCTCGCGGGTGAGTTCGCGCCAGAAGTCGCGGTTCGGCTTGGTGGCGCGGAACACCGACAGCGAGAACATGCCGGCGCGGCCGATGCTGCGAATGGTGTCGACGAAGGCCATCATGCGGCCTCCGTGCGTGCGACCGCATCGAAGGGAATGGGGCCGTCGGGTTCGCCCTTGAGGAACTGCCGGATCAGCGGGTCGCTGGTGGTTTCCAACTCCGACGGGGTGCCGTCGAACATGATGCTGCCGTTGGCGATGACCACCGCGCGGTCGGCGATGGGCAGGGTTTCGTGGACGTGGTGGGTGACGATGAGGCTGGTCAGCCCCAGGCTGTCGTTGAGCCGCGAGATCAGACTCATGATCACGCCGCTCGCGATGGGGTCCAGCCCGGTCAGCGGTTCGTCGTAAATCATGATTGGCGGATCCAGCGCGAGCGCGCGCGCCAGCGCCACGCGGCGGGCCATGCCGCCGGAGAGTTCGCGCGGATAGAGGTCGGCGGCGGCGCGCAGGCCGACCGCGTGCAGTTTCATTTCGACCAAATGGCGGATTACTTCTCTGGGCAGGTCGGTGTGGGTGCGCAGCGGCAGGGCGACGTTCTCGGCGGCGGTGAGATCGGTCAGCAGGCCGTTGCCCTGCAGCAGTACGCCGATGCTCTTGCGCAGTTCCAGCAGCTCGCGCTTGCGGCGCGGCACCGGCTGGCCCAGCACTTCGACCGTGCCGGCGGCGGGGTCGAGTTCGCCGGTCAGCGCCGACAGCAGGGTGGATTTGCCGCAGCCCGAAGGCCCGAGGATGGCGGTGACGCTGCCGCGCGGCACGCTCAGGTCGATGTCGCGCAGGATCGTGCGCGCGCCGCGATCGAGGCGGAGGCCGGTGACACGGACGGCGGCGGAAGCGTTGGGCATCGGGTCTCGGGGAGGCTGGGACAGAGCAGCTGAGGCGGCGGCGGGAGGCCGCAAACTCGTTCAGGATGGCGGCGGGCGCCTGAATCCATCGGGAGTGGGGGCGTTCCGGGCTGCGCGGGGTCGCCATTGTCCCCGGCCGGGGGGCGCTTGTCTGCGCTTGCCCGGGCGGCGGAGCGTTCCATCGACAGGATCGTCGGCTTCGATGCCCGCCGGGCTTGTGCCGGCCACCGGCTGCGGCGAGGATGTCGCCTGCTGCCGGATGGCGCAGCGCAGGCCGGGGGGCCGTGCTACATGGAATTGCTGACGCTGGAACACTTCGCCGGGTGCGTGAACGAGACATTCCTCGCCGCGATCAACGACATGGATCTGGAGTTCGTGCTGGTCGAGGCCCGGCCGCTGCCGGCCAATCTACCGAATGCGGCGCGCCAGCCGTTCTCGCTGCTGTTCCGCAACACCGCGGCGTTCCTGTTTCCGCAGCAGATCTACGCGATGCGCCACCCGCGGATCGGCGAAACCGGCATTTTCCTGGTGCCGGTGGCGCAGGAGCAGGCCGGGTTCCTGTATCAGGCGGTGTTCAACTGATCGGTTTCGATGCGTTTTTGTAGAGCGGGCTTTGGTCCGCTAGCGAAACCCGATAATTTTATTTCCACCCGTCGCAGGCGCGGCCCAAGTGTCCTGGTGCTTCGTGTTCTGCCTGGGCCGGCCTGAAGGCCGCTCTACGGGTTCAAGGCGACCAGCGCATCGGCCGATGCGTGCCCTCGGCGCCTTCCTCGGCGACGAAGCCCAGGCGTTCGTAGAGCCGGCGCGCGCCGGGATTGGATTGCTGCACATGCAGGCGCATGCCGCGGCCGAGCGCCGCGGCGTCCTGCTGGCTCTGGCGGATCAGGACGCTGCCCACGCCGCTGCCGCGCAGTGCCGGAAACAGGCTGATGTCGACCAGCAGATGGTCGGGCGCGGTGCGCTGCAGGTAGTAGCGACCGGCCGGGCCGTGGTCGGCGTGCTCGATCGCGAGAAAATCGGTGTCAGCGTAGTGGGCCAGATAATGCTGGTGCTGCAGCGCGAACTGCTGATCGAGAAAACTGCGTTTCGCGATCTCGGGCCACGGCACCGGCGCCATTTCATCGGCGCGGGTGCTGGCGTACAGGTCGCGCAGCCACGGCAGATCGCCGTCGTGCGCGGCGCGCAAAGAAAACCCGCGCTCGATGAGGAGCGCGGGAGTGGTCATGCGGTCGGCGCGGTCCCCCCGGAACCGCGCCGCCGGTTGCGGTTTCGCCAACGCCACGTCAGGGGAACGACGGGAAGATGCCCTGCAGCGCGATGCAGAAGTTCACGCCGAGATACGGTTGCTGGTTCTGGTGTGGCTGTCCGCCGCCCGCGCTGGGCTGGATCCTGGTGGGCGCGACCTGGGTGTTGAGCGGAGCCGTGAGGAAGGGGTTGGCCGTGCCGCTGCCCGGCGAGGAGAG
>CBIHKW010000043.1:0-30264 GCA_966203835.1 uncultured Thermomonas sp.
GCCGCGGCGCGGCTGTTGCTCGATCACGCACGTCGGCATCGCGGCATGCGCACCTGCTATGCCAAGGTATTCGAGGACAATACGCCCTCGCGTCGCGCTCTGGAAAAGCTCGGTTTCGATGCGCTCGACTTCTGCCCGGCGCCGCCCAACGCGCATGAAGTGCTTTACCGGTCGGGTCTTCCACAGTGCCGGGAGGACAGCGTCGAAGAATTGCGCACCCTGTTCGAACGCATGGGCGCGGACACCCGGATCGCGGTGCCGTTGTCGATGTTCGATGGCGGAAGCAAGCGATGACGGTGCTGGTCGTCTCGCGACCCGTTGCATAGATCCGCGAGCTTGCGAACGCTAGCCTGCACGCAGGAACCGCCGCTTCGCGATGCGGCAGTTCCTGCCTTTCGCCTTGTCCGAATGACTCCACGAATGGCTGCACGACCGTGCAGGCGCTATCGCTTGCGCGCATGTGCGAAGAAATACGCGACGGCTTGAGGCACTGCCGATCCGCCATCGATGTCCGATGAGGTCGATATCCACCCAGTCGGGGAAAATTTCGCTCAGTGCGGATCATGGTCGCATCGAGCGCAGCGACGGATGCGCGACAGCTTGATTCAAAAGGATTTCCGGCGTTGTTCGCGACAGCGCGACGAGAAGTCTTGCGCGATGGAAACGAGTGCGATAGCACTCCGTCGATCGAAGACGATTTACGGAAATATCGAAAAACGCATGTATTTCAATGGTTTCGAGATTCCGGAAAGTTGGCACGCAACTTGTTATTGGTATCCACGAAGCAGCGATGGGTCGCCGACGCGATCGCGATGGATCGCCTGACGCTGCGAAGGTTGCATGGAGTCCGGCAGCCACCACGAGTCCGCATGTCGGACGCACCGAACAATCAACACAACCCTGGATTGGGGCAAGCGAATGAGCGAAAGCATTCAGAAGAAGCTGTTGCGAGTGCGTCCACCACGTGTACGCATCACCTACGACGTCCATACCAATGGCGCCATCGAGAAGCGCGAGCTGCCGTTCGTTGTCGGCATTTTCGCGGATCTGTCCGGCGACCGCGATCCGCTGGCCACGACACCGGTGCCGCCGGAGTACAAGGAACGCAAGATCCTCGATATCGATCGCGACAACTTCAACGAAGTACTCAAGCAGAGCGTACCGCGCGTGAACCTGGCGACGGTGGACGACGTACTGACCGTCCCTGCGGCCGGTGCGTCCACGCCGAAGGTCAACGGCGCACTGGTGTTCACCTCCATGGACGATTTCGAACCGATCCGGGTCGTCCACAAGGTGCCGATGCTCGAAGCGATCTACCAGCGACGCAAATCGCTGCGCGACGCGCAGGCGCGGGCCGAGGTCAACGACACCGCCGCGAAAAAGCTCGACGAGGCCATCGCCGAGATGGAGAAATCCCTGCCGGCGGATACGACCATCGCGGTGCCGTGGGTCGCTGCATCGAAGTCGGCCCTCGCGGCGCTGAACGGTGCGCTCAATGCGATTGCCGCCGCCAAGCCGGACGCCGCAACCGCGGCGCAGGTGCAGGCGGCGAGCGATGCGCTCAAGGCCGCCGCGCCCGTCGCCAGGAAGTCTGCGGATCTGCTCAAGGCTGCGGTCGCGAGTCAGACTGCGCTGCCGGAAGGCGACAAAGGCAAGGTCGGCGCAACAACGCTGGATGCGCTCAAGGCTGTCGCAACGCCGCTCGACACCGCGGCGACGGATGCCGCGACAGCCGTGGCTGCGCTGGCGCCGGCGACGCCCAAGGTGCCGGATGCCACTGCGACCAAGCTTCAGACCACCGCAACCGTGCTGCCGCAGCTCATCGACACGCTGGCCGCGCTGCCCACGTACAGCGATACCCTCGATACGGCGGTCAAGGCCAAGGTCAAGGACGCGTTCCCGGACAACGAAACCTTCGCAAGCGATGTGGTCGCCGCGCTGAAGGCGCATGTGTACCCGGTCGTGACCGTGGCCGACGGCAGCGGCGTCGGCCGGGGCTCGGCGCTGTCGATCGATTTCGCCGTCGCAGCCATTGATACCGCGCTCAGCAAGCAGTTGTCGGTGATCATGCACAGCGACAGCTTCAAGGCGATGGAAGCGACCTGGCGCGGGCTGTTCCATCTGGTGTCGCGCACCGAGACCAGCACGCGGCTGAAACTCCGGATTTTCAACGCCACCCTGAAAGAACTTCAGGACGACATGACCAAGGCGGTGGAGTTCGATCAGAGCAAGCTGTTCAAGATGATCTACGAAGCGGAATACGGCACCTTCGGCGGATCGCCCTACAGCATGCTGCTCGGTGGCTACGACATCGGGCCGGATGCGCCCAACATGACCTTCATCGGCAAGATGGCCGAGGTGGCGGCGGCGGCGCATGCGCCGTTCCTCGCTGCGGCATCGGCGAAGATGTTCGGTCTGCAGGATTTCGGCGACCTGGCGAAACCGCGCGATCTCGCCAAGATTTTCGAAGGCGCCGATCTGCAGGCGTGGTCCGAATTCCGCGGCACCGAAGATTCGCGCTACGTTTCGCTGGTACTGCCGCGGGTGATGCTGCGGTTGCCCTATGGCCAGGATACGCTGCCGGCGGAAGGCTTCATTTATGAAGAAGCGGTGCTATCCGCCGACGGTGTTCCCGACAACAACCATTTCCTGTGGGGCAATGCCGCGTACTTCCTCGCCGAGCGAATCACCAACGCATTCTCGCTCTACAGCTGGACCGCGGCGATCCGCGGCGTCGAAGGCGGCGGTCTGGTCGAAGGTCTGCCGATCTACACCTTCAGCAGCGGCGAAGACGAAGGCATCAAGGAAATCTTCTGCCCGACCCAGGTGGCCATCACCGACCGTCGCGAGAAGGAAATCAACGATCTCGGCTTCATCGCGCTGTGCCACAGCAAGGGCAGCGGCAAGGCGGCGTTCTTCGGCGGCCAGACCACCAACAAGCCGAAGAAGTACATCAATGCCGACGCCAACGCCAACGCGGCCTTGTCGTCGCGCCTGCCGTACATCATGGCGGCCTCGCGTTTCGCGCACTACATCAAGGTGATCGTGCGCGACAAAGTGGGTGGTTTCCTGACCCGCGGCAACGTTGAGGCGTTCCTGAACAGTTGGATCTCGCAATACGTGTTGCTCGACGACAACGCTTCGCAGGACGTCAAATCGGCGTTCCCGCTGCGCGAGGCCAACATCGTCGTGGTGGATGTTCCCGGCGAGCCCGGATCTTACAAGGCGACGGTGTTCCTCAAGCCGCATTTCCAACTCGAAGAGTTGACCACTTCGATCCGGCTCGTGGCCGATCTGCCGAAATAAGCATTCCGGCGTTGCTTCGGAAAGACATCGCCAAACACATTCAATATGAGGAACGAACGCAATGGACCTGATTCTTCTGCAACCCGGAAACTCCGACATCATCGGCGAGACCAGTTCCACCTACATCGACAACGTCTGGCGCGATGACGTGCTGCAGTTCGGCAAGTGCATGGAGCTGGTTTCCATCCATCACGGCATGAAGCAGCAGATCACCACCGACGTCAGCAACAAGGCCCGCACCTCGGGCCGGCCGGTGATCACCGAATTCACCTGCGTGAAGTACGTCGATCAGACCTCGGTGAAGATGTACGACTATTGTCTGCGCGCCGCTTCGCTGGGCTCGGACAAGACGAACCCGACGAAGATCTACATCGCCCGCAATTCGGGCGACAGCAAGACGATCAACATCATGACCATGGCGCTGCGCGACGCGATCATCAGCGAGATCCAGTTCCAGTCGCATCCCAACGACATGCCGACCGAGCAGTTCAAGCTCAGCTTCACCGAGATTCTCTGGACCTTCACCGTCCAGGAGCACGACATGTCGGTGGCGGGTAATGTCCAGGCCGGCTGGAGCGTCATGCACAACCGTCCGATCGGCAACGCATTCACCTGATCGGTCTCGTCTGCTCGATCTTCCCGATCCGCGCGGCGCTGCGCCGCGCGGATCGGGAGCCGCCTGCCCACACGTTATCGAATGCGGAGTTTTCATGCAGTTCCTGTTCGAGCGTCTCAGTGTTCTGCCGCGCGGCCTCGATGGCCGCGCCGAGCCATTCGATGAAGTCGCGGCGGTCACGGCGCAGATCCAGCGCATCGCTTCCACCAGCAGGCAGGTCGGCGACGCGGTCGCCGGTGTGCCCTGGGGCATGCGTTCCGTCGTGACCATGGGCTCGAATGCGACCGTGCAGATCGAGGCGTACGCGAAGATGCTGGGCGATGCCATCGTGCGCTACGAGCCGCGGTTGACCTCGGTCAACGTCAGCGTGGAACGCGGCGAAGATCCGCTCAGCCCGTACGCGCTGCTGGTCAATGCGGTCTTTCCGGATGAAGCGCAGCCGCGCAACGTCCGCGTCGCCGCGCCGTACTGAGCCCTGAGGCGAAGCCTGGCATGCAGACCTCGACGGATCGACTGAAGGATTTCTATCAGCAGGAGCTGTCGTCGCTGCGCGAGGAAGCCAGCGAATTCGCGCACGATTATCCCGAACAGGCGGCACTGCTCGGGATCCACCGTGGCCGTTCCTCGGACCCGCAGGTCGAACTGCTGATGCAGTCCTTCTCGTATCTGACCGGACGGCTGCGTCATCAATTGGAAATCGATCAGGCCGATCTGCCCAATGCGCTGCTGGGCGATCTTTACCCGCATCTGGAAGCGCCGCTGCCGTCGATGATGATCGCCGAGATCCAGGTGCAGCCCGACGGTGCGGCGGTCATCGAACGCGGACGCAGCGTGACGGCCTCGGTGCCGATCGAAGGCGGCGGCAGCGCGATCTGCCGGTTCCGCACCTGTTTCGACACCACACTGGCGCCGTTGACAGTCGTCGACCTGGCGATCATGTCGCCGGAAGATTATCCGCAGCTCCCGCGCGATCCCGACGTGCGCGGCGTGCTGCGGGCGCGCCTGCGCAAGAACGGCCGCACGCCGTTGAAACAGCTGCAGCCGCAGAAACTGCGTTTCCACCTCAACCCCGAGGCCGGATCCGGCACGGCGAATGCATTGCATCAACTGCTGTCCGCGCATCTGCGCGGCATGGCGATCGTCGAAGAACCCGATCGCGGGACGCTGCCGCATCTCATCCCGGCCGACAGCCTGCGCTGGGTCGGTTTCGAAGACGAGGAAGCCGCACTGCCGTCGCATCCGCAGGCGCACCCGGCCTTCCGCATCCTGCAGGAATATTTCGCGTTCCCGGAGAAATTCCTGTTCTTCGAGATCGCGTCGCTGGCGCTGACCGTCGCCGACGAGACCGTCGACCTGCTGTTCCTGCTCGACGTGCCGCCCAAGCCGTCGTTGCGGCTCACCTCATCGATGCTGCTGACCAACTGTGTGCCGCTGGTGAACCTGTATCAGCAGCGCATCGATCCGCTGAACCTCGACCATTCGCGCTTCGAATACCGCCTGACCGGCGACGTCACCCAGCATGCGAACTGCGAGATCTACCGGATCGAACGACTGCACGCGGTGCGCGCGGGCGCCGCGCCGCGGGTGGTGGCGCCGTATTTCTCGATGGACGATTTCCAGCACATCGAAGGGCAGGATTACTTCTATATCAGCCGCCGCGAAGCCAGCCAGCGCCCGCGCATCGGCGGCACCGAACTCCACGTATCGTTCCTGGACGCGAAGTTCGTCTTGACCGACCCGGCCGAGGACGTGATCGGCGGCAGCGCGTTGTGCACCAATCGCCGCATGCCCGAACGCCTGTGCGTCGGCGATCGCCTGCAGATCGAAGGCGCGGCGCCGGTCGCGGCGATGCGCGTGCTCGGCAAGCCTTCCGCGCATCAAACGCCGCCGATGACCGGCGAACGTCCCTGGCTGCTGGTGTCGCAGCTCGCGCTCAACCACCTGTCGCTGGCGAGCGGTCCGCATGCGCTGTCTGCGCTCAAGGACATCCTGCGCCAGCATGTCGGCCCCAGCAGCACGCTGGGACACCGTGCGATCGATGGAATTCTCGGCATCGAAACCCGCCACGTGGTGCGCTGGCAGGCGCAGGCCGGTCAGCGCGGTTACATGCAGGGCTTCGAAATCGATCTGACCCTGGATCACGCCCGTTTCGAGGAAAGCAGCGCCGTCCTGTTCTGCGCCGTTCTGCGGCATTTCTTCGCCCTGTATGCCGCCGTCAACACGGTGGTGCAGGTGCGCCTGCGCATGCCTCACGTGAAAGGAGTACTGAAGGAATGGCCACCGCTGGCAGGCAATCAGCTCCTTCTCTGAACAACGTGATCGCCGGGCAGTACGCCCGGTTCAACGTGTTCCAGCTCGTGCGCCTGCTGCGGCACGTGCCCGACGGATCCGTGCCCGGCGGTGCTTGGCCGCTCGCGACGCGCCTGCGTTTCCGCGCGGATCTTCGCGCCGCTTTTCCCGGCCATGAAGTCACGCGCCTGACGCGCGCCAAGACCATGCCGAGCTTCCGCTGCGAAGCGCGATCGGGTCGGAAAATGCCGGCGCGTCTCGAATTGCGCACGCCGAATTATTGCGTGGCCAGCGAACTCGGGCCGCTGCCGGAGCCCTTCCTGGAATGGGTGCGCGACCAGGAGCGCGTCGGCGGTCACGCGATGGCCGCATTCCTGGACGTGTTCAATCAGCGTGTGCATGTGCTGCGCCACGAGTTGAAGCTGCGCTCCCTGCGCGCGCTGGATCCGGCGCTGCCGGCGCAGACGCGCTATGCCGCGCAACTGGCCGCGCTGATGGGTGTGGCCTTGCCCGAACAGCAGGCGCAGATTCCGCTGCCGATGCGCGCCTGGCTCGGCTTGTCGGGTCTGTTGGTCAACAGCCGCAAGAGCGCGGTGGTGGTGGCGCAGATTCTGACCGCGTATCTGGGCGTGCAATGCCGTTTGCAGACCCTGGTCGGACGCTGGCGCGACATCGAAAACGCCGATCGCATGGCGCTGGGACGCAAGCAGCATGCGCTGGGTCAGCAGAGCCTGCTCGGTCGCCGCACCTGGGATGCGCACGCATCGGTGCGTCTCTACGTCGGACGCATGCGCTACGACGCCGTATGCGCGCTGCTGCCGTTGCGCTCGACGCACGACGGCGATGTACGGTCGGGCAGTGCGCATCTCGGTCTGGTCGCGATGATCCGGATGCTGCTGGACCGCCGATTCGATTGCGAAGTCGAATTGACCCTGGATTCCGCCACCGTCCCGCCTTCGCGCCTGTCGCTGCCGTGGCGCGACGGCGGCCTTGGATTGCGGCTGGGACAGACCGCCTGGCTCGGCCGCCACAAGGGGCGGCCGGTGCGCTTCATGGTCGATGCCTTCGACAAGGAAGCCTCCGCATGAATCTGCCGCTGGATCCCATCGACGCCAGCGCGGTCGAGCTGATCGAACAGCCGCTGCTGTTCCAGCACTGTCGGATCGACATGCCGCAGGGCCAGATCCTGGGCGAGAGCGCGCTGCGTCTGGTCCAGTTCCAGGGGCAGGAAAGCGTTTCGGATCTGTTCGAAGATCAGCTGGAATTGCACGGCGATACCGTCAAGCCCGGCGCGGGCAAGTCGCTGGTGTTTTCGCAGATCATCGGCCGCCCGTTGACGGTGGGCATCGGCATCACGCCCTACGACGATCCCGATGTCGGTCACGAAGCTTTCATGCGCGCGCTGGACGGCAGCGACCCAAAAGGGCTGTTCGCGCTGTTCAACGGCATCGTTGCGGCGTTCGCGATCGAGACGCCCGGCGTATATCGCCTGACGATGCGGCCCGCGGCATGGCGCATGAGTCTCACCAACCGTTATCGCATTTTCGCGCAGAAGAGTCTGCGCGAGGTGTTGGAACAGTTGTGCCGCGATCATCGCGTCGAGGCGTCCTTCGATGGTCTGAAAGGCAGCACCAATATCGCCTCCACCCGGATCCAGGACTGGCTGCAGGCCGGCGAATCGGATCTTGAATTCATGCGTCGGCTGATGACCAAGGCGCACGTGTTCTATTACTTCAAGCATTACGCCGACCGGCATGTGATGGTGTTCGACAATCAGGTCGCGTACCCGCCGGCGCTGTCCGGGAATGTGCCGCTGCGCTACACCTATACCGGTATCGACGAACTGGGCATGCACCAGTACGACGTGGTGTCGCAGTACAACTACCAACAGTCGATGGGCATCAGCGGCGTCGAGGGCGTATTCACGCTGCAGAGCGAGGCGTGGGACGTGACCCAGCCGGGCGATCCGCTGGCCAACTTCACCAGTTTTCGCGCCAACAGCCGGCCCGATCCGGGCGAACTGCCGTTCAAGCAGTACAAGATCGTGCAGTACGGCTTCAGCGACAAGGAAGTGCGCGAATACGCGCAGTCGACCGAACTGGCCATGCATACCGCGAACGTGCAGTTCAGCGGCGCAAGCTTCTGCCCGGCGTTCCGCGTCGGTCATCGTTTCAGCATGAACCCCACGCCCGACGACTACACCGGACACGATGTGCGCCCGGAGCTGGCGGGCGTGGAATTCGTGCTCACCCACGTGCAGCACAGCTCGAGTCTGGACGGCCAATACACCAACCAGTTCTCCGCCACGCTGGCCACCGGTCTGGTGTCGGCAGTCGGCATCCAGGACACCCAGCAGGGCATGGTGCTGGCGCATGTGACCACGCCCGAAGGCAGCGAGGCGGTGCAGGATTGGCCGTATTACGTGCCGGACGATTTCAGCCTCGGTCGTCAGCCGCTCGAAGACAGTCAGGGCGTGCGCCAGCGTCTCAACGCGAAGGGCGTGCATGTGCGCTTCTCCTGCGACGGCCCCGACGCCGCGCCGGTGTGGGTGAAGCTCGCTGCGCACATGCAGACGATCCCGGAAGTCGGCACCAGCGTGTGGGTGTCGCGCGCCAACGACGAATCCGAGCTGCCCGAGATCCAGAACATCGTGCAGGCCGACGGCAGCAAGACCATCACCGATTCCGGTTGGACCGCGCACACCCAGGCGGGCAACAGTTTTTCGACCAGCTATGGCGACAGCCGCAGCGTGCGCTTCGGTCAGCCCTGGAGCCGCGCCGATGTCAGCGTCGCGGTGAAACTGGTCGAGGACGCCTATGCCACCGGGAAATTCCGCGATGCCTCTTACTCGAGAGGCGGAAACTACAGCTATTCGACTTCGGCGAACGCCGAGAAGGACGTGTTGAGCGAATCCTGGTCGTTCGGTTCGACCTACAGCGAGTCGTGGAGCCTGGAACAGAAGAGTTTCAGCGCAGCGGGCTCCAGCCACCACCAATCGGTGATCGGCAAGAGCGATCCGGCGTCGGTCCAGCCCGAGGCGCCCGACGCCGACGCACAAGCGGCGGTGCAGTCCTCGCGCTCGGTGGTGTGGGGCAATACCTATTCCAGCAGCGACAGTCACGGCAACACGAAATCGGTCGCCAGCTATGAAGGCGATGTCGAGAACGACAGCACTCACACCGGCAACGTGATTTCGAACACCAAAATCAGCGGTTCGTCGACCAGTAATACGACCATCGACGGCGCTTCGACCAACGACAGCACCCATTACGGCAAGGTCAGCAGCACGAGCGAGATCCATGCGGATTCGGAGAACATCTCCACGATCACCGGCACCAGCACCAACCACAGTACGCACAATATCGTCCACAACATCACCCACGTCGTCGCTCAGACCAGCGCCACCACCATCGTCGCGAACGACAGCAACGATGCCATCGGCTTCAGCAATTCCAATTCCGCCACCATCGCGAGCAACCGCAATTCGCTGGTCGGCGCGAATATCGATCTGAGTCTGGTGGGCACCGGTAACACGTTATCCATGACCGGCATGGAAAACCGGACCAGCATGACCCTCATGAACAACACGCTGAGCGTGAATGGAGAATCCAACAGCGTCAGTGTCACTGGCCCCAGCACCACCGTCGAAGTGGCCGGGCCGGGCGTGCATGTCTCGGCGAAATCCGCGCAGGCGACCATCGACCTCAACGGGCCGGTGATGCAGATCCCCGTGATCGTCCTGGTGCTGTGAACGATGAAGATCATCAAGCCGCTCACGCTGGGAATTCTGCATCAGCCCTATCGCTTCCAGGGCCGGCACCGGCTGTCGATCGCCGCGTTGGGGTTCTTCGCGCTGGGGCGCAGCGACGAGCGCTTCCTGGTCGACAACCTGCAGTGGCCGCGCGTGCTGCCGCAATTGCCGGCGGGGCAACCGCTGGATCACGTGCTGCCCAAGGCGCATGCCGAAGTCATGCTCTGCGGCGCGGCGCACGCCCCCAAACCGGTCGAGTCGATGTACGTGCGCCTGCAGTGCGGCCCGGTGGACAAGCGGCTGCGCGTGATCGGCGATCGACGCTGGGACCGCACGTGGTCGCGCGCGGTCTGCGTGCATACGCCCAAGCCGTTCACCGCGATGCCGTTGACGCTGGATCGCGCCTACGGCGGCGCCGAACACGACAACCCGCTGGGCTGCGGCTATCTGCCGCCGCTATCGTGGTTGCAGGTGCAGGCCGGCAAGATGCCGAACATCGAATATCCCGACCGCCCGGTCGTGCCGGGCCGTCGCGAGCAGCCGTATGCGACTTACGCGCCGCAGCAACTGGCGCATGCCAGTCGCAAGCGCGAGGCCAGCGGCACCTACGACCAGCGCTGGCTGGCCGAGGATTTCCCGGGTCTGCCGCGCGATTTCGATTTCTCGATGTACAACCTCGCGCCGCTGGATCAGCAGTTCCGCGGCCGCATCGCCGGTGGCGAGGCGTATCGACTGGAAGGCCTGCATCCCACCGAAGCGGTGTTGGCGGGCAGCCTGCCGTCGATGCAGGCGCGCGCCTTCGTGCTGGCGCAGGGGCAGGGCGCCGATGTGGCGCAGGAGGTCGCGCTGCAATGCGACACCGTGTGGTTCTTCCCGGAAGTCGGCGTCGGCCTGATGGTCTACCGCGGAGAAGCGCCGGTCGCCGACAGCGATGCGCTCGATATCGATACGCTCATGGTGGCGTACGACGCGGCCGAGCGTCCGCGCGACATCGCCCATTATCGCGAGGTCATGGCGCTGCGCCGCGACCCGCAGACCGCGGCGCTGCATGCGTTCAACGAATCGCAGCTGGCACCCATGCGCAGCCCGCAGGCGCAGGCCGAACGCGAGGCCGCGCGTGCGCGACAGGCGCGCGCGGCGCAGGCGCATCGCCAGGCACTGCTGGACGAAACGATGGAGGAATTCTGGCAGCGCAGCGGCATGGCGAAGCCGGAGGGATACCAGTCGCCGCAGGCGCCCGCGCCGTCGTTGCCTGCGGTGTCGACGGATGCGCTGGAGGAGGGCGACTTCGATCTTGCCGAACTGTATGCCAGTGCGCAGTTGCTGGCCGATCAGGCCCGCCGCGATGGCGAAGCCAAACTCGCAGCCTTGCCGGGCCAGTTGCCCGCCGCGCCGCTGCCGCCGGAAAAGACGCTTGCGCAGCAGGTCGATGCTGCGTTGGCGCGCGCGGCGCAGCCGGCGTACGACCTGCAGACGCCCGCGCAGCAGGCGCCATTGCCGCCCGAATTGGCCGATGTGCTGGCGTTCGCCGAACAAGCCGCGCCGGGTACCGTGGATCCCGCACAGTTGGCTCAAGCGTGTTCGGCGATGGCGGGCTTGCCTGCGTTGAAGCGCGCGGCGCGCACCGCCGCGCCGGAACCGACGACCTTGAAGGAACCGCTGCCCGATCCGGTGGCGCAGGCGCTCGGCGCGCGCATGCTGGAGATGCATCGCGCCGGCGAACTGCTGGCCGGACGCGATTTCGCCGGTGCCTGGCTGCGCGGTGCCGATCTGCGCGGCGCCGATCTGCGTCAGGTGCAACTGGAACGCGCCGATCTGAGCGGCGCCTGTCTGGCCGGCGCGGATCTGTCCTCAGCCGCACTCACCGCGGCGCGGCTCGATGAAGCCGATCTCTCCGGTGCGCGTCTGCAGGGCGCCAATCTCTGCGGCACATCGGCGCGCGCGGCCTCGTTCGCGAATGCGGTGCTCAAGGACGCGCATGCTTTCGACGCGCGCTGGCCCGGCGCGGATCTGCGCGGTGCGCAGCTCGACGACGCGCTGTTGATGCGCATCGATCTGAGCGATGCGCAGCTTGACGACAGCCAGCTCACGCGAACGGTATTGATGCACGCGAACGCGCCGCGCAGCCGTTGGGTGGGCGCGCGCTGGAGCATGTGCGTCGCGCCCTGCGCGGATTTCACGGCCGCCTGTTTCGATGGCGCCACCCTCAGCCGCAGCGTGCTGATGGATGCATCGCTCGCCGGCAGTTCATGGCAAGGCGCGACGCTCGATACGGTCTATGCCGGCGGAAAGTCCGACTGGCGGAACAGCAAGCTGTCGCTGCTGCGCGCAAACAAATGCGGGTGGCGCAGCAGCAGCCTGGTCGGTGCGTGCATGGACGGCGCGGTATTGACCAACTGCGATTTCGGCGAGGCCGATCTGAGCGATGCGCGCTTGCGCGGCGCGCAGCTGTACCGCTCGCTGTTCATGCGCAGCACATTGCGCAATGTCGATGCTGGCAACGCCAGCTTCTTCCAGTCGATGTGCCGCAAGGCCGATTTCAGCGATGCCGGGCTGGAAGGCGCGATGCTGGTGCAGGTCGATATGAGCGAAGCCGTGATGCACGGCGCGAGGATGGCCGGCGCTCGCGTCGATCGGCCGGCGAGGTTGTCATGAGTACTTCCATGAGCGCCTCCGTCGCCACTCCTCCAGCCGTGACCTGGGAAGAGGTCGCCCGTCTGCTGCGTCTGTCGCGGCCCGTGAGCGGGCTGTCGTTGAAAACGCTCTCGATGCGCGCACGCGCGCTGGCGGGCGGCGTGTTCCAGAAGTGCGATCTGGCCGAAGTCGATTTCAACGGCAGCGACCTCGCTCACTGCAGTTTCATCGATTGCGATATGAGTGGCGTCGATCTCCGTGGGACGAGTCTGGCCAACACCACGTTCGTGCGCTGCGGCCTGCCGGGCGCGCGCATGCCGGTCGGCGCGCCGGCGCAGCTTGTGCTGGTCGACTGCGTGCTGACAGGCTCCGACTGGCAGGGCGCGCATGTCGCGCGCAGCGCGGCCAGCGGCTGCGATTTTTCGAAGGCGGCGATGCGCGGCGTGCGGCTGGAGCGCAGCGTGTTGTGGCAGGCAACATTGGACGGCGCCGATATGCGCGACGCGGTGCTCGATCAGTCGGCCCTGTGCGATACCGATCTGCGCACGACGGCCTTGGGCGGTCTGCAGGCCAGCCTGAGCGCGCTGATGAAGAACGATCTTCGCGGACAGCAACTGGCGGGAAGCCGACTGCTGCGCTGCCAGTTGCAGGGCTGCGATCTGCGCGGCGCCGATCTGCGCGACGCCGACCTCGGCGAATCCGGCTGCATCCAGGTGAATTTCGAGGGTGCGAATCTCGACGGCCTGCGCGCACAGCGCGGCATGTTCCTGTCCGCGCGGTTTGCGAATTGCAGCGTGCGCGGTGCCGATCTGCATGGCGCGCTGTTCCATGCGGCGGTGATCGAAGGCGTGCGTTTCGAGCATTGCGCCATGCGCGAGGTCAGCTGGGAAAAGAGCCGCATGCGCGATGTCCGCTTCAGCGACTGCGACCTGCGCGATACGCGCTTCGATCATGCCGCCATCGACGACGGCGAATTCGTACGCGTGCAGTTGCAGAACAGCAGTTTTCACAATACCCGTCAGACCGACGTGCGCATGCGCAGCGCACAGCGAAAAGGCATGCGCGGCACCAATGCGGCGCTGCTCGAAATCGAAGCCCCCACTCTGGAACTGGAGGACATCCCATGCGCACCCTGAACGCCGATCCATCCGTGCCGGCAGTTGCGGCAGTCGCAGCCGCGCTGGCCGATACGCGCATCGCGCTGTTGTTCGACGATGGCAGTTGTCTGCTCGGCAATGGCATGCGCGCACTGCGCGCCGTCAGTTGCCTGGTCGAACCGCAGATCGGCGACCGCGTGCTGGCCAGTGCGACAGCCGACGGCTTGTGTCACGTGTTGCACATCCTCGCGCGCAGCGAGGGCGACAACGCCAACTTGAGCGTGCCCGGTATGGCCGGTGTGGCGCTGCGCCAGTCGCGCATCGCCCTGCACGCAGGCGAGAGCCTGCACCTGGGCAGCGCTGGGGAAGCCTCACTGAGCGCGGCGGGCGGCACCCTGTCCTTGAACGGGCGCAATCTGTTCGTGACCGTCGCCGATTCCATCGTCGAGCAGGCCAGTCATTACGTCGGCAAGATCGGGCAATACCTGCTCGATGTGCGCGCGCTGCTGCGCCTGCACGGCAACGACGCACTGATCACCGCCGCGCGCGACATCAAGGTTGATGCCGAACGCATCAGCATGGGCTGAACCATGTTCGCCAACAACAATCTCGGTGTGATGAGTCTCGGCTTCCCCGACGTCTGCATCGTCGGCATCGTCCCGGTGCCTGAGGTGAACATCGATTTCTCGATCACCAATATTCCGACCGTATTCAATGTGCTGTATGGCGGTGGTCTGGTCGAAAATCTCATCACACTCAGCGTGTTGAGCACGGCAGATGTCGGCATCGGCGTGGCATCCGGGATGTGCATGGGGCCGAAGCGTTCTTTTCTTGGCAGTTTCAAGCTGCTGGTCGGCGCGATTTTCGTGTCGCGGATGACTTCGATCAACGGGCAGAACGGCATCCTGCCCAATACGGTCGGTATCTGTCTGGTGCCGACGCAATTCCGCGTGCTGGTGCTGTCATGAGTCGCTTGGTCATGAGCCGCCTGCGTCGTTGTTTCATCGCGCTGCTGGCGCTGAGCCTGCTTGCCGGCTGCGGTTCGATCAAGAGCAAGCTCGGCATCGGGCCGCCGCGTGCCGACCTGCGAAGCCTCACGATGATCGCGGAGCAGGGCGCCAATCAGGGCAATGCGACCCAGATCGACATCGTGGTGGTTTACGACAACAGCGTCGTCGCAAGGTTGCCGAAAACCGGGCCGGACTGGTTCCGTCAGCGCGATGCGCTGCAGAAGGAGTTGGCGACGGCGATCGAAGTCGTTCCGCTGGAAGTGGATACGCCCAGCGCGAGCTTCACGGTCAAGCTTCCGAAAAAGATCAAGAAAAGTTTTGCCGTCTACGCATTCGCCAACTATGTTGCACCGGAAGGTTGGCCGCTGATCGCATTGGCGCCTTACAAGAAAGCGACGCTGCGCCTGCAGTCGACGTCCATCGAAATTGAGCACAAGTGAAGGCAGAAACATGAGGGCAGCACAATGAGGGACGTCGCATGATCGACAATGAATTTCTGCCCGATGCCGTGCAGTGGTCTGAAGGCATGCTGCTGTCGCCGCAGCATTTCCAGCAGAACGACATCCAGGCGCAGGCCATGCTGCATCAGCGTCTGGTCAGCCTGACGCCGAACTCTTGGGGCGTTCGCCACTTGCAGTTGGACGCGACACGTCTCGCCGACGGCGTGATCAGGGTCACCGAGTGCGACGCGGTGATGCCGGATGGCCTGCCCATGGTGTTCCGCGCGATGACCGCCGGTTTCGATCTGAGCGTGGCCGTGGAAGCCAAGTTCGCGGCCGACGGCGCGCCGGCGCCCGTCAAAGTGTTCCTTGCGATTCCACCGCGGTCGGGCGCGATGGACGTGCCCAGTACGACGATCCGACGCTACGAGAAAGTGCCGGGCAAGATCACGCTGGACGAAGTGACCGGCATCGGCGATCTGGTGGTGGAGCGGCAGCGTGCGCGCTTCGAGCTGTTCTCCGAAAAAGATCTCCCTTCCGGCTATCACGCGGTGCCATTGCTGGAAGTCGTCCGCGATGCGTATGGCGCGGTGGCGTTGACGAGCTATCACCCGCCGATGTTCCGTATCGGCGCATCGAATTTTCTCGGTGCGCAGGGGCTGCAGCAACAGTTCGCCGCGCTGCGCAACGACATGTGGGAAAAACTGCGCGAACTGGCCGGTACGGGCGTCGACGATGCGCCGGAATCCGTCGCGGTGCTGGGCGCTGAGGCGCGCATGCACCTGCGCGTCGCGCGCGAAGTGGCGGCGTGTCTGCCTTTGATCGATACCATTCTGTTCGATCCACTTTCGTCGCCCGCGCAGGCGTGGTGGGCGATGGCGCAAATCGTCGGCCGGATGACGGCCGTCGGCGGCAATCCGCGGCCGCTGGCGATGGATCCTTACCGTCATGCCGATTGCTATCCGCAGTTCCAGACCGCGCTGGCATTCGTGAAGCGCAAGTTGGCGCTGATCAATACCGACTGGGACAGTCCCGAGTTCATCCGCGTGGGCGAGGGCACCTACGAGCGCCGTTTGCCGGAAGACAGTCCGCAGACGGTCTATCTCGAACTGCGCACGCGCGAAGGCCAGACCGCCAACGACCTGCAGACCTGGATGAGCGAAGCGCGCATCGCCAGCGAAGATCTGCTGCCCGTGCTGCGGCAGCGGCGTCTGCCGGGCGCGTCGGTGCGCGTACTCAGCGCACGCGAAGTGGCCGGGCTCGGGTTGCGCGCCAATGCGCTGATCTGTGCGGTGACCAGCCAGCGTCTGGAAATGCCGCAGGGGCCGGTCGACAGTTTCCGTGCGGGCCGCGCGATGGTGGTGCAGGGCGATGCGATGAATGCGCCGGCCGCGATTATTCTCCATCACCGCAAACATGCGGCCGGTACGCCGACAGCGGCTGCGCCGTCGACCGCTGCGTCATCGACGCTTGCGCCAACGAAAGCGGCGCCATCCACAGGATCAGAGCATGCCTGAGCGCATCGGGGCACCTCTGTTCCTGCTGGCACGCTTCGCCGAATTCTTCGAGGCGGTGGCGGGCAGCAAGCTGGCGATCGCCGAGGGTCGTCTCGGCGCGCAGCTTGCCGTGGGCGACGAGCTGCCTTCGAGCGACTCCGGCGAGCTCGCCGCGCGGCTCAGTGCCCAGCTTGCCGCGGTACTGCTGGCACAGGAAAAAGAGGTCTCCCGCAGCGGCACGCCGGCCGAAATCGATGCCCATCGCAAAGCCATGTACATCATGGCGGCCGTGACCGATGAGGTCTTCATCCTGGAACTGGATTGGGCCGGGCGCGATGCATGGATCGATGTGCTGCTGGAGTACAAGCTGTTCCATTCGCGCAATGCCGGCATCCGTTTCTTCGACATGGCGAATGCGTTGCTGGACCCGCATACCCCCGACCCGCTGCAGGTCGATCTGGCGGCAGTGATGGTGATGGCGCTGCAGCTGGGCTTCAAGGGCCAGTATCGAGGCGCGCGCGACGACAGCGAATTGCACGCTCTGCGCAATCGGCTGTTCAGGCTGGTCGAGCGCGAGCACGGCGGGCGCGGAATGGACACTGCATTCCCGCAGACGCTGCAGCAGTTGCAGGCGGGTGGCACGCCGGAGCGCCTCGCGCCGCTGACGCCCTGGTATACGGGTGGGATCGTGCTGTTGATCGCTTATCTGGCGATCTCCAGCGTGATGTGGCTGTGGTTGATCGAGCCCTTCCGCAGCACGGTGGGGAGGGGCTGAATGGGTTCGAAGACCGCCAGCGATCTGTTGTCCAAGACCGGTCTCGACAAGATCGACCTGAGCAAGATCGATGTGTTCAAGACATCGCTCGCTTTCGTCGGTGTTCTGGCCGCAATCGTGATTCTCGCGGTGATCGTGCGTCGCCTGCGCAAACCGGCGATCCTCAGTCTGGGCGGCGCGGATGGCAAGTGCGGGATCTGCGCGCGGGTGTTGGCCTGGATCAAAGGTCTTCTCGATGCCATCGACTACCTCGCCACGCGGCGCGAATGGCGCTATCAGCAGCCCTGGCTGCTGGTGCTGGGCGAGCAGGGCGCCGGCAAGAGCAGCCTGATCGCATCGGTCTCGTCCACGTGGCGCCATCACCCGCCGAAGCATGCAGACCAGTTGCAGGCGGAAGGCATGCACTGGTCGTATTTCCGTTACGGCGTGTTGATCGATGGCGACGGCAAGTTGTCCGCCGCGGAGCCGGGCAGCGACCCCGGAAAGCAGTGGACGAAGGGGCTCGAACAGCTCAATGAACTCCGGCCGGAACGGCCTCTCGATGGCATCGTGCTGTGCGTTTCCGCGCGTACCTTGCGCAATGCGAAGCAGTCGCAGCGGGCGGCGCTCGCGGACAACATCAATCGACAGATCAGCCTGCTGCAGGCCAGCGTCGAATTCATGCTGCCCGCTTACGTGGTGGTGACGCAGTGCGACGATATTCCCGGATTCACCGCGTTCTGGCGGAGTCAGGACAGCGCGCGGCGCGACGAGATGGTCGGTTATTCCGCGATCGCGCAGGACCAGACCCTGCAGCCATCGGCCTGGGCGGACACCGCGTTCGATCGGATCGGCGCGCGCATGCGCGAAGTCCAGGTCGATGTCGCGGCGTTGAACGAAAAGATCGAGGATGTCGACGGCTTCTTCCTGTTTCCCGGTCATTTCCGCAATCTGCGCGACCCCTTGTCGCAGTGGTTGGAAACCGTGTTCCGCACCACTGCGTGGCAGAGCGGCTATCTGTTCCGGGGCATGTACTTCACAGGCTCGGTCGAAGCCGATGGCGTGCGCGCGGAAGGCCGGCGCGACGATGTGGATTTCGTGGACGCGCTGGTCTCGGAAAAGTTGCTGCGCGAGCCGGCGTTGGCCAAGCCGACGCGGCAGGGCATCTGGTCGCGCAACAATCTGATCCGGCGCATGCAGGTCGCCGCCGTTACCGCCGTCCTCTGTTTGTTCGTGGCGCTGGGCTTTGCGGGCTATCGGGTATCGAAGCAGGTCGAACTCATCGTCGGCGCCGTCGAATCGCTGGAGAAAATCGCACCCAGAGTGCCGAGCGCCGGCAGCGGCGAGTGCCTGGCTCGCGAGGATGTCTATCCTCTGCTTGAGCACGTATCGAAGATCGATACCCGTTCGCGCTATCTGGTCATCCCGTTGTCGTGGGTGGATGGGCGCCTGACCAGCGGAAGTGCGACGGTGATCGGGCGTTCGATGGTGCAAAAGGTGTTGATGCCGAGCTTGTCCTGCGTGCTTGAGCAGCGTGCAGGAGCGTTGCTTGCATCCACGCGAAATCCTGCGAACGTGCAGGGCTCGGTGCTGTCGGAGCAGCGCGCCGATTTCCGTGGACTCATCGTCGATGCGCGTGCGTTCGAAGAGAATCTCGCGCGTTTCAAAACACTGTCCGACAGCAGCGGCGGGCTCGAAGAGCGTGAGCTGATCGCGACGCTGAACCGTCTTCTGCGCTATGCCTACGATGAGGCGTTGCCGCCCGAGGCATGGCGCAGGGGTGGTGTGCTGGACGATGCGTTCCGGGATATCGCCGATGTCCAGAAGCCGGTCATGCCCAATGGCCTGCATGCACGTCTGGCGGCGGCGATGGACGCCCGCAGCATCGCCCTGCGCACGGCGCTCAGTCGCGAAGTGTCGGTAGGCGACGATCTGTTGGCGCGCTTGGATGAGGGACAGCCACCGATTCTCGACAACACGCGGCGCATGGGGAACTGGTTGGCCTGGGTGCAGAAGTCGTGGCTGGGTTCTTCCGCCGAACGCAACCCTTGTCAGGAAATCGTCAACGCCAACAAAGCCGATGTCGATGTACTGATCGCCTATTACGGCAACATCCCCAGCATGGAGGGCATGTTGCAGCGGTTCAGCGCCAAGCAATGCCATCAGCCCGAGATGCAGACGTTGGCTACGATGACGATGGCGCCCTACGGCCCGATGTTCGTTTCCGGCAAGGGCGGGCTGGTGATGGCGCCCGAACTGCAGGGCGAACTGTCGGGGCTGCCGGCGCTGGTGACCTTGCCCTTCATGCAGCTGACATCGGCGCGGCCCTTCGCCTGCGTGGGCGCCGCCGCGGAATGGCGCTCGAATGAAATCGCCGAAGCTGCAGGGTATCTCAGCCAGTACGAGGCCTTCGCCAAGTCGCGAAAACTGCCGAAACTGGCCGATGGCGGGCGGCCGCTTTACGACACCCTGGCGCGCGCATCGCTGGCGCACGCGCTCGACGATGCCCTGCGCCGCGCGCAGCGGGTTCCGCCAGATTCGCAGGCGAGCCTCGAAGCCGCCACCCGCACGAATGCGCAATTGACCGAGGTCGGCGACGAATTGGAGCGCGGCATGGATTCGTTGAAGACCGTGCTGAACGCTTATGTCACCTATGGTTTCTCCGATGGCGGCGCCGAAGTGCGTCAGTGCGCACGGGGTTTCGCTGCGGACAATCTCGGCGGCGTGGATGCGCTTGCGGACAGCAGTCTGCTGTATGCGCCGACGGTCGCGGTGGGCACGGACACGATGTTCACGTTCGGCGGTTTGCCGGTGACCAAGGACTATCTGGCCCGTCAGGTCGCGCGCGCGGAGGTGTTGTCCGGTTACGCCGATCCGTTCCTGACCGTGTTGAGCGATACCCCGGGCGTCGACGACGCCTGGCGCGACACGCCGCAGACGGCCGCGTTCTGGCGCAATACGCGCGACGAAATCGATCTCTACACCAAAGGCAAGGAGCCCGCGGGCCAGGTCGCCAATCTGGATGCCTATTTCGTCACCCAGCTGACCGGGATGACCTACGCGAACTGCGCGAGCGTGCTCGCGGCCTACACCTCGCCGGAATACGGCAACGACCTGTTCTCCGATCGCCGCCGCAAACTGGAGCGTCAGGTGCAACTGCGCTGCAGCGACCGGCGTCAGGCGCAGGCCGAAGATCTCTACGGCGCGCTCGCGACACGCTTCAATCGCGATCTTGCCGGTCGCTATCCCTTCGGCGAACTCGGTGCACGCGATGCCGGCCTTGCCGCGACGCGCACGTTCTTCCTCGACTACGCCGAACAGCGCGAAAGCATCGCGACCGCGTTGAGCGCGATGAACAACGATCGCTGGCGTACGGCCAAGAGCTTCATCGCGGCGCTGGACAATGCCGCCGCGTTCTTCGCGAACAATGTCGGCGCACCCGGCGAGATGGATGTCGTGGGGTTGACGACCGTGTTCCCGGCGGAGACTTCCAGATCGGTCGGCAGCGATCAGATGCTGGCCTGGACTCTGGACGTGGAAGGTGCGGAATCCGTATTCCCGAATGGCCTGAAGCCGTTGCAGTGGTTCCCAGGCGACACGCTGGCGCTGAATCTGCGCTGGGCGGCGCGTTCGCAATGGCGCCCGCAGGCCGATCCGGCACAGCCGGGCCTCAGCGTGCAGGGTGCGAGCGCGAGCTTCGACGCCAGCGGGCCGTGGGCGCTGCTGCGCTTCATCGACACCTATCGCCTGCCAAACACCAACACGAAAGAACCCGATCAGATCCTGCTCGGCTTCAGCGTGCCGGTGCAAAGCCAGGTGGCGGGCGCCGACGGCAAGCCGCCGCGCAGCGAGGCGAAAGTGTTCATGACCTGGCTGCTCACGGGCGCCGACCCGAAGACGCAGACGGCGAAAACGATCGCGCTGCCCGCGGATTTCCCGCGCAGCGCGCCGATGGAGTAGGTATCCGCGGCATTGGATGAAGGCGTCCGGACGCGATACCCGATGCAGTATTTCTCGATGACGAATAGTGTCAGTGGAGATGAACGTATGAACCGGAATGCAGAGGAACATGCTGAGAAATCCGATCGCTACTTCCAGGCGGTGGTTGGGCAGACGTGGGAGGCGTTGCTGGCACCGGTATCCGCCGATGCGCCGGAAGGCCTGCCCGCTGCGGAGGACGAAAGTTATCGCCGCATCCGTCATGAGCGCGAGGAAGAAGACGCCAGCCTGCCTTTGGGTGCCTGGGAACGCGAACTCAAGCGCGCCAACTGGGTAGCAGCCAGCGAATTGTCCGCCGCGGCGATGGCGACGCGCAGCAAGGATCTGCAACTGGCGGCATGGCTGTTCGAAGCCCTGATCGCGCGCAGCGGTTTCCAGGCGCTGGCGCCCTGTCTGGGATTGATCGACGCACTGTTTCTGCAATACGGCGCCAAGCTGCATCCGCAGAACAGCGAGCATCGCATCAATCTGCTGGTGTGGATCGGCCAGAAACTGCTGCCGCCGCTGCGGCGGGTGGCGATCACCGCGACCGGAACCGACCACGATTACGCCTGGAACGACTGGGAGCAGGCGCAGCGCAACGAACAACTGCGCGCCAGTCTGGGCAAGCAGCGCGAAGCCGAGATCGAAGGCGCAAAGTTGAGCGATGTCGGCGCTGCGCTGGCCTGCACGTCCAACGAACGCATCGTGTTCCTGCAGACATGCCTGAGCGATGGTCTGGCTGCATTGCAGACTCTGGAAGACACGCTGGATGCGCAGTTCGGAGAAGACGCGCCCGGCCTGAGCGCCATGCGCAATCTGTTGGAACGCATCGAAGTGGTGCTGGTCGCCGAAGCGCGCAGGCGCGGCATGACTACGCCGATGCCCAGCGAAGAGGCAGCCTCCGCTGCGGCGATCGGCGGCGATGCGCGCATCGAGGATGCCGCCGTGGGATCGCTGGACCGTCGCGAGGTCTACGCAGCGCTCGCCGACATCGCGCATGCGCTCGAAACCATCGAGCCCCACAGCCCGGTCCCGTATCTCATCCGCCGCGCAGTGGCCTGGGGTGGCTTGAATACCGCACAGCTCTACAGCGAGGTGTTCGTGCGCTGCGGAGGGCAGATCAACATCTTCGAATTGCTGGGATTGGGCGATCCGGCGGCCGGGCAGCCGCCGGCTGTATGAGGAATGCCGCCACGCATCGCCGGACTCGTTCGCAATGCCGTACAGGAGCAAGGTCATGAGTAAACGTTCATGAGTAACCCGCCTCGCCAAGGCCCGGCCGCAAAACCGATCGCCGTTCTGATCGCGGCGAAGATGCGCGTCGCGATGCCGAAAGCCGTGCAACCGCATGGACACGCACCGGTGAATGTGAAGCATGCGCTGAAGAGCGCGGCGAATTCTTCGCCCGCTGCCAAAGCCGCATTCAAACGTGCGGCACCGGCGGTGAAAGCGGCGACACCGCACCTCAATGCGCTGGCTCAGCCGGGCAGGGGCTTGCTGTCTTCATTGCGACACGGTGCTTCGGCGATGCATTCGTTGCGCAAGGTGACGCGCGAAATGGCGAAGGAAGCGCCTTCGGCCACGCAATCCGTCAAATCGGCATTCAAAGCGGCCGCCAGCTCGTCGCCGGCCGCTGCGGCTGCATTCAAACACGCCGCTCCAGCGGCAGCGAAGGCGCAGCAGCATGTCGCCGCACTGAGCAAGCTGCAGGAGACGCCGAATCCCAGCCTCTTGTCTTCCCTTGGGCACGGGTTCCAGGCCATGCGTGCGCTGCGTCAGGTGACCAAAGGCATGCAGAAGGAATCGCCGCAGCCGACGCTGACGCCAATGAAGATGTCGGTGTCTCCGGGCGGATCCGTGCATTCCGGCCACGGTGCGCAGGAAGGGTCACGGCCCGGGCTGCTGTCGACATTCGGACAGAGCGTGCAGATGCTGCGTGCGCTGCATGGCACGGCCCGGACGGTCGCCGTGCACGGTAATCCGGAGCATGCATCCGCGCGCACCGGAGACGCGCAGGGTTCAAACGCAAGTCCGTTCGCGTTGATGCTGATCGCACGCAGAAACGCTAACGGTCTGTCCTCGTTCAAGGGCCGGACGTGAGCGTGCATCTCATGAGGTGGAACTGGAGGCGCGCATGCTGATTGGGTCGGACATCACGCCCGAGCTTGCGCATGTCTCCGGCCGATGGCGACCTTTCGGTGGCGCCAGTCGTCCGGCGCGGATGACGGGGTGCGTGCGTGCGCTCCGCGAAGCCGAAGACGATGCGCAGACCGTGCTTGCATTCCAAGTGACCGGTCTGGCGACGCATGCGATCGATCCGGCGGAGGTCGTGTGGGTCATCGATCTTGCGCCCGGCGAAGGCGAGCGCGCGTGGTGGGTGTTGAAGGCGTTGTCGGGTCGCGCACCGCGCGGTGCGCCGATCCGTTACATGGCCTGCTGTGCCGACAGCGAACAGCATGCACGCCTGGCAGCGCATCCATTGCTGAAGCCGCTGATTTCCGACGGCAGCCTGTTTCTCGATCGCGAGGGCAGGGGCATGCCTGCGCATACCGTACGCAATCCGATCGTTGTCCTCGCGCACGAGGGCATCTCATCGCTCTCGCAGGGTCTGTACGCCGCGCATTCCGGCGAATTGCTGGAAGCCTGGAGCGATGGACAGGGTGTCATCGACTGGCGTGCGACATCCCAACGCGATGGCGTGATGCGCTTGTTGTCGACTTACCGGCAATCGCTCGATGATGCGGCTTTCACGTTGCCGCGGGGAGCGATGGACATGCTGTCTGCATTGCTTCGGGTCAGCGGTGGACGCATGCTGTTGCGCGCATCGGACCAGGGCGCCATGGACATCGCGCAGATCCGGATGGGCGCACTGGGCCTCAAGGGCCGCGATACATCCGTTTGCGGCGAAGCTTCGCTGCTGCGCGTGAATTTCGAAGCGATGGCGCGCTGGCATCGCGCCCATGGCGCCAGCGTCCATCAATCGCAGCGCGACGATGACGGCCGCGTGCTGCATATCGCGCTGCACGACATCGCCGGCGGTCGATTGCAGGAATGCCTTCCGGAAGTGCTGGGGCTGTCGCATCCCGACGATCACGTGCAGTTGCTGCTAGCGATGGAGGCGCTGTCCGCGGCATCGCCGGTGCAATGTCTGGCCCTGTTGCATGCGCAGGCAGGCGATCCGCGTGCGCTGCTGGCCTTGTCGCGACATATGCGGCAGGTAGCATCCCATCTCGAAGGCGCTGCATTGGCTCAATGGAGAGACATGCTGTCCTGCTGCGGTGCGCAGCACTACCCGCATCACGATGGGGAAGGGAAGTGCGACGAAATTCCTGCGCTGGTCGCCGCTCTTGCGATGGATCTGCATGATCCATCGCCGGGACGCAACGCACTCGCGGCGAATCCGCTGCCCCAGAATGGAGATCCGTGCCCATGAATCTCGACCGCAGCCCGAGCATCTCATCGACATCGCTGAAAAAGCGCAGCCACGAGGAGATGATGGCGCCGCCGCCGATGTCCCCGAGTGGACGTCTGCATCCGGAATTCGGATTTCCGATGGCGTCGCCCGATGTTCTGGCGGAGCGCAGGATGGTCAGAGTGTCCAGGCCGACCTTGTCGTCGATGCAGCCTCCGAACACCGGCATGGGCAACCTTTTCAACTTCACGCCGCAATCGATGCAACCGATATCGAGCCAACCGACATCGATGCAGCTTTCCTCGTTCCAGCCGCAGCCGATCCAGCCATCGACGATCCAGCCATCGTTCGATTTCAGCACTCTTAACCTCAAACAGAGTGTCAACGAGACCGGTCTGTGGCAGATGAGCGGCCAGCGCCTCAGCAGTCTGGACAAGCAGCTGCCCACATTCATCGGCACGAATTCGCCGAAATCCACCGACATCCGGATCAAGGCCATCACCCAAAGCAGCGAGAACTGGGGCATCAGCGCCGACGAGAACGTGCGTACCGAATTCCAGCGCACGAAGCGCAGCAAGATGGGCGACGACGAAGCGGAAACCGCGTACAACCAGCGCAGCCACCAGGGCACGTTGATCTGGAAAACCGGCTCGCCAAGCCTCAGCCAGTACGGCGACAAGACCGACATTTCACAGCCACTGAGCGGACACACACCGGGCATCAAGACTCGGAATGTGGGCGGGACCACGGGCGCGCTGACCAAGGAACACGGTACCCGCGATCCGCGTCGCGAGCAGATTCTGTCGAAGACTTTCGGGGATCCGCAGCGCGGCGACCACGATCTGGCGATCATGTCCAAGTTGGCCACCGTGCAGTTGTTCATGTCGCCGAAGGAAGAACTGGAAACCGTGCGGTCGGAGGTCGGCAAGTCCAAGACGCCGCTGTTCTCGCAGTTCAAGGACATCGGCGACATTTCTGGCACTCACACCAGCGGCTTCGATACATTCATCGAGCGCGTACAGACCGTGCGCGAAACCGACAAGATGCATACGGCGAAGAACCTGCTGATCAGCGGTTACGACAACCTCGTGCCCGAAACGCACAGGGATCTGCTGGTGCAGGCCAAGGGCGATGTCGGCGAAGCGATGAGGCTGCTGCACAAGGAAAGCAGCGACCCGAAGTCGACCGTCAAATTCAATACCTCCACGCATTCGCAGACGCCCAGGCTGGATCTGCAGAGCCTGCATGAGATGTCCGAGGACACGACATTGACGCAGAGACCCATGAGCCCGGTGCGCCGGGTGAAAGATCCCACCTTCAAATTCTGAGCGACATCGAACTTTTCTATCGACAGGAGGCAACACCATGTCCGGAAGTGGCCGCGATACGAAGCTGACGACTTTCCTCACCACCGAAGGCGGTCGGGCGCCGTCCGCCTATCACGTCGATTTGCAGAGCGTTTCGCAGCGCGCGCGCCAGGAGCACAGAAGCGGCCCGACGCTCACCAGCGAAAAGCTGCGGATACAGGCCTTCACCCAGACCAAACAGATGGCGAAGGCGGTATCGCAGTTGGTACAGCACGACAGCCAGAGACTGGGCGTGGACCCGGAGTTCGCGTTGAGGCTTCAGATCATGGACGGATTGGCATCACCGACGATCGCGGCCGGAAAGGCGCACCTTGAAGTCAGTCAGAGCGCATTCGGAAAAGGAAATCCGCACGTGAGCGGAGGCACGGTGATGTTTCCGGCCAAAGACTCGCCGCTTTCGAATTTCGATCAGGTCGCGGCGTCGACATCCTTGCGGCGAGGGCAGATCCGCGCCAAAAGCGCCGTGGTGGCTCCACCGATCACGCAAACGATGAGTCCCCAGATCACCCCACAGGCCGAAGCTTTCAACGAAGAAGCGTTGCGCGCCCAGCACGGCTTCGCGCAGTCTCTGTTGAAGGGGGCGCTGTGAATGCTTCGCAAGACTGAAACGTAGCCAAGGCTCCGCTAAAGCTTCAGATCCAGTGCGATACCGTGCTTCCGCGATGCCGGCAATGCATCGGTCACGTCGCCGTTGATGGCTTGGCGCACTTCAGGCGGCAAGCGATAGGACAGGATGGTCTGGGTACGCGCCGGCAAGGGTTCGTCGATGGTGGCGGGCGCCTCGGTGCGCGTGGCATGCTCGACCCAGCCCCAGTCGCCCGGGATGGAAGCTCGCCGGGTATCTTCCTGCGGGTGTGCGGTGCCCAGTTCGGGCCGGGCGCTATCGACGCGATGAATGACGCTGACACGTTCGCGGCCGTTGCGCAGGTTCAGGAGGATGTCCAGCAGCATGGTCCGCATCCATTCGAGACGATGCGTCGAGTATGCGAGCCCTTGCCGTTCCGGGCAAGTCACCGGGGAGAAGGAGAACGATGGCCAGGGTGTATCAGACCGCGAGCATGGGCGAAGCGCATGTGCGCGTGGCGATTGTCGCGGCGCGCGGCCAAGCCGACCTGCTGGTCCATCGGGTCGGCAGTTGGGGGCTGGCCCAGGGCGACGCCCTGTGGTTCATCACCCGCGACAAGCAGGATGCCACGGTGTGGATTTTTCCCTGCAGCATCGGCATGGCCGAGGTCTGCGTGTATTTCGTCGACAACTACTCCGAAGCCGGTTGGGTGAAATCGCATCGTCTGCAGGGGCGGTTTTAGTGCTGGGAATCAGGTGCTGTCTGCCCAAATTGTCGGTAATCCCTTAATTATGTCGTCGTCGACTTGTTGTCTTTATATGACTGATTTTGTTTGCTTGCGACACGATTGGAACCAGACTTCACATCCGTATACCCAAAATAGCCCCGGCTTGCGCCGGGGCCTGAGTCCATTATCTGCGGCATGCATCGCCGCCGGGGCATCGGAGCGCCCGCTTACGGTGTGCGCGTCGCTTTCAGAGTCACGCCCGAGAACGCGGCGTAGGCATAGGCACGGATGTTGTACGTCCCGCCGACGGTCGGATTGTTGATGGTGCAGGTCTCCGTGTTGGTGCTGCCGTTGGAACGGCAGGTGTAGCTGGAGGTCGTCGGCGTAGCGTTCAGGCGCACGTACAGATCCGCATCGCCGCTACCACCCGAAGTCGTCACGACGAGTTTCGTCGTTCCGCTGGGGATGGTGACGGTGTAGTTGGACGAATACGCACTCTTGGCGACCGCGGGCAGCGCTACGTTCACGACTACAGTGCCGCCGGTAGGCGGCGTCGTAGTGCCGCAGGTCACGCCAACCGCAGTGAAGGCAGCGGTGACGTCGGCGACGGTGTAGCCCAGATCGGTGGCGGCCGTCTGAACACCGCAGGCGCCCTGGTTGAAGTTGGTGCTGGCGGTCCAGTACAGGTCGTTCGCGCGCGCGAAGACCTGGAACGCCTTCTGCGTGTTCCAACCCGACTTGATGGCAAGGGTGTAGAACGCCTTGTTGTACACGCCCGACGAGTGATGCACGTCCATGCCGCTGGTGAAGTTCGAGGCATGGCCGATCGAGCTGCCGTCCTGCGGCGGGTTGGCCATGTAACGCAGCGCGCCGGTCGCCTTGAAGATGTCCGCGCCGACCAGGAAGTCGTTCGTGCCCTTCATGTAGTACTCGGCGGCTTCGCCGGCGATGTCGGAATAGGCTTCGTTGATGCCGCCGGACTGGTTGGAATAGATCAGGCCGGAGTTCTGCTGCGTGTAGCCGTGCGAGACTTCGTGACCGACCACATCCAGACTGACCAGCGGATAGAAGGTGTTGAGGCCGTCGCCGAACAGCATGCCGGTGCCGGTCCAGTACGCATTCTCGTGGTTGGTGCCGTAATGCACCTGCATCAACAGCTGGAACGTGAGCGGCGCCTGGCCCATGTACGCCTGGTACATGTTGAAGACCACGCCGCCGAAGTAATGCGCGTCGTTGAGCGGCGAGTACGCGCCGTTGATGGTCTTCACGGTGTTGCGCGGACAGGTGTACGAGAACGCGGTCGAGCCGGACGTACCGTGGTTGAGGTTCACCGTCTTCACGTTGGCGTTGTTCATGGTGCAGGTGGTGCCGCTCTGCGTCACGTCGTTGAAGCCGAAGTTGGTGCCGTACTCGTACTGGCCGGTCTTGGTGTTGCCGCCGGGGCCCGTGCCCACCAGCGCATGCTGCAGGTTGTCCCACTGCTTCAGCACGCGGCCGGTATCGGCATCGACGATCACCGTCGGACGCGACGGCGAACCGCCGTTGCGGGTGTCGGCGAAATACGACACGACGTAGGCTTTACGCGCAGCGCCGTTGTCGTCGATGTGGATCATCAGCTCGGATTTCTCCGCGCTGGTGCGCATGAAACCGATGCGATTGCCCAGCGCGGCGCTCTTGCCGATGGCCAGTGCGCGGGTGCTGCTCAGACGCGGCTTACCGGCCGGAATTTCGCTGGCGAGGCCGGAGACTTTCTGGCCGAACAGGGTGCGGATATTGCCGCTTTCGTCTTCATTGACGATCACGTGCTCGCCGAAGATCGGCAGGCCGCGGAAGGTCTGCTGATAACGGTGATTGCGCACGCCCATATCGGTCTTGCGATCCAGCAGGAACAAACGCGATTCGCTATCCAGGCCGAGCGCCTGCGCGTGACGGGCATGGACCATGTCCACGGCGCCGGACGCGGCGATGGCGGCGTTGCTCTTCGCGACCCGGCTCATATCCTGGAGGTTGAGGTCGGTGCGGCCGGCGGCCGAAGCGCCGGTGGCGAACAGTGCCAGCGCGGTCGCGGCGGCGAGTACGTTCAATTGACGATATCGATTCACAGCTTTTCTCTCCCTGGGTGCTATGTGATTGGAATGTTCCCTGATGCGGTTGCCCCCGCATTTGCCGGCGCACGAATCCGTTGCCGGCCACACCATCGAGGTGCGGACAGGACACGGGACAAGACGCAGCGTCGCCATCCGAAATGCTCCTTATCGGATGACTGAACCGACCCTAAGCGAAACTGACGCATTGCGTCAACTCCCGACCTCGCCACGCGCCTGCATGTTGCGCCTGAGACAACAGATGACGAGAAAATTGCGAATTCACGAGAAAAGCTGCGACCGTCTTCACGTTGCGCGAGAGATCCCAAGCCGCGACGTGGGATACGTGCTGCGACGCGACATGCGCACTGCGCGGATTGTTGCGCGGATTGTCGTGTGCAATCGCTGCCCACGATCGGCATCGCAACAGCAAGCGCATGCTTGCGGTCGCACGCGACCGACAAAGCATGGCGAATGCGGTTGTCCGTACGACTCGGCCAGTCGCCGCGCGTCGAAATATTCCCGTTCAAAAAAAAGGCCGCCCCGGACGAATGTCGTCATCCAGGACAGCCTCATAAAAAGCTGCGGACCCAGGGAAGATCCGCAGCAAGGCGAAACACGGCAGCGCCAAACGTGTTGGCGCGATCGATCAGAAAGTGACGCTCCAGCTGTTGATGTAGCCCACGTCGTTGGCGGCGTTGTCGTTCACGCGCAGGTTCCACGTGCCGTTCAACA
>CBIHKW010000044.1:0-30213 GCA_966203835.1 uncultured Thermomonas sp.
GCGACGAGTCCGACAAGGACGGCATGCGCATCTACATCGAGGTCAAGCGCGGCGATTCGGCCGAAGTGGTGCTCAATAATCTCTATCAGCAGACGCAGATGGAGTCGGTGTTCGGCATCAACATGGTGGCGCTGGTCGACGGCCGCCCGCAGTTGCTCAACCTCAAGCAGATCCTCGAAGCCTTCGTGCGCCATCGTCGCGAAGTCGTCACCCGCCGCACCATCTTCGAACTGCGCAAGGCCCGCGCCCGCGCGCATATCCTCGAAGGCCTGACGGTCGCGCTCGCCAACATCGACGAGATGATCGAGCTCATCAAGACCTCGGCGAACCCGAACGAAGCGCGCGAACGCCTGCTCGCCAAGACCTGGGATGCGGGTCTGGTCGCCAGCCTGCTGGCAGCGGCCGGCAGCGAGGCGTCGAAACCCGAGGACCTGCAGGAAGGCTTCGGATTGATCGACAGCGTATCCGGGCTCTCGCACTATCGCCTCACCGAAATCCAGGCGAAGGAAATTCTCGAAATGCGCCTGCACCGCCTCACCGGGCTGGAGCAGGACAGGCTGACCGAGGAATACAAGAATCTGCTCGAAGTCATCCGCGGGCTGATCGAGATCCTCGAAAACCCCGATCGCCTGCGCGAAGTCATCCGCGACGAACTGCGCGAAGTGAAGGAAGCCTTCGGCGACGACCGTCGCAGCGAAATCCGCGCCAGCGAGGAAGATCTCGACATCCTCGACCTGATCGCGCCGGAAGACGTGGTGGTGACCCTCTCGCATTCGGGTTACGCAAAGCGCCAGCCGGTCACCGCCTATCGCGCGCAGAAGCGTGGCGGCCGCGGCCGCAATGCCGCGGCGACCAAGGACGAGGATTTCATCGACCAGCTGTGGCTGGTCAACACCCACGACACATTGCTCACCTTCACCAGCAGCGGCCGGGTGTTCTGGCTGCCGGTGTATCAGCTGCCCGACGCCGGCCCCAACGCGCGCGGCCGGCCGATCATCAATTGGCTGGCGCTGGAGCAGGGTGAGCAGGTGCAAGCCGTGGTGCCCGTGCGCGAGTACGACGAAGGCCATTTCGTGTTCTTCGCCACCCGCAACGGCACGGTCAAGAAAACGCCGCTGACTGAATTCGCCTACCGTCTGGCGCGCGGCAAGATCGCGATCAACCTCGATGAAGGCGACGCGCTGGTCGGCGCGGCGCTGACCGACGGCGACCGCGATGTGATGCTGTTCGCCAGCAACGGCAAGGCCGTGCGCTTCCACGAATCGGAAGTGCGCGCGATGGGCCGCACCGCCACCGGCGTGCGCGGCATGCGTCTGGTGGCCGGTATCGAACCGGGCGAAGTGGTGGAAGCCGAAGACGGCGCCGACAGCGAAGCCGATGGCGAGATCATTGTCGACGGCTCGTCCGAAGTCGTGAGTCTGGTGGTGGTGGAAGGCGACGGCGACATCCTCACCGCCAGCGCGCGCGGCTACGGCAAGCGCACCCCAGCGTCGGAATATCCGCGCAAGGGTCGCGGCATCAAGGGCGTGATCGCGATGAAGACCAGCGAGCGCAACGGCAAACTGGTCGGCGCGATCCAGCTCAGCGACCACCATGAAGTGCTGCTGATCTCCGATGGCGGCACTCTGGTACGCACCCGCGCCGCCGAGATCTCGCAGGTCGGCCGCAACACCCAGGGCGTGACCCTGATGCGTCTGGCCGACGACGAGACCTTGCAGGCGATCGAGCGGCTGGATGCCTCGCTGGACGAGGACGAGGCGGTCGAAGCCCCGTTGGCGCCGGCACTGCCGGGCGCCGACGAGCTGCAGCCCGACGCGGGGGCCTGATCGTGATCCTGCGTGACGCGAGCGCGTGACGTGTTCCGAGAGGCGGGCTTCGGCCCGCCTCTCGCGTTTCAGGCATCCGGTTTCCGGTTTTGGTGGGATATGGGTTCGCCAGGCACTTGTCGCAGCCTCAATTTTCGTCGTGCGGCCTCGGAATCCGGGCAACCCGAAGAAGAGCTTTACGGAATTTTTCGACCGGACCGGCAAGCTGTGATCGCGGTGAGTTGGCTGCCGTTAATGTTAAAAAAAAGTCAAAAAAATGTTCAAAAAAAGTGATCGATTGCTCTAAACCTTCTCTATACTCCGCTGCACATCCAGGAGGCCATATGTGTCGCATGTCGCGGTTCGCAGCGTTGAGTCGGGTTCGCGGTTTGATCGGTAAGTGGGTTGCGGGTGTAGGGCTGGTTGCGGTTCTGGCGGTATTGCCGGGCTGCGGCAACAAGGAAACCGGGCAGTTGCCCGAAGTCAGCGGCGAGGCCATTCAGGCCAAGCGCGATGAGATCAAGGAATTCGCGCTGGTCCGGGCTTACCCCGATCAGGACGGCGACGCATTGGCGATCGCGCTGGAGTTCTCGCGGCCGCTGGTCGGCACCCAGGACTTCGACAAACTCATCACCTTCGCCACCTCGGTCAACGACAAGAGCAGTTGGAAGCTGGACGACAGCGGCAAGATCCTGCGCTTCCCGTTCGTCACCGCGAACACCGAGTACACGTTGAAAATCTCCGCCAAGTTGGCGGCGGCGGACGGCAACACTCTCGGCCGGGATGTCGAACAGAAGGTCTATACCGGCGAACTCGATCCCGCGGTCGGCTTCGCCTCGCAGGGCAGCGTGCTGCCGGCGCGCGACAGCCGCGGCCTGCCGGTGGTGTCGGTGAACGTGCCGGAAGTCGATGTCGAATTCCTGCGCGTACGCGAGAAATCGCTGCCGCAGTTCTTTTCCGAATACCAGCGCGGCGGCCGCCGCAGCGGTTGGGAGCTGGACAGCGAATACGACGAGAAAACCCCGCTCGCGAAGCTGGCCGAACCGGTCTACACCAACCGTTTCGTGCTCGGCGGCAAGCGCAACGAGCGCGTGGTCACTTACCTGCCGACGCAGGACATCGAAGAGTTGCAGGAGCCGGGTCTGTATTTCGCGGTGATGAAGCGCACCGGCCAGTTCGGCAACCAGTACGAAACCACGTTCTTCACGGTCAGCGACATCGGCCTGCATGTGCGCGCGTACAAGGACAAGCTGTTCGTGCATACCGCTTCGCTGCAGGACGGCAGCTCGATCAGCGGCGTCGATCTGCAGATTCTCGACGGCCCCGGCGAGACCGTGCTGAAAGGCCAGACCGACCGCAACGGCAATGCGATGCTGGGCTTCAAGCTGCAGGCCACGCACGTGCTGGTCGCGCGTCGTGGCAAGGACGTGTCGCTGCTGCCGTTCAACCAGCCGGCATTGGATCTGTCCGAATTCGCGGTGAGCGGTCGTGAGCCTGCGTGGTTCGATGTCTTCGCCTGGGCCGGACGCGACCTCTATCGTCCCGGCGAAGTGGTGCGCATCTCCGCGCTGCTGCGCGACAACGACGGCAAGCCGGTGCCGATGAAAGGCAAGAAAGCGCAGCCGCTGTTCGTGCGCCTGAAACAGCCCAACGGCAAGCCTTTCGTCGAAAGCCGGATCGAAGCCGGCGCGCAGGGCTACTACAGCTTCGAGAAGCTCATCCCGGTCGAAGCGCCGACCGGCCGCTGGCAGGTGGAATTCCGCACCGATCCGGCCAGCAGCGAAGCGGTGCAGGGCATGACCTTGCGCATCGAGGAATTCCTGCCCGAGCGCATGAAACTCGATCTCGAAACCGCCGACGCGGTGCTAAAGCCCGGCAAGCCGCTGGCGCTGAAAGCCGTGGGCGCTTACCTCTACGGCGCGCCCGCGGCCGGCAACCGTTTCACCGCCAAACTCGCGGTGGCGGTGGAGCAGCATCCGCTGGAGAACATGCCGGGTTATTTCTTCGGCGACCCCACACTGCAACTGCCGAACGAAGCCAACGATGTGGTCGATACCACGCTCGGCGACGACGGCAAGCTGCTGCAGGACATCGCGCTGCCGTCCGAAGTCAAACCGGTGTCGCCGATCGCGGCGATCGTGTCCGGCAGCCTGTTCGAAACCGGCGGCCGCAGCGTCAACCGTTCGCTGAAGCGGGTGATGTGGCCGGCCGACGCGCTGGTCGGCGTGCGCCCGCTGTTCGACGATAAGGACGGCGCCGACAGCGACAGTAATGCGCGTTTCCAACTGATGCGCGTGGGCAGCGACGGCAAGTCGCGCCCGGCCAAGGGGCTGAAGGTCACTCTGGTACGCGAGCATCGCGATTACCACTGGAACTACGACGACGATGAAGGTTGGGATTTCGATTTCACCTCGCGCTTCCAGAACGTCGAAACCCGCACTGTCGACGCCGGCCTCACCGCCGTGGGCTTCGATTTCGCGGTGGAATGGGGCGCCTATCGCGTCGACGTGCTCGATCCGGCCACTGGCCTGACCACGCGCTATCCGTTCGAGGCGGGCTGGAGCTGGGACGACGACAACCGCGGTCTCGACGCGCGCCCCGACAAAGTGAAGATCGCGCTCGACAAGACCGCCTACAACACCGGCGACACGCTGAAGGTCACGCTCACGCCGCCGCATCCGGGCAAGGGTTTGCTGATGGTCGAGAGCGGCGACCGCATGATCTACGTGCAGGAAGTCGACGTGAAGCGCGGCAGCAGCTTCGAGATTCCGGTCGGCAAGGAATGGGAGCGCCACGACATCTACGTCACCGCACTGGTGTTCCGCGGCGGCAGCGCGTCCAGCAAGATCACTCCGGCGCGCGCCGTGGGCGTGGCGCACGTGCCGATGGATCGCGCGTCGCGTCGCGTCGAAATCGGCCTGTCGCTGCCCAAGCAGATGCGTCCTGAGCAGACGCTGACGACTACGGTCGCGGTGCCGAAGCTCGCCGGCCAGGAAGCGTATGTCACGGTGTCGGCGGTCGATGTTGGCATCATCAACATCACCCGTTTCCCGGTGCCCGACGCCAACAAGCATTTCTTCGCCCAGCGCAGGCTTGGCGTGGATGCGTACGATGTCTACGGTCGCATCATCGAAAGTCTGGCCGGCGAAATAGGCAAGATCCGCTTCGGTGGCGACATGGCGCTGCAACCGCTGGCGCAGGCGCGCAGACCGACTTCGAAAGTGCAGACGGTCGATCTGTTCTCCGGTCCGGTGAAACTCGACGCCAAGGGCAACGCCAAGATCGCGCTGAAGGTGCCGGACTTCAACGGTACGCTGCGGGTGTCGGCGCTGGTCTATTCGGCGGAGCGCTACGGCAACGGCGATGCCGAAGTCGTGGTGCGCGCGCCGATCGTGGCCGAGGCCAGCTATCCGCGCGTGCTGGCCCCGGGCGATCGCAGCAACGTCACCCTCGACATCACCAACTTCACCGGCAAGTCCGGCGACTTCGACGTGAAGGTCGAAGGCCTCGGCCCGCTGACGGTTGCGCAGGGCGGACGTTCGACGAAGCTCAACGCCGGCGGCAAGACCACGCTGACTTTCCCGCTGACCGCGGGCGAGGGCTACACCACCGCGAAGATTCGCGTGCAGGTGAACGGCAACGGCTTCAAGGTCGACCGCCGCTTCGATGTGCCCGTGCGCCCGGCCTGGCCGAGCGTGCTGCGCACGCGCACGCAGACCTTGAACGAACTCGGCGCGATCACGATGGAAGCCGGTTTCGCCGATGGCCTGATGCCCGGTTCGGTCAATGCGCAGATGACGGTCAGCGCGCTGCCGCCGATCCCGTTCGCGAGCGCGCTGCGGGACGTGCTCGAGTATCCCTACGGTTGCGCCGAACAGACCACCAGCAAGGGTTTCGCCGCGCTGGTGATGGATGCGGACACCGCGAAGATGCTCGACGCCAAGGGGCTCGATGCGGCGACGCGCAAGGCGCGCATGGACGGTGCGTTCGGGCGGCTGGCATCGATGCAGATGTCGAACGGTCACTTCTCGATGTGGGGCGACGACAGCTACGTCAATCCGGCGCTGACGCCTTACATCGTCGAGTTCCTGCTCGACGCGCGCGAAGGCGGATTCGCGGTGCCCGAAACGATGCTGCAGAACGCCCTGAAGCGCTTGAGCGAGGATCTGCTGGCCGGCGGCAACGAGTTCTACGGCCAGACTCATCGCGATCATCTGAAGTTCGCGTATCAGGCGCATGCCGGCTACGTGCTGTCGCGCGTCAACCGCGCGCCGCTCGGCACGCTGCGCGCGCTTTACGACAATGAGCGCGGCAAGGCCAAGAACGGTTTGTCGATGGTGCATCTGGGTTTGGCGCTGTCGCTGCAGGGCGACAAGAACCGCGGCGCGAAAGCCATCGCCGCCGGCTTCGGCTTCAAGGGTCAGACGTACGAGTACCTCGGCGATTACAGCAGCCCGCTGCGCGACAGTGCGTTGATGATCGCGCTCACCCATGAGCGCGGCCTCGACAAACCCGAGTACGACGCCAAAGTGGTCGCGCTGGGCAAGGAACTCGATGTGCGTCGCAACGATCGCTGGTTCTATCTCAGCACCCAGGAACAGGTCGCGTTGGCGCGCGTCGGCCGGGCACTGTTGGCGGACCAGAAGAAGACCGTTTCGGGCGTGTGGAAACTCGGCGACGTGAGCGATCCGGTCGCAGAACGGCGCATGCAGGGCCGTCGTGTCGACTACACCACGCTGTCGCGCGGCTTCCGATTCGAGCCGCAGGGTGCGGTGCCCTTGTACGCCAGTCTGGAAGTGGCCGGCGTGCCGCGGACGGCGCCCGCCGAGGACAAATCGGTGATCGGCATCGAACGCAAGTTCTACACCACCGATGGCAAGCCGTGGAAGCCGGGTCCGATCGCAGAAGGCGAGGCGTTGATCGTCGCGCTGAGTATCACCGCCGATCAGACCATGCCCGACGCGCTGTTGACCGATCTGTTGCCCGCGGGTCTTGAGATCGAGAACTTCAACCTCGGCGACGGCAAGCAGTGGGCCGATGTGGTGGTCGACGGGATCGAGATCACCGACCGCGGCAGCGCCGCCGAAGTGCTGCACGAGGAGTATCGCGACGACCGTTTCGTCGCCGCGCTGAAACTCAACCGGGGCCAGGCCGCGCGCGTGTTCTATCTGGTGCGTGCGGTCACACCGGGCACCTACACCGTGCCGCCGTCGCTGGTCGAAGACATGTACCGCCCGCAGCTGCGCGGCGTGGGCAAGTCGATGCCAGCGACGATCACCGTGGTGCAGCCCCGGTAGGAGCGGTTTCAGCCGCGAGCTCTTGGCTCTTCCCTCTCCCCGCAACTCGCGGGGAGAGGGCGCTCAGAAGGCCTCTCCCCGATCGGGGGGGCGGCAGAGGGCGAGACACACGGCCGCAGCACACCCTCCCGCGACACGACGAATCCCGATCGCGCATCCATGTCGCCATCTTCCACACCATCCGTGCGAGCCCGCATCCGCCGACTGCTGCCCTGGCTCCGCTGGGGCACCGTCGCGCTGCTGTCGTCCTTGCTGCTGCTCGATCGGATCTTCCCGCCGCAGTTGCCGAAAGCGCGCGATACCAGCACGCTGGTGGTCGCGCGCGACGGCACGCCGCTGCGCGCGTTCGCGGATGCCGATGGCGTGTGGCGCTATCCGGCGACGCCCGAAACGGTATCGCCGCTGTATCTCGATGCCTTGCTCAACTACGAGGACCGCTGGTTCTGGCGGCATCCCGGCGTGAATCCGGTGGCGCTACTGCGCGCGGGCCGGCAGATGCTGGGCAGCGGCGAAGTGGTGTCCGGCGGTTCCACGCTGACGATGCAGGTCGCGCGCATTCTCGATTCGAAACGCACGCGGCATACGCGCACGCCGTTCCGCAAACTGCGCCAGATCCTGCGCGCGTTACAACTCGAAGCGCATCTGTCGAAGCGCGAGATCCTGATTCTCTATCTCGAACGCGCGCCGTTCGGCGGCACCATCGAAGGCGTGGAAGCAGCGAGCTGGGCCTATCTCGGCAAGCCCGCTTCGCGTTTGTCGAAGGCGGAAGCCGCATTGCTCGCGGTGTTGCCGCAGTCGCCGAGCCGGCGCCGTCCGGATCGCCATCCAGAAGCTGCGCAGGCCGCGCGCGACAAAGTGCTGGATCGCATGGCCGCGCTCGGCGTGTGGAGCAAGGCGGAGGTGGACGATGCGCGGATAGAATCCGTGGTCTCGCGCGAGTTGCAGTCGCCGCTCAGCGCGGCGTTGCTGGCGCAGCGCCTGCGCGTCGCGCATCCCAAAGCTGCACGCATCACTTCGACCATCGACCCGAATCTGCAGCGCACGCTCGAAGAGCGCGTGACCTCGTATTTCTCGAATCTGCCGGAGCGCACGTCCGCAGCGCTGCTGGTGGTCGACAATGACTCGATGGAAGCGCGTGCGTACGTCGGATCGCTGCGCTTCGGCGACAAGGAGCGACTCGGACACGTGGACATGGTGCAGGCGTGGCGTTCGCCGGGTTCCACGCTCAAACCGTTTTTGTACGGCATGGCGATCGACGACGGCATGATCCACTCCGAAAGTCTGCTGGTCGATGCGCCGCAGAGTTTCGGCGACTACCGCCCGGGAAATTTCGGCGCGTCGTTCAACGGTCCGGTCAGTGCGGCCCATGCGCTGCGCTTGTCGTTGAACGTGCCGGCAGTAGACCTGCTTGAACGGATCGGCCCGCAGCGTTTCGCCGCGCGCATCGATCACGCCGGCATCGCGCTGAAATTTCCACAGGGCTCGAAGCCGAATCTGGCGCTGATTCTCGGCGGTACCGGCGCGCGGTTGGAGGATCTGGTCGGCGCGCACGCGGCCTTCAATCGCAACGGCATCGCCGGGCGCGTGCGCTACACGCCGGGCGACCCGAAGATCGACCGCCGCGTGTTGTCGCCGGGCGCGGCGTGGATCGTGCGCGAGATTCTCGAATCCAATCCGCGTCCCGGCGAACTGGAACAATACGATCGCGGCTCGCGTCCGCGCGTGGCCTGGAAGACCGGCACCAGCTATGGATTCCGCGATGCCTGGGCAGTGGGCGGCACGCGGCGATACACCGTCGGTGTGTGGGTCGGCCGTCCGGACGGCACACCGCTGCCCGGTCAGTACGGCGCGCTCACCGCGCTGCCGCTGATGTTCGAAGTGGTAGACTCGTTGCCCGCCGGCACCCGCGACGCATCGCCATTACCGCCGCCTGCGAGCGTTGCCGAAATCGACATCTGCTGGCCGCTGGGCATCGCCGCCGACAGCGTGCCGGCATCGTTGTGTCAGCGCAGGATGAAAGCGTGGACGCTCGATGGCGCTGTGCCGCCCACGTTCGCCGAACGCGGTGCGCGGCTCTGGAACGCAGGACGCGAGCGGTTCGAGATCGATGCCGACAGCGGCAAACGCATTTCCGCCGTGTGCTCATTGCCGCATCGAGCGGAGACGGTCGAGGTCGCGCGTTGGCCAGCGCTCGCGTCGCCTTGGCTTAGTGCCGAAACACGCAGTGCATCGACGTTGCCTTTGCTCGCCGACGACTGCATGGCCGACGGTCGCGACGCCAGCGAAGAGTTGCGGATCGAAGGTCTCAATGATGGCGCGACGCTGGTGCGTGCGCCCGGCAGCGAACATGCAGTGCGTTTGTCGCTGCGTGCATTGGGCACGGATCGCAATGTGCAGTGGTTGCTCGACGGTCGCTGGATCGCGGAAACCGAAGGTCGCCAGTCGCTGATCCGCGACTTCGGCGATCCCGGCGAACATACGCTCACGGCGCTCGCGGACAGCGGTGCGTGGACACAACTCGAATTCCGCGTGTTGGAATGATCGCGTGACCTTGTAGAGCGGCCTTCAGGCCGCTGCTCTCTTTTCCCTTCTCCAGAAACGATAAAGCGGCCTGAAGGCCGCTCTACCGGAACCACGATGATCGCGTTGTCGTTCTATTACACCAGCGTCAGCATATGCTCTGCCGACGACACCCGGAACTCGCCCGGCGCTTCGACTTCCAGTTGCTTCACCACGCCGTTCTCTGCATACAGTGCGAAACGCTTGCCGCGAATGCCCATGCCGTAGGCGCTGGCATCCATTTCGAGGCCCAGGGCCTTGGCGAAATCGGCGTTGCCGTCGGCGAGAATTTCCATGTCGGCCGGTGCGTTCTGACTGGCGGCCCACGCCTTCATCACGAACGGATCGTTCACCGACATGCAGACCACGCCGACGCCTTTGTCGCGGAAGGCTTCGAAGTGTTCGATGAAGCCGGGCAGATGTTTTTCCGAACACGTCGGCGTGAACGCACCGGGTACCGAAAACAGCACAAGCTTCTTGCCTTCGAAGAACGCGATGGTGTCGACGGTCTCGATGCCGTCCTTGATGTGTTTGATGTTGACCTCGGGGATGCTGTCGCCGATCTGGATGGTCATGGGTCGCTCCTGTGCGCTCGGGGAAGTCTACAGTGTAGTAAAACGAATCCTGAATGTGCGTATGACGGCGCTTGAAAACCTCATCGCAGCGCCTATTTCCCGTGCATGGCGGCGCGTTGCCGCCCTCAACGGAGATCACCATGAGCCTCATGCGCTACTCGCAGGCGTGGCCCGCACAGGCCCGCATCCACGACGATCTGAAGCAGGTTTTCGATCGTTTCCTCAACAATGGCGACAGCCCCGACGAGTCGTCCGTCGTCACCAGCCAATGGGTGCCGCGCGTCGATATCAAGGAAGAAGCGGATCGCTTCGTGATTCTTGCGGATCTGCCGGGCATCGATCCGCAGCACGTTGAAGTGCTGATGGACAAAGGCATCCTCAGCATCAAGGGAGAACGCGCGAACGAGGCGGGCGAACAGATCGATCGTTTCTCGCGCATCGAGCGTCGCTACGGCAGCTTCCATCGTCGCTTCGCGTTGCCAGACACTGCGGATGCCGACGGCATCGTCGCCAGCGGACACAATGGCGTGCTCGAAATCGCCATCCCGAAGCGCCCGCAATCCACGCCGCGCCGCATCCAGGTGGGAGCAGTGGCTGCCAAGGCCTGACGACTTCAACTTTCCGTCGACATCCGTCGACGGCACTCGCCCGAATCACGCACGGCCCGCGACATTCGCGGGTCGTGCGTCTTGCCGGGCATGACCTTCGCATCGCATGCCCGTTCCGGGTGCATCGTCGCGAAGTGAGTTCGTTATAGTGGACCGTATCGTCACGACATTCGCGGAACCGCAACATGCGTTTCAAGGACTACTACGACACGCTCGGTGTCGAACCCGGCGCCGGCGAGGCGGAAATCAAGACCGCTTATCGTCGGCTCGCGCGCAAATATCATCCGGACGTCAGCAAAGAGCCGGGCGCCGAAGACAAGTTCAAGGCCGTCAACGAGGCCTACGAGGCCTTGCGCGACCCGGACAAACGCAAGGCTTACGATCAACTGCGCGCGCGCGGGTATCGGCCCGGCGATGAAGTGCAGCCACCGCCGGGCGGTTTCGGTGGTGGGCCCGGCGGCGCCGATTTCGAGGAATTCTTCGCCGGCGGCAACAACGGCGGCTTCAGCGATTTCTTCCAGGAATTGTTCGGCCGCCGGCGCGGCGCTGGGCCCGGTGCTGCTGCTGGTCCGCATGCGCGCAGCGGTCCCACCCGGGCCAAATGCGCCGTGCCGCTGGAGACGATCTATCGCGGCGACCCGCTGCGGGTCTCGGTCGCAGGCAAGTCGCTGGAGGTGCGGATCCCGAAAGGCATCCGCCCGGGCCAAGCGATCCGGCTCGCGGGTCAGGCGCCCGGTGGCGGCGATCTGTTATTGGAAGTGGAATACGCCGCGCACCCGCAGTTCGAGGTCGACGGCCGCAACGTGATCCATGTGCTGCCGGTGGCGCCGTGGGAAGCGGCGCTGGGGGCGTCGATCAGCGTGCCGACGCTCGGCGGCGCGGTCGAGTTGAAGATCCCGGCGGATTCGGAAGGCGGCCGCAAGCTGCGGCTGCGCGGTCGCGGTCTGCCCGGCACGGGCGCGGTCCCGGCGGGCGATCAGATCGTCGAACTGGAAGTGCTCGCGCCGAAAGCGAATACCGACGAGGAACGCGATGCCTACCGGCAGATGCGCGATGTCTTCGGGGACGACTGGCGTCGGGCGTAATTGGGCCGTGACGGGTAACGAGGCCGCAGTGTGCGGCCCCGGCGATCAGCCCAGACCGGTGACGTACTTGGTGATGGTGTCCGACAGCTCGGTTTCGCTGAAAGGCTTGGTCAGATACGCCTTGGCGCCCTGACGCATGCCCCACATGCGGTCGGTGTCCTGATCCTTGGTGGTCACCAGCACGATCGGGATGTGCTTGGTGGTCGGCTCGCGGCAGATGGTGCGGGTGGCCTGGAACCCGTTGAGGTTCGGCATCACCACGTCCATCAGGATCAGGTCGGGGATCTCGCGCTTGGCGACTTCCACACCGGCGGCACCGTCTTCGGCGGTGAGGGCTTCATGCCCGAGTTTTTCGACGATGCGGCGAATGCCCATCAATTGCGACGGCGAATCGTCGACGATCAGGATGCGTGCCATGTGGACCCCCAGAAGATTGCAGCCAGTGTAGTCGTCCGCGTCGCCACCCGGAAGCGGGGCAGCGCCATTTGTTGATGCAGTGCACAACCTATGGCCATTTCGGGCCGAACGACAGGGAAGCGCTCAGTCCAGGCGCACCAGCGTCCGTCCGAACGAGCCTCCGGTCAACATGCCGGCGAACACGCCCGGGAGTTCCGTCAAGGTCGCCTCGCGGGTGCAAATGGCGTCCAGATGGGCGGGTTTCCAGTTCGTAGCGAGACGTTTCCACACTTCATCACGGATATCGCGGGCGGTACCGGCCGAGGCCACGCCCAGCAGCGACACGCCGCGGATGATGAACGGCATGACCGTGGTCGGCAGTTCGGCCGAAGCGGCCAGACCGGCGCTGGCGACGTTGCCGTAGGGGCGGGTGCGGGCGAGCAGGCTGGCGAGCATCGTCCCGCCGACATTATCCAGACCGCCGCCGAAACGCGCGGCTTCCAGCGGTTTGGCTTCGGCCAGCACGTCGCGGCCCAGCACCTGAGTGGCGCCGAGACCTTTGAGGTAATCGGCGTGCTCGGGTTTGCCGCTGATCGCGTGAACCTCGTAACCGGCGCGGCTGAAGATATCGACGGCCAATGAGCCGACCCCGCCGGTGGCGCCGGTCACCGCAAGCGGACCCTGCGCCGGCGTCTGCCGGTTGTCTTCCATCCGCAGCAGCGCCAGCGCGGCGGTGAAGCCGGCGGTGCCGATGATCATGCTTTCGCGCAGACTCAGCCCAGCGGGCAGCGGGATCGCCCACTTCGCCTCGATCCGCGCGTACTGGCCGTAGCCGCCGTCGCGGGTCTCGCTGAGCCCGCTGCCGGTGACTAGCACCGCGTCGCCTTCCTTGAACTTCGGGTCGGACGACGACACCACATGCCCGGCCACGTCGATACCGCCGACCAGCGGAAAGAAGCGCAGGATCTTGCCTTCACCGGTGCCGGCGAGCGCGTCCTTGTAGTTCACCGACGAGTAGGCGGTCTTGATCACGATCTCGCCGGGGGCGAGCTCGTCGACCGACATTTCTTCGATACCGCTGCGGTAGCCGGCGCTGTCGTTGCGGATGCGGAAGGCTTGGAAGGTGGTGGATGTGGTCATGGCGTCATATCTGGCATCAGGAGGCGGCGTCATCATCGCATCGGCGGGCGTTGCATGCAGCAGATTCCAGATCATGCGTTAGAGCAACTGCAGCCCGGATCGTATCCATACGATGCTGGTCAGCCGCTCATCATCAATCAACCCCCGTCATCCCGGCGAACGCCGGGATCCAGTTTTTCAGATGATCCCGTCATACAAGTCGCGCCATTGAGGATTGCTCTGCTCGACCAGTTCGATTTTCCATGCGCGCTTCCATTCCTTGATCGCTTTTTCACGCGCGATGGCTTCATGCATCGTTGCATGAAGCTCGTACCAGACGAGTTGATGCACGCCATATTTCCGCGTAAAGCCTGCAACAAGATCGCTCTTGTGCTGCCATACGCGTTTGATGAGATCAGAGGTGACGCCGGTATAAAGTGTGCCGTGATATCGGCTTGAGAGAAGGTAAACGCACGGCTCTTTCATGCGTGCATCTTGCCGGGCGAAATCAAGAGCTGGATCCCGGCGTTCGCCGGGACGACAGGTCAGGTTTTGTCGCGGCGAATGGTCGGAGTTTGTCGGATGACTGGCCCAATCCAGTCGCCATGCGGAGTGATCGCAACGGATCTAAATGTCGTGCCGGCACGATCGAACCGCTTACCGCAACTCCCGCCGCTTCTTCTCATCCAGCCATTTGTCCGCCTGCGCGGGCGGGTAGTCGCGCATCCAGGCGAACAGGGTGTCGATGTCTTCGCCGTGCCACAGGTCGTGGCGCTGTTCGGCGTGCAGGAAGCGCTCTTCGACCATGCGGTCGATCATGCCGATCAGCGGCGCGTAGAAGCCGTCGACATCGAGGAAGGCGCAGGGTTTCTTGCCGAGGCCGAGCTGGCGCCAGGTCAGCATCTCGAACATTTCGTCCAGCGTGCCGAAGCCGCCGGGCAGGGCGACGAAGGCGTCGGCGAGGTCGAACATCCGCGCCTTGCGCTCGTGCATGTTGGCGACCACTTCCAGCCGGGTCACGCCCTTGTGCGCGACTTCCCATTGCACCAGTTGCTCGGGGATCACGCCGATGACTTCGCCGCCGTGGGCGAGCACGGCGTCGGCGACGATGCCCATCAGCCCGACGTTGCCGCCGCCGTAGACCAACTGCAGGCCTTCGGCCGCGATGCGCGCGCCGAGCGCTTGCGCGCGTTCGGCGTAGACGGGTTTGTTGCCGGCGTTGGAGCCGCAGTAGACGCAGATCGATTTCATGTGGGGAAGGTGATTCCTGGGTCAGTGTTCGGGTTGGAAGTGTTCGGACTGGAGCAGCATGATGCCGGACATGCGCCGGCCCTGTTCGCGCGCGGCGCGCGGCTGCAGCTTCATCAGCAGGCGCCAGAACCAGATGCGGCGCATGGTGCGTTTGAGGCGGATGGATTCGTCCCAGTGCGAGCGGAATTCGAGTTCGCGCCAGCCGTAGGGCGCGAAGAATGCGGTGTTGTCGGCGGGCCCGAACAGGAACGGCGCGTTGCCGTCGCGCAGTTTCGGCGACCAGCGCCGCTCGAGCATCTTCAGCAGTCGCGGCGACGCCAGATCGCTGAGCCACCAGCGCGCCTGTGCGACGTCGTTCAGATCTTTCGCGAGCGCCGCCACGTCCTCGGGCTTGAGATACAGCAGCAGACCTTCGGTGATCACCAGCACCGGGCCTTCTTTGGCCGCGTCGGCGAACAGCGCGCGGCGCGCGTCCGCCTCGCGCAGATCCGCGGCAACGAATTCCAGCCGGCAGCGCGGCGTCTCGCCGGCCATCTGCTCGCGGAAGTAGTCGAGCATCTCCGGCATGTCGACATGGATCCAGCGCAGCGAGGCGGGCAGATCCATACGGTAGGGGCGTGCGTCGAGCCCGGCGGCGAGGTTGAGTACGGTACGCGCGCCCTGCTGCACGCAGCGGGTCACGATCTCGTCCATCACTGCGGTGCGTACGACCATCGGCCAACTCATCGACTCGCCGTCCGGCAGCTCGCGCACGATGGCTTCGCCGCGTTCGCCGCCGAGTCGGCGCGCGTATGGGTCGCGGAAGATCGCGTCGCTGCGTTCGCTTTCCATCGCGCGGTAGATCGCCACCCAGCGCGCGGTGTCGGAGACGTTGCGGATCGAATTCTGTTCGCTCATGGCATGTCCCGGGATGAAAAGCAGAACGGCGCACCGAGGTGCGCCGTCCGTGTGTGCCGGCCGATCAGTTGGCCTTGTGGATCGAGCGTTTGTGGACCGCCATCGCCGCGTCGTGGACCGCTTCCGAGAGACTCGGGTGCGCGTGGCAGATCCGCGCGAGGTCGTCGGCGGAGCCGCTGAACTCCATCGTCAACACGCCTTCGTGGACCAGTTCGGACACATTGGCGCCGACAAGATGCATGCCCAGCACGCGGTCGGTTTCGGCGTGCGCCAGCACCTTCACGAAGCCGGCCGGTTCGGCCATCGCCACCGCGCGGCCGACGGCCGCGAACGGGAAGCTGCCGGCCTTGTACGGAATGCCCTCGGCCTTCAGCTGTTCTTCGGTCTTACCGACCCAAGCGATTTCCGGCTCGGTGTAGATGACCCACGGAATGGTGTCGAAATTGACGTGGCCGGGCAGGCCGGCGATGAGTTCGGCGACCGCGATGCCTTCCTCGAAACCCTTGTGCGCCAGCATCGGCCCGCGCACGCAGTCGCCAACCGCCCACACGCCGTCGACGCCGGTGTGGCAGTGATCGTCGACCTCGACCAGACCGCGATCGGTCAGCTTCACGCCGGTGCCGTCGGCCAGCAGGCCCTTGGTCGCTGCGCGACGGCCGACGGCCACCAACAGCTTGTCGACCACGATGGACTGCTCGCCCTTGTCATCGGTGTAGCTGACGTGGACGCCGTCCTTCTTCACCTCGGTATTGCTCACCTTGCAGCCCAGTTTGATGTCCAGGCCCTGCTTCTTGAACTCGCGTGCGGCCACCTTGGCGACTTCGGCGTCGGCGGCGGCGAGGAAATTCGGCAGGCCTTCCAGGATCGTCACCTGCGAACCGAGCCGGTTCCAAACGCTGCCCAGCTCCAGGCCGATCACGCCGGCGCCGATCACGCCCAGACGCTTCGGCACGGCTTCAAGGTCGAGTGCGCCGACGTTGTCGATGATGTGTTCGCCGAACTTGGCGAACGGCAGCTCGATCGAATCCGAACCGGCGGCGATGATGACGTTGGTACCCTTGAGCTCGACTTCGCTGCCGTCGTGTTGCTTCACTTTGACGACGTTGCCCGCGTGCAGGGTGCCGAAACCGTAGAAAGCGGAGACTTTGTTCGCCTTGAACAGTTGGGCGATGCCGCCGGTGAACTGTTTGACGATCTTGTCCTTGCGGCCGACCATCGCGCCGACGTCCATCTTGGCGTTGTCGAAGCTGATGCCGTGGTCGCCGAAGATGTGGCCCATGTTCCAGAACTGGCGCGAGGAGTCGAGCAGCGCCTTCGACGGAATGCAGCCCACGCGCAGGCAGGTGCCGCCGAGCGCGGGTTTGCCGTCCTTGCCCAGCGCTGCATCGATGCATGCGACTTTCATGCCGAGCTGCGCGGCGCGGATCGCGGCGTGATAGCCGGCCGGGCCGGCGCCGATGACGATGACGTCGAATTGTTCTGCCATGACGGTGTCCTATGCTTTTCCTTCTCCCGTCGGGAGAAGGTGCCCGAAGGGCGGATGAGGGTGCGGCGGAGCGGACGACGTGCGAACCGCTTGCTGCTGCAGCGGGTCAAGGGGGCGTTGCTTCGCCGTACCCTCTCCCCAACCCCTCTCCCGACGGGAGAGGGGCATCAAGACATCACATGCCCAACAGCATGCGATGCGGGTTTTCCAGCTGATTCTTGATGTCGACCAGGAACAGCACCGCGTCCTTGCCGTCGATGATGCGGTGGTCGTAGCTCAGCGCGATGTACATCATCGGCGCGGCGACCACCACGCCGTTCTCGACGATGGCGCGCTCCTTGATGGCGTGCATGCCGAGGATCGCCGACTGCGGCGGATTGACGATCGGCGTGGACATCAGCGAGCCGAAGGTGCCGCCGTTGGTGATGGTGAACGTGCCGCCCTGCAGGTCTTCAAGCTTCAGGCCGCCTTCGCGCGCCGCCTTGGCGTAACCGGCGATGGCGCCTTCGATGTCGGCGAAGCCCATGCGCTCGACGTTGCGCAGCACCGGCGTGACCAGACCTTTTTCGGTGGAGACCGCGATGCTGATGTCGGCGTAGCCGTGATAGATCACGTCGCTGCCGTCGACCGATGCGTTGACGATCGGGTGGCGCTGCAGCGCGTTGGCGGCGGCCTTGGCGAAGAAGCTCATGAAACCGAGCTTGATGCCGTTGGCTTTCTCGAAGGACTCGCCCAGCTCCTTGCGCATCGCCATGACCTTGCCGAGGTTCACTTCGTTGAACGAGGTGAGCATGGCGATGGAATTCTTCGACTGCATCAGACGTTCGGCGATGCGGGTGCGCATGCGGGTCATCGGCACGCGCTCTTCCGGACGGGCGCCGCCGCCGACGCCGGCGGTCTTGCCGCTGGCGTAGTTGACGATGTCTTCCTTGGTGACCGCGCCGCGACGGCCGGTGCCGGCCACGTCGGCCGGGTTCACGCCGACGGTGGTGGCGGCGAAACGCGCACCCGGCGGCAGTTCGGCGGCAGCGACAGTCGATGCGGATACAGTGGGTGTGGGAGCGGCGGGAGCCGCGACAGGCGCATTCGCGGGCGCGGGTTTCGCGGCTTCCGTCGCTCCAACAGCCGCCACAGCGCCTTCCTCGATCACCGCGATGACCTGCTGGCTGAGGACGGTCGCGCCTTCGGCGAATTTCAGTTCCTTGATCACGCCATCGACGGTCGAAGGCACTTCCAGCACGACCTTGTCGGTCTCGAGGTCGACGATGTTCTCGTCGCGCTTGACCGCATCGCCGACTTTCTTGTGCCAGGTGGCGATGACGGCGTCGGAGACGGATTCGGGAAGAACGGGAACCTTGATTTCGGTGGCCATGAGTGGCGTCCTGACAGCGGAATTGAAAGGTGAAACCGACGCCGGAAGGCGTCGGCGGAAATATCATTCAGCAGCCGTCATTCGGCGGCGTGACCGTCGTTGAGCGGGTTGACCAGCGCGTCGGCGATCAACTGCAGCTGCTCTTCGACGTGATCGTTGAAATGACCGGCGGCGGGCGAGGGCGAACGGCTGCGACCCGTGTACTGCAGGGTCTGCTTGCCTTGCAGGCAGAAACGCAGGTGATGCTGGATCTGGTACCACGCGCCCTGGTTCTGCGGTTCTTCCTGACACCACACCACTTCGGTCGCCTTCGGATAACGCTTGAGTTCGGCGATCAGCTGGGCGCGCGGGAACGGATACAGCTGTTCGATGCGGATCAGCGCCACGTCCTTCTGGCCGCGCTTCTGCGCGTCTTCGAGGAGGTCGTAGTACACCTTGCCGCCGCAGACCACCACGCGCTTGACCGATTTCGGATCGGCGCTGGCGTCCGGGATCAGGTGCTGGAACTCGCCGTTGGCCAGTTCGTCCAGGCTCGACACCGCCAGTTTGTGGCGCAGCAGCGATTTCGGGGTCATCACCACCAGCGGCTTGCGCGTCTTCATGCGCATCTGCCGGCGGATCATGTGGAAGGCCTGCGCGGGCGTGGTCGGCGTGCAGACCATCATGTTTTCCAGCGCGCACAACTGCAGGAAGCGTTCCAGACGCGCCGAGCTGTGCTCCGGGCCCTGGCCTTCATAGCCGTGCGGCAGGAACAGCGCGAGGCTGCACAGGCGGCCCCATTTGGCTTCGCCCGAGGACAGGAACTGATCGATCACCACCTGCGCGCCGTTGGCGAAGTCGCCGAACTGCGCTTCCCAGATGTCGAGCGTCTGCGGATCTGCGGTGGAGTAGCCGTATTCGAACGCCATCACCGCTTCCTCGCTGAGCAGCGAGTCGATGATGGTCGCGTCTTCCGGATTTTCGACCAGCTGCCGCAGCGGGATGTGGTCGACGTCGGTCTTCTGGTCGTGCAGGATCGCGTGGCGATGGAAGAACGTGCCGCGACCGCAGTCCTGGCCGACCAGACGCAGCTTGTAGCCTTCGTCGAGCAGCGTGGCGTAGGCGAGATTCTCGGCGAAGCCCCAGTCGCCGGCGAGTTCGCCGGCGCCCATCTTGCGGCGATCTTCGTAAATCTTGGCGACGCGCGCATGCAGAACGGCGTCGGCCGGTAGCGTGTTGATGGTCAGCGCCAGCGTATCGAGCTTCGCGCGCGGCACTTTGGTATCGACCGGATCGGACAGCTTGCCTTCGAGCAGCGGGCGCCAGTCGATCGCGAACTGGTCGGGCTTCACCTGCGCCAGTTCGGTGGTGACCACGCCGGCGTCGAGCTTGTCGCGGAGACCGTCGACCAGCGCCTGCGCGTCCTCGGCCTTGAGCGTGCCGGCCGCGGCGAGCCGCTCGGCATACAGTTCACGTGTGGTCTTGCGCTTGCGGATGACCTGGTACATCAGCGGCTGGGTCGCGGCCGGTTCATCGGCTTCGTTGTGGCCGTGGCGGCGATAGCACACCAGGTCGATGACCACGTCCTTGCCGAACTGCTGGCGGAAGTCGAACGCGAGTTCGGCGCAGAACGCCACCGCTTCCGGGTCGTCGCCATTCACGTGCAGCACCGGCGCGCCGACCATCTTGGCGACATCGGTGCAGTACAGCGTGGAGCGCGCGTCCTGGCGTTCGCTGGTGGTGAAGCCGACCTGGTTGTTGATGACGATGTGGACGGTGCCGCCGACGCGGAAACCGCGGGCCTGCGACATCTGGAACAACTCCATCACCACGCCCTGGCCGGCGAACGCGGCGTCGCCGTGGATCACGATCGGCAGCACCTGTTTGCGGGCCTTGTCGCCGCGGCGGTGCTGGCGCGAACGCACGCTGCCCACGACCACCGGGTCGACGATTTCGAGATGCGATGGATTGAAGGCGAGGGCGAGGTGGACCGGGCCGCCCGGCGTGGCGATGTCGGCGCTGAAACCCATGTGGTATTTCACGTCGCCGGCGTGGGCGAGTTCGTCGTGATCGAACTTGCCTTCGAATTCGTCGAACAGTTTGCGCGGCGGTTTGCCGAGCGTGTTGACCAGTACGTTGAGGCGGCCACGGTGGGCCATGCCCAGCACCACGTCCTTCACGCCGTCGCTGCCGGCGCGACGGATCATCACGTCGAGCATCGGGATCAGCGCGTCGCCGCCTTCCAGCGAGAAGCGCTTCTGGCCGACGTACTTGGTGTGCAGATAACGTTCCAGGCCTTCCGCGGCGGTGAGGCGCTCCAGAATGCGGCGTTTGTCTTCATCGGTACGCTTGAAATCGCCGCCGGCGGTTTCCAGGCGTTCGTACATCCAGCGACGCTGGTCGACGTCGGTGATGTGCATGAACTCGGCGCCGATGCTGCCGGTGTAGGTGGCTTTGAGGCGGGCGAGCAGGTCGCGCAGCTTCATCTGCGCCTGGCCGCCGACGCCGCCGCTGGAAAAAGTGACGTCGAGGTCGGTGTTGGACAGGCCGTGGAAGGCGATGTCGAGGTCCGGCGCTTCGCTCTTCTGCCACATGGCGAGCGGGTCGAGATCGGCGGCGAGGTGGCCGCGCGAGCGGTAGGCCACGATCAGTTTGCCGACCGCGAATTCGCGGCTGTCGCTGCCGTTGGCGCCGTTGCCGGCGACCGCGACGCCGCGGGCCGCCTGGCGGCCGGCTTCGGCGATGGCGGCGATCACTGCAGAGTGCGGCACGTCGCCGGTTTCGCGGCCTTTGATGCCGTCGAAGTAGGTTTTCCACTTCGGGGCGACGCTGTCGGGGGCGACCAGATACTGTTCGTAAAGGTCTTCGATGTATGCGGCGTTGGCGCCAAGCTGCGAAGACTGGGCAAACTGCTTCAGGAGACTGTCCACTCGGGGATCACACTCGAATGTCGGGAAGCGCGGAGAAGAAAGGGATAACCGATTGATCCGCCGGGAAATCATCGGGCGGGTCAGTGGGCTGGCGAAAGGACCGGAATTATAGCCGCAGGCGTTGCCGCAGCGCACCACTCCGTGTGCCGCAAGTGCCGTGCGGCGGGTTCGACCATGGTCGCAGGTCGGTGTGGAGGTCATGGTTGCGGTCCGATAGCCCGCGCGGTGCGTCTGGCGATACTTTCCATCCTGTCGGTATGTTGCCGGCTTCGCCTGTTACTTTTCCCGCCGGGACTTCAGGGGAAGCCGATGAGAATCTTCGTTTGGGTGGCGCTGGCCGCCGGGGTGGCGCTGCTGGGCGGTTGCACGGAACGTGTGGGTGGCCATCCGCGTGCGGACAAGGCGACGCTGGCCATCGATCACTTCGGCTGCCCCGATCTCACCGGTATCTACGCCTTCAACGAGCCCGGCGGGGAGGGGACGTCGTACCGGGGTTCGATTCTGGAGGAGTTGCCCGTCGAGGACGGCAATCGCGTCCCGGCGGCGCAGATCCGCGGTCTCGCGATCCGCCGCGAAGCGCAGGGGGTCTACGAATTCCGCTTCTTCATCGACGACGAACGGGTGATGCAGCAACTGCGGCTGATCCGCGAGTTCGAGAAACCCCGCTACCGCGCCTGGTACCGCCTGCTGCGCGACCCGGAGCGCGCGGCCTGGATCGCCCGCAACGGCGAGACCAGCTATGCGCAGCGCATGGCCGAGCTGGGGCCGCGGGTCGAGATCGTGAAGCAACTGCGGGCCGGCACCGATATCGCCTGCGAGGACGGCTGGCTGGAACTGCCGCGTGCGTTCATCAAACCGATCCGGCTGACCCGGGCCGAAGACGGTTCGATCGTCGGCGAGTCGCGCGAGCTCGATACGGTCGGGGTGAGCGTCTGGTGCGGCGACGGCTGCGCGGAGCTGCCGATTCCCACCGGCATCCACACCGGCGCGCTGCTGTGGCCGCGCAACGATGCGCTGCGCGCCTGGCGGCCCGAGGTCATTGCGAAGCGGTTCGATTTCGAGCGGCCGATCGATGAGATCGAGGCCGAAGTCGCGGCGCGCGAGGCGGCGCAGGTGCGTTCGGACGCGCAGCGTTATGCGCCCGCCGGGACGATCCGGGCACGTATGGCATCGCTGGTGCCGGTCGCGACCACGCTCGACGAAGTGGTGGTGCGCGGCGGCAAGGTCCACGTGCGCTATACCGTGACGGCTGGTGACGAGAACGGCTTGCTGAATCGTGTGGCCGGCATCGGTGGCGATACCCGCGCGCCGGGCGATGTGGTCCGCCGCGTGTTCAGCGGCCGGCCCGGGGTCACCGAAGTCGAATTCACCTTGACCGATTCGCTGCTGGTCGCGCCGGAGTCGGCTATCGCTGCGGACGTGCCTGCCGCCGTCTTGTCGGACACCATGCCGGTGTTGTCGCGGGCGCCGTCGACAGCCCCGACGCAGCCCACGACTCAGCCCCCTGGGGGGATCGCAGACGCGGCGACCATCCGTCAGCGCGTCGGCGCGTTGTTCCCGGCCGGTAGCCGAATCACCGATGTGCGTTACGGCGACGGCACCGTCACCATCGTCGGCGAGGCCGACTCCAATCGCAGCGTGTCCGACGGCCTGCGCGCGATCGACGGCGCGCGGCGCGGACAGGACGCAGCCCCCGATCTGGTGCAGATCGAAATGACGCCGGCGCGGCGGGTGCGCTTCGAGATCCTGCTGCGGCGCTCGGCGCTGATCGAAGAGTGAGGCTGACGCCCGAGCGCCCGCTCAGATCTCCAGCGCGCGGAATTCGGTGACGATCCTCGACCGCTCCCAGACCGGCATGAAGCCGTCCGCGAGCTGTCGGGCGCGACCGCCGAAATCGATCGCGGCTTCGCCGTCGAAACGATTGCCGAGGGTGCGGAAGTAATAGCCGCCGCTGTCGTTGGCGATGAAGGCCGAGGCGTAGCCGCGATCGGCCGGGTCGTTGGCTTCGCGGAAGCCGAACACGCTGGAAAGGCGCTGGCCGAGGCTGATCAGCGGCGCATGCGCGCGCTGCGCGGCGTCGGCGTCCTGCAGCAGGATGCGGATCTCGACCCGCTGGCGGCGGGTGCTCAAGCGGCGCAGGGCTTCGAGCACTTCGACGGTATCGAGCAGGCCGGGGTCGAGCGCGCGGCTGTAGATGTACAGCTCGCGGCGGCATGCAGCGATGATCGCGGTGGTGATCGCGACTGCGGCGTCGCGGGTGTCGATGGCGGTGGGGCCGCCGATCTGCCGGCGCATGCTCTGGTGTTCGATCCCGGCTTCCATGAAGCGGTCGCCGTACGGCACGAAGCCGTGCTTGACGTAGAAACCGACCGCCGAGGCCTGCGAATGCAGGCGCAGTTCCGGCCAGCGCAGCCGCTCGGCTTCATCGATCAGCGCCAGCAGCAGGGCATCGCCGACGCCGTGACCGCGCCACTCCGGTAGCACCGCCATCCGCCCGACCTTGCGCTCGGGCGTCAGCCGGCCGGTGCCGATGGGGCGGCCACTGTCGTCGCGGGCGATCACATGCACGCAGAGCGGGTCGAGTTCGTCCCATTCGAGCGCCAGCGGTACCTGCTGTTCCTGCACGAACACCGGTTCGCGCACCGCGCGCAGGTCGTCGATGCCGCTGGCGTAGTCGATGGGCTCGACCCGGAAGCTGCCTTTCGGAGTGTTGTGCTCAGGCGTCGTCGTCATCGCTATCTCCGGTTTCGAACTCTTCGCCCTCCAGCCGGTAATGGCCCTGCGCGAGCAGGTCGAGCACCAGCGACTGGCCTTCCGCGGACAGGGCGGCGTAAGTCTCGCCGTCCAGCGTATCGGCGGCGGCCAGCGCGCGGGCATCGGCGAGCGGAAGGGCGTGGGTCTGGCCCGCGACATACAGCGTCGCTGCGGTCTTGCGTTCGGCGCTACGCCGCCAGGCGACCCGGGTCCACGGGTGGCGCTGCAGCGCGGCGCCCTGCTGCAGGTCGAATTCCACTTCGATCCGTGAGCGCGGCGGATCCGGATTCAGGGCGTCGCCGACGCTCCGGTAGAGGGTCATGAAGCGGCCGAACCAGTCGCCGAGGCGCTCCGGGTCGTTCATCCGCAGCGCGTTCAGACCGGCGATGGCCCGGCGCATGGCCTCGGCATCAATCTCGTTCGGGTCTTTCGGTGGCGCCAGGTCGTCGTCGCGATAACGCACCGATTCGTCGGCATCTGCCAGCAATGTGTCGACAAAATCGCCCAACAGCTCGCCGGCACTCGGGGCGCGCATGCCCACCGAAAAGGTCAGGCAAGCGTCTTCGGCCACGCCGTGGTGCGGCACGGTCGGCGGCAGATACAGCATGTCGCCGGGCCCGAGCAGCCACTCGTGGGTCGGGTGGAATTCGCGCAGCAGCTTCAGCTCGACGCCTTCGCGGAAGTCGGCCGACGGCACTCCCTTGCCCATGGCTTCGCTGGCGTCGATCTGCCAGCGGCGGTGGCCGTGGGCCTGGAGCAGGAAAACGTCGTATTGGTCGACGTGCGCGCCGACCGAACCGCCCGGCGCGGCGAACGAGATCATCACGTCGTCGATCCGCCAGCGCGGCAGGAAAGCAAAATGATCGAGTAGGGCGCGGATGTCCGGGTCCCACTTGTCCACGTCCTGCACCAACAGGGTCCAGTCGTGGTGCGGCATGCCCGGGAATTCTTCTTCCGCGAACGGACCGGTGCGCACGGTCCAGCCGTCGCTGGTCTTGTCGTGGACGATGATCCGCGACAGCGCGCCTTCCTCGCAGGCCAGGCCGGCGAGGTCTTCGGGCATCACCGGTGTTTCGAAATCGGGGAACGCGTTGCGGATCAGCAGCGGCCGTTTCTGCCAGTAATCGCGCAGGAAATCGGCGGCGGGCATGCCGAGCGGAGGTTTCGCGCGGGCGTCGATCTCGAACGGAAGCGTGGAGGCGCGCTTCGGCATATCAGATTTCTCCGGCCAGACGTTCCGCGAGGCCGGTATAGCTGCCGGGCGTCATGTCGAGCAGGCGCTGTCTGGCGTCGGCCGGCAGGTCGAGGCTGGCGATGAATTCCCGCATCGAGGTTTCGTCGATGCCGTGGCCGCGGGTCAGCGCCTTCAGCTGTTCGTACGGATTGGGCAGGCCGTGGCGGCGCATCACCGTCTGCACGGCTTCGGCCAGTACTTCCCAGGCGGCGTCGAGATCGGCGGCCAGACGGTCGGGGTTGGCGCTGAGTTTGTTCAGCCCGCGCAGCAGCGCGTCGTAGCCGATCAGCGCATGCCCGAACGCGGTGCCGAGCGCGCGCAGCACGGTCGAATCGGTGAGGTCGCGCTGCCAGCGGCTGATCGGCAGCTTCGCGGCGAAGTGTTCCAGCAGGGCGTTGGCGATGCCGAAGTTGCCCTCGGCGTTCTCGAAATCGATCGGATTGACCTTGTGCGGCATGGTCGAGCTGCCGACTTCGCCGGCTTTCACCGCCTGTTTGAAATAGCCCAGCGAGATGTAGCCCCAGAGGTCGCGGCACAGATCGATGCAGATGGTGTCGATGCGTTTCTGCGCGTCGCACAGTTCGGCGATGCCGTCGTGCGGTTCGATCTGGGTGGTGTAAGGCTGCCAGTCCAGGCCCAGCGATTCCACGAAGCGGCGCGAGAACGTGGTCCAGTCGACTTCCGGATATGCGGTGATATGCGCGTTGTAGTTGCCGACCGCGCCGTTGATCTTGCCGGCGATCAGCGCGGCGGCCAGCGTCTCGCCCTGGCGCTGCAGGCGGGCGACGACGTTGGCGATTTCCTTGCCGACGGTGCTGGGCGTAGCGGTCTGGCCGTGGGTGCGCGACAGCATCGGCAGGCCGGCGTGCGCGTGCGCCATCGCGCGGAGTTTCTGGATCAGTTCGTCCAGCTTCGGCAGCATCACCTGCTGCCGCGCCTCGTTGAGCATCAGTGCGTAGCTGAGATTGTTGATGTCTTCGCTGGTGCAGGCGAAATGCACGAACTCCAGCGCCGGCGCCAGTTCGGCGTCGTCCTTCAGCCGCTCCTTGATCAGATATTCCACCGCCTTCACGTCGTGATTGGTGGTGCGCTCGATCTCCTTCACCCGGGCGGCGTCGGCCACCGACAGACCGTCGGCCAGTGCGCGCAGGCGGGCGATGGCGGCGTCGGAGAAGGGTTCGAGTTCGACGATGCCGGGCTCGGCGGCAAGCGCCAGCAGCCATTCCACTTCCACCTTCACTCGCGCTTTGATCAAGCCGTATTCGGAGAAGATCGGGCGCAGGGCATCGACCTTGCCGGCATAGCGGCCATCGAGCGGGGACAGGGCGAGAAGCTGGGCGTCGGACATGGGCGTTCGCGGGCGCACGGGGCGCAGTCTGAGGACAGCCGGAGATTGTAAACGCCTGCAATTCCAAATGCCCGTGGGCGTATGCTCGTGGCAACTCGATGGCGGGAGCGGAACATGGCGAGACGCAGCGCGATTCCGGGCATTGGCGTAGTGCCCGATCCATTCCGCACCGAACGCGACAGTATGGGCGCGCTGCGGGTGCCGGCCGCGGCCCTGTGGGGCGCACAGACCCAGCGCGCGGTGCAGAATTTCCGGATCTCCGGGCAGCCGATGCCGCGCGGCTTCCTGCGCGCGATGGGGCTGATCAAGGCCGCCGCCGCCCAGGCCAACGCCAATCTGGGGCTGATGTCCAAGACCCGCGCCGCTGCGATCCGCCGCGCCGCGCTGGCGGTGGCCGGCGGCGACCACGACGACCAGTTTCCGGTCGACATCTATCAGACCGGTTCCGGCACTTCCACCAACATGAACGCGAACGAGGTCATCGCCGCGCTGGTGATGCGTAGCGGGCGCGGGCGGATCCATCCCAACGACGACGTGAATCTCGGCCAGAGTTCCAACGATGTGATTCCGAGCGCGATCCGGGTCGCGGCGCTGCTGGCGACGAGCGAAGAACTGCTGCCGGCGCTGCGCCAGTTGCGCACCACCATCGACCGCCGTGCCCGCGAGGCGCGCAAGCTGGTCAAGACCGGCCGCACCCATTTGATGGACGCGATGCCGCTGACCTTCGCCCAGGAGCTGGGCGCGTGGTCGTCGCAGTTGGAATCGGCGCGGATGCGGATCGAGGACAGCCTCAAACGCCTGCGCCGGCTGCCCATCGGCGGCACCGCGATCGGCACCGGCATCAACGCCGACCCGCGTTTCGGCAAGCGCGTGGCGCAGACGCTCTCGGTGATGTCGGGGGTGCGCTTCGTCTCCGCCGACGACAAATTCGAAGGACTCGCCGCGCAGGACGATGCGGTGGAGCTGTCCGGCCAACTCAGCGCGCTGGCAGTGGCGCTGATGAAGATCGCCAACGATCTGCGCTGGATGAACTCCGGGCCGCTGGCCGGGCTGGGCGAGATCGAACTGCCGGCCCTGCAGCCGGGCTCGTCGATCATGCCCGGCAAGGTCAATCCGGTGATTCCCGAGGCTGTCTGCATGGTCTGCGCGCAGGTGATGGGCCACCACACCGCGATCACCATCGCCGGGCAGAGCGGCAATTTCCAGCTCAACGTCATGCTGCCGCTGATCGCCGCGGATCTGCTGGACAGCATCGGTCTGCTGGCGAACGCGATGCGCGCGCTGGCCGACGATGCCATCGCCGGCATGGTGTTCCGCGCCGATCGCATCGCCGACGCGCTGGCGCGCAATCCCATTCTGGTGACCGCGCTGAATCCGGTCATCGGATACGAAAAAGCCGCCGCGATCGCCAAGAAGGCGTATCGCGAGCGGCGTCCGGTGTTCGATGTCGCGTTGGAGGACAGCGGGCTGGAGGCGGCCGATCTGAAGAAGCTGCTGGATCCTGCGGCGTTGACCGAAGGCGGCGTGCGCGCTGGCGGGGCGGGCGGCGGCTGAGGCCGCCGCTCACCGTGTCACGCAATCACTTCACCGGTTCGGCCGTCGCGGCTTCGGCTTCAGCGGCGGTGTTTCCGCTGTCGTTGTTGCTGCTCACGTCGATATCGGCGTTGATCGCGCCGCCGGGGATGTCGACGTTGAATTTGCCGTCCTTCCCGCAGTCGTCCACGTCGCTCTGGTCCATCGTCGCGTACGGCTTGAACTCGGGCATCGCTGCGGCGAGCTTGTCGTGGGTGACTTTCATCGCCGGCAACAGCTTGCACAGCTCCACCGCCGCTTTTTCGATGCCTTCGGCCTCGGCTTCGATCTTCTGTTCGATCTGATCGGTATTGCCGGTCAGCACGCCCTTCAACGCCTCGCCGACGGCCTTGCCGGCGAGATCGGCGCCCTGCAGACCGATGTCGATGCCGGCTTCTGCGATGCCGACGATGTGGCTGCGGTATTCCAGCAGGAGCTTGCGCTGCTCGGCGGTCGGCGTGATCCGCTTGCCATCGACCAGCAGATCGCCTTCCGGCGTGATCTCAGCCTTGGACTGCTGATCCTTGGACACCTGGATATTGGCGGTCGCGAGTTCCTTGCGGGCCTCCTCGGTGGCTCCCTTCACGGCCTTGCCGAGCATGGTGGTGGGTTCGCCGGGATCCGTGCCGGACGACGCCTTGTCGGAGCAGGCCGACAGCGTCGATGCGCCGAGCAGGGCAGCGAAGATCAGCGAATGGCGGAGCGCGGGGCGGGACGTATTCATGGCGACCTTCTTGGGAGTTGTGCGGGTTTTGGAGTCGTACGGGTGCAGCGCTGTTCGGATCAACGTTTGCGGGGCAGGTCGACGCTGCCGGCGACGGCGTGGTGGTTCACCGAACCGCTGCCGATGTCGCCGACCGTCAGGCGTCCGCGCGTGCGCTCCACGCCGAGGTCGCCGGATCCGATGCTCTCGACGTTGACGTCGCCGCCGATGTCGGTCAGGTCCGCATCGCCCGAGCCGATCGAGCCGAGCTGCACCGCGCCTTCGGTACCGCTGATCTGGAGATCGCCGGACCGTACGCTGCCGATCCGGGCGCCGCCGCGCACGCCGCGCGCGCTGAGGTCGCCGGAACCGATCGAAATCACGTTCAGGCCGCCGATGTCGTTGAGCTCGATATCGCCCGATCCGACATCGGCATGCACCATGCCGCGGACGCGGCTGGCCTTGGCATCGCCGGAGCCGACATCCAGGCTCAGCGATGCGACGCCGGACACGATCGCGTCGCCGGAACCGACCTTGATCTGGACCGGCAGGGTGTCGGGGAGCGTCGCCTGCACCTGCAGGTACGCGTAACGCTTCTCGCTGTTCCAGCCGATGTGGGCCTCACGTTGCGCGCGGACGACCAGTTTGTCGCCGACGCGCTGCTGGGTGAGGGTGAGCTGGGGCATCAGGCTGGCGTCGGAAGCGCAGGCCTTGGCGTTCACGGAGACGGCGGCGCCCTTGCTGGCGTTCAGCGCGAGCTCCTGCGCGCCGATCTCGAAAACGACGGTCTTGACGCCGGAAAGATCGAGTTTCAGACCCCGCGCTTCGGAATGTTCGCAGCGCTGCTTGGCGCTCGCGCCGAAGGGGAGCGCGGCCAGCAGAAGGATTGCCGGGAAGATTGCCGCTCTGTTGCGCATGACGCTCTCCAGTAATTTTTATATGGGGGATACGGGTGTGGCGGTGGCGTGTTCGAGTTGTCTTCGTGCCATCCGTGGCCGGGCCTTCAGGCGAATGCGGACTGGCGATAGGCCAGTCCGCAAACATTCACCCTCAGCCTTCGTCGCGCCAGCGGCGCAGGCGGATCGCGGCGAAGATCATCGCGGCGCCGGCGAGCGCACCGACCCACATCTTCGTCGACAGGAACGCGGTGTACATGGTGCCGATGCCGAGCGCGTGGGTCAGATCGTCCGGGCCGTTGATGTTCTCGAACGCGGTGGTGTCGACGACTTACATCCAGGTGCCG
>CBIHKW010000045.1:0-29438 GCA_966203835.1 uncultured Thermomonas sp.
GAGTAGCACATGTGGGTGTGGATCTGGGTGTCGTCGCGCACGCCGCTGGCGCTGATCCGGAAGCATTCCACCGCCCAGTCCAGGTAATGCGCCCACGCGGTGCGGCGCAGCGGCAGGCCTTCGCGCAGCGCCGGCTCGTCGATCTGGATCACGCCGATCCCGGCGGCTTCCAGATCCAGCACTTCGTCGCGCAGCGCCAGCGCGATCTGCCGGCAGGTGCGCGCGCGTTCCTGATCGTCGCGCACGAACGACCACTGCAGCACCGTCACCGGGCCGGTCAGCATGCCCTTCATCGGCTTGTCGGTGAGCGTCTGCGCGAACTGCGACCAGTAGACGGTCATCGGTGCCGGCCGCGACACGTCGCCGTAGATGATCGGCGGCTTCACGCAGCGTGAACCGTAGCTCTGCACCCAGCCGTTGGCGGTGAACGCGAAGCCGTCGAGCTGTTCGCCGAAGTATTCCACCATGTCGTTGCGCTCGAACTCGCCGTGGACCAGCACATCCAGGCCGATGTCTTCCTGGAAGCGCACGCAGGCCTCGGTCTGCGCGGCGAGAAAGGCGTCGTAATCGCCGTCGCTGAGCGTACCGGCGCGGTTGCGCGCGCGCGCTTCGCGGATCTCGTGCGTCTGCGGGAACGAACCGATGGTGGTGGTCGGAAATGCGGGCAGGCCGAGCCGCTGCGCCTGCACGATCTGTCGTTGCGGATATGCGGCCTTGCGCCGCGCGGCGGTGGCATCGAGCTGCGACAGACGTGCGCCGACCTCAGGGCGATGCACGCGCTGCGAGGCGCGACGCGAGGCGATGCGTTCGCGCGCTTCGGCGAGCGCGGCTTCGGCGGCGGGCTTGCCGTCCAGCGCATCGGCCAGCACGCGCAGTTCGCCGATCTTCTGCCGCGCGAACGACAGCCATGCGAGGAGATCCGCCGCGAGCGTGCGCTCGTGGCTCAGATCCACCGGCACATGCAGCAGCGAGCACGACGGCGCCAGCCACACGCTGTCCGGCGCGCGGCCGGCATGCGCGAAGCGCGCCAGCACCAGCGCATCGTCGAGATTCGAGCGCCAGATGTTGCGGCCGTCGATCAGGCCGAGCGACAGCACGCGATCCGCCGGCAGGCGTTCGAGCACTTCGTTCAACTGTTCCTTGCCGCGCACCAGATCGACGTGCAGCCCGTCCACCGGCAGCTCGCAGGCCAGACCAAGATTGTCGGCCAGCGCGCCGAAATACGCCGCCAGCAGCAGTTTCGGACGCGCGCGTTCGCGCAGCCAGGCATACGCATGCGCGAACGCCGCGCGCGCTTCCGGCGGCAGGTCGAGGATGAGGCAGGGCTCATCGATCTGCACCCAATCCGCGCCGGCGTCTTTCAGTTTCGCGAGCAGTTCCGCGTACACCGGCAGCAGTTTGTCGAGCAGCGCGAGCCGGTCGCTGCCGTCGATACTTTTCGACAGCAGCAGGAAGCTGACCGGACCCAGCAGCACCGGACGCGCATGCAGGCCTGCAGCCTTGGCTTCGAGGAATTCAGCGACCGGCTTGTCGCCGCGCAGACGGAAGCTTTGCTCGCGATGCAGTTCGGGCACGAGGTAGTGGTAGTTGGTGTCGAACCATTTGGTCATTTCCAGCGCGCGCAGATCCACGCCGTCGCGCTGCATGCCGCGGGCCAGTGCGAAATAACCGGTGATCGGATCCTGATCGGCCAGCGCGCGATAGGCATCGGGGATGGCGTCGAACAGGAAGGCCGTGTCCAGCACGTGGTCGTACAGCGAAAAATCGTTGCAGGGCACTACATCGGCGCCGGCGTCGCGCTGCAGGCGCCAATGCCGGTGACGCAGTGCGCAGGCAGTGTCGAGCAGCGATTGCTGATCGGATTTGCCCTGCCAGAAGGCTTCCAGCGCGCGTTTGAGTTCGCGCTTCGCGCCGATGCGCGGGAAGCCGAGATTGGTAACGGTAGTCATTGCGGTGTGTCCTCGATTCGTGACGAATGGAGGAACGAAGGAACCGCGTCGAGACTCAGGCCTCGCGCGATGAACTCGCGCAGGGATCGACCCCGAATCGCTCCGGGCCTGCCCATGCGCCAGCGACCTTCGCCCCCTCGGGCGAACCGGAGCCGCATGGCGCACGCGCAGGGGCCCGCCGCGAAGACGCACGGCGAATGCCCCGGTGCGTTTCCCCGCGGAAACTCCAGGTCAGGCAGGGATTACTCCCTGGCCGGGGCAGGTCTTCGGGCTCATGGGCGTGGCCATCGCGATGAACGATGGCCGCCTACTGCCCGCCGCTTCCCGGCCTGTCTCATTGCGAGACGGAGCCAGTGCATGTGGCGGGGGTCGTTCCCAATTACCGCTGCGGGGCAGCGCCGGAATGGAGCGATGAAGGCTCGCACCGGCTTCCCTTTTAATCCCATCGCTTCATTCGAATGAAGCGATGGAAACCTTCGGCGGCGTCAAGATAAGCCCAGTCCGGGCACGGGTCAAGCGCGGCGTAGCCGATGTAATGGGCTTGACGAATCGCCCTGTCGGTGATTCGACGAATCAATCGCAGAATTCGATATGTTGGGTTGAAGTCTGCAACGGCACACACTATCTTGTGCCTCGTCGAAGGTGTCGACCTCGCCCGAGGTCGACTGAAATGGGAATCCGGTGCGGCAGAGGACTTCAGTCTGACGCCAATTCCGGGGCTGCCCCGCAGCGGTAATTGGGAACGACCCGCGTCATGGCACTGGCCCGTCTCGCAATGAGACAACGGCTGGGAAGCGACGCGCAGTAGGAGCGGCCTGGCCGCACGCCCATGAGCCCGAAGACCTGCCTCGACCGGCGCCACGGCGCCGTCTGGCCAACCGTCTCCGTGGGGAGCGTCGGTCGAAGCAGCGCCTCGTGCGCGGACGTCCTGTCCGCGCCGTACGCCTTCGGTCCCGCAACCGCGCAGACGCAGGCTCGCCCGAGGGGGCGAGGGCCGGTGTTCGCGCGGATCCGCGCCCGGCATCGCCGGTGGCGCGTCGTCCCACGTTCCGTCTGTCGGAGCCGCGCGTCGCACCGCTTTCGCTTCTTCTCCACGTCACCGGAGAGGAACCAATGACCACCACGCTGATCGACAACACACCGCAGGCTGCCGAATCATCGAGCGCGCCGGCACGCACCGCGACGCCCGGCGTCGCCGCGCATGCCGAACAGCCCGGCTTCGCGCTGGCGCCGCCGCACGCCGCCAACACCATGGGCATCACCAAGCGCGACGGTCGCCGCGAACCGGTCGATGTCGGCAAGATCGTGCGCGCCGTGCAGCGCTGCTGCGATGGGCTCGACGACATCGATCCGATGCGCGTCGCGCTGAAGACCATCGCCGGCATCTACGACGGCGCCACGACCCGCGAACTCGACGAACTGTCGATCCGCACCGCCGCCGCGTTCACCGCCGACGAGCCGCAGTACGCGCGCCTCGCCGCGCGCCTGCTGGCGGGCTACATCGACAAGGAAGTGGCCGGGCAGGGCGTGCATTCGTTTTCGCAGTCGATCGCGCAGGGACACGCGATCGGCCTGATCAACGATCGCGTGCGTGCGGTGGTGGAAACCCATGCGCGCAAATTCAACGATGCGATCGATGTCGCGCAGAGCCGTCGTTTCGAGTATTTCGGCCTGCGCACGCTCTACGACCGTTACCTGCTACGCCATCCGCAGCAGCGCACGGTGATCGAAACCCCGCAGCATTTCTTCATGCGCATCGCGGTCGCGCTGACCGACACGCCGAACGCCGCGCTCGAACTCTACCGGCTGATGTCGTCGCTGGATTACCTGCCGAGTTCGCCGACGCTGTTCAATTCCGGTACCCGCCACGAGCAGCTGTCGTCGTGCTTCCTGCTGGATTCGCCGCGCGATTCGCTGGCCGACATCTACGCGCGCTACGCCGACGTGGCGCAGCTGTCGAAGTTCTCCGGCGGGATCGGCCAGTCCTACTCGCGTATCCGCTCGCGCGGCGCGCTGATCCGCTCCACCAATGGCCGCAGCAACGGTATCGTGCCGTGGCTGAAGACGCTGGACGCGTCGGTGGCTGCGGTGAACCAGGGCGGCAAGCGCAAGGGCGCGGCCTGCATCTATCTTGAGACTTGGCACGCCGACATCGAGGATTTCCTCGAAATGCGCGGCAATACCGGCGACGAGATGCGCCGCACCCACAACCTCAATCTCGCCAACTGGGTGCCCGATCTGTTCATGCAGCGGGTCGAGAACGACGGCGACTGGTCGCTGTTCGATCCCAACACGGTGCCGGAATTCGTCGACCTGTGGGGCGAAGCCTTCGAGCGCGCGTATGCGCAGGCCGAGCATCAAGGTCTGGCCGCGAAGACGGTCAAGGCCCGCGACCTGTACGCGCGGATGATGAAAGTGCTGGGCGAAACCGGCAACGGCTGGATGACGTTCAAGGACGCCGCCAACCGCACCTGCAACCAGGTCGGCCCCGGCCGCACCGTGCATCTGTCGAACCTGTGTACCGAGATCATCGAAGTGACGTCCGCGGAAGAAACCGCGGTCTGCAATCTCGGCTCGATCAATCTCGCCCAGCATCTGGCGTTCGACGACCACGGTGCGGGATATTTCGATTTCGACAAACTCGGCGAGACCGTGCGCGTCGCGGTTCGGCAGTTGGATCGGGTGATCGATCTCAACTTCTATCCGATCGAATCCGCACGTACGTCCAATCTGCGCTGGCGTCCGGTCGGTCTCGGGGTGATGGGCCTGCAGGACGTGTTCTTCAAATTGCGCTTGCCGTTCGACAGCGAAGACGCGCTGCGCCTGTCGACGCGGATCGCCGAGCGCATTTATCTGCACGCGCTGGAAACCTCCTGCGAACTCGCGGAAGAGCAGGGCGCGCATCCCGCGTTCGCGGACACCCGTGCCGCGGCGTCGACGCTGCAGTTCGATCTGTGGGACGTGGCGCCCGCCGACCAGACGGCCTGGACAGCGCTGAAGGCGAGGATCGCCGCGCACGGCCTGCGCAATTCGCTGTTGATCGCGATCGCGCCCACCGCGACCATCGCTTCGATCGCCGGCTGCTACGAATGCATCGAGCCGCAGGTCAGCAATCTGTTCAAGCGCGAAACGCTGTCGGGCGATTTCCTGCAGACCAATCGTCATCTGGTCGACGAACTCAAACGCATCGGCCTGTGGACCGAATCCACGCGCGATGCGATCAAGCTCGCCGAGGGTTCGGTGCAGGGCATCGGCGGCATTCCCGATGTGCTGAAGCTGGTGTATCGCACCGCCTGGGAATTGCCGCAGAAGGCGCTGATCGATCTCGCCGCCGCGCGCGGCCCCTACCTCGATCAGTCGCAGTCGCTGAACCTGTTCATGGAGAGCCCGAGCATCGGCCGGCTGTCGTCGATGTACATGTACGCATGGAAGGCCGGGCTGAAGACCACCTACTACCTGCGCTCGCGGCCGGCGACGCGGATCGCAAAAACCACCGTGAGCGCGCCGACAGTGGATTACACGCCGCAGGAAGCGTTGGCGTGTTCGCTGGAGAACCCGGAAGCCTGCGAGGCCTGCCAATAGCTTTTTGTGGGAGCGACGGAAGTCGCGACAGACCGCCGATGCGCTCTCGGCATCCCATCGCGGCTTCCGCCGCTCCCACAGGGAGTCGGCGGGCGTCGTTGTCACATCTGAGGTATCGAACCATGGCTGCACAACATCTGCTCGACCCCGGCTTCGCGCTCACCCTGCGGCCGATGCGTTACCCCGTGTTCTACGAGATGTACCGCGACGCGATCCGCAACACCTGGACAGTGGAGGAGATCGATTTCGGCATCGATCTCAACGATCTGCAGCACAAGCTGGCGCCCGCGGACCGGCATCTGATCGAACGCCTGGTCGCGTTCTTCGCCACCGGCGACAGCATCGTCTCCAACAATCTCGTGCTGAATCTGTACCGGCACATCAATGCGCCGGAAGCGCGCATGTACCTGTCGCGGCAGTTGTATGAAGAAGCGCTGCACGTGCAGTTCTATCTCACCCTGCTCGACAGCTACATCCCGGACCCGGAACGGCGCGCCGAGGCCTTCGATGCGGTCGAGAACATTCCGTCGATCCGCGCCAAGGCCGCGTTCTGCTTCCGCTGGATGGATTCGGTGCAGTCGCTGGAACGGTTGGAAACGCGCGAACAGCGCCGGCAGTTCCTGCTCAATCTGATCTGCTTCGCCTGCTGCATCGAAGGCCTGTTCTTCTTCGCTGCGTTCGCCTATGTCTGGTTCCTGCGCTCGCGCGGGCTGTTGCCGGGCCTCGCCGCCGGTACCAACTGGGTGTTCCGCGATGAATCCGGGCACATGGCGTTCGCGTTCGAAGTGATCCACACCGCGCGGCAGGAAGACCCGGGCCTGTTCGATGCCGGCATGGAGCGCGATGTGCGGCGGATGCTGCACGAAGCGGTGGAAGTGGAAGCGGTCTTCGCCGACGACGTGCTGTCCGGCGGTGTGAATGGGTTGTCGTCGCTGGAAATGCGTCAGTACCTGGGCTACGTCGCCGATCAGCGCCTCGCGGCCCTGGGCATGGCGCCGGAATTCGGCGCGAAGAACCCATTCCCGTTCCTCGACCTGCAGGACGTGCAGGAATTGACCAACTTCTTCGAGCGCCGGGTCTCGGCTTATCAGGTCGGCATCAGCGGCGCGGTGGCGTTCGACGATGCCTTCTGAGTCCGTCGACAGCGGGCTCCGTCCAAGCGAGGCGCGCCTGTGGGAGATCGTGTTCCCGGATCACGCCAATCACCTCGGCACCCTGTTCGGCGGACAGGCGCTGGCGTGGATGGACAAGGCCGCCTTCATCGCCGCGACCCGCTACGCGCGGCGCACGGTGGTCACCGCGCGTTCGGAGCAGGTCGATTTCCACATCCCCGTGCGCCAGGGGCAACTGGTCGAACTGATCGCGCGCGTGGTCGAAACTGGGCGCAGCTCCATGCGGGTGGAGGTGGAACTCCACACCGAAGACGCAAAAGCCGGTACCCGGCAATTGTGTACCCGTGGTCACTTCGTGATGATCGCGCTGGATGAAGACGGGAAGCCGGCTGTGGTCGTCGGCTGAGCATCGGCCCGTTACACTGTGCGCATCGCACAGTGGAGCACGCCATGAGCTTGCGCATCGCCCTCGCCCAATTCGATTTCCCGGTCGGCGCGGTGAGCCGCAATGCCGAGCGCATCGCGGCGATGATCGCCGAGGCCCGCGACGAATACGGCGCCGATATCGTGATGTTCCCGGAGCTGGCGTTGTCCGGGTATCCGCCGGAAGATCTTCTGCTGCGGCCGGGCTTCCTGCGCGACTGCACGAGCGCGATCGAGGCGCTGGCTTCGGCGGCGACCGGTGTCGTCGCCATCGTCGGTTGGCCGCAGGCGGTGGGCAGCGTGGTCTACAACGCCGCCAGCGTCCTGCGCGACGGCAAGATCGCACACACGTATCGCAAGCGCGAACTGCCCAATTACGCAGTGTTCGACGAGCGTCGCTACTTCGATGTCGACCCGGATCGCGAGGACTGCGTGTTCGAGGTGAAGGGCGTGCCGGTCGGTCTGATCATCTGCGAAGACTTGTGGTTCGCCGAGCCCATCGCCAGCACCGTGCGCAACGGCGCGCAGCTCGTGCTGGTGCCGAACGCCTCGCCGTTCGAGCGCGACAAGCACGCGCAGCGCGATGCGCTGTTGGCGCAGCGCGTCCACGAAACCGGCGCCGCCATCGCCTATCTCAATGCGGTCGGCGGGCAGGATGCAGTGGTCTTCGATGGTGCGTCGGTGGTCGCCGACGGCGATGGCGCGGTGCATCCCGCCGCCGCCGCGTTCACCGACCAGTGGCTGGTGGTGGATTACGACGCCGAAGCGCGTCGTTTCGCGCCGGTGCAGTGGGTGGACGACGGCGACGAGAGCCGCGACGCGCTCGCGTGGCGCGCGATCGTGCGCGGCATCCAGGACTACTGCGGCAAGAATGGTTTCCAGAAGACCTGGCTGGGCCTGTCCGGCGGCATCGATTCGTCGATGGTGCTGGCGCTGGCGGTGGACGCGCTGGGCGCGGAGAACGTCACCGCGGTGCGGCTGCCCTCGCGCTACACCGCCGAGTTGTCGAACGATCTGGCCGACGAGCAGTGCAGGGCGCTGGGCGTGAAGATGATCACCATTCCGATCGAGAAACCGTTCCAGGGTTATCTCGACGCGCTGTCCGAAGTTTTCGCCGATAAGCCGGTCGATGTGACCGAAGAGAACCTGCAGTCGCGCGCCCGCGGCGCGATGCTGATGGCGCTGGCGAACAAGCTCGGCGGCCTGCTGCTGACCACCGGCAATAAAAGCGAGTATGCGGTCGGCTACGCCACGATCTACGGCGACATGTGCGGCGGCTACGCGCCGATCAAGGATCTCTACAAGACCGAAGTGTTTGCGCTCTGCCGCTGGCGCAACACCGTCGGGGGTGCGCCGGTCATTCCTCCGGGTGTGATCTCGCGCCCGCCCAGCGCCGAGCTGCGCGATAACCAGAAAGACGAGGATTCGCTGCCGCCCTACGACGTGCTCGACGCGATCCTGCTGCGCCACATCGATCAGGAGCAGTCGCGCGACGAAATCGTGCGCGCCGGTTTCGATGCCGCCACCGTCGACCGCATGCTGCGGCTGGTGCGGATCAGCGAATGGAAGCGGCACCAGGCCGCGCCGGGGCCGAAAGTCTCGCGCCGCGCCTTCGGCCGAGAGCGGCGGTATCCGATCACCAACGGTTATTCGGCGTAGGGCGGGCCCCGGCCCGCCGCCTGTATGTCGGAACGCATGCGCTGGTACACCGCCGACTTCGACGCGCTGTCCTGGCACGATGTCCGCGTGCATGGCTTCCGTATCGTCGAAGGCGGGCAGGGCACCGCTGAACTGGTGCTCGATATCGATTTCATCCTGGAATGCTTGTCGCTCGAGGATGGCGGGTATCGATTCCGCGTCGCCCAGGCCATCCTGCAGTTCCATGAGGTCTTCGGTCTGCGCTTCATGCTGGACTACGTGGCCTGCAGCGCGGGCATGACCGCGTTTTCGATCGACAGCATCGAACGCGAAGTCATCGGCGACGATGAACGCGCGCAAGCCTACCGCTGGCGCATCGGCGTGAACTGGCCGGAAGGGTTCCTTGAATTCGAGGCGCCCGGTTTCAGTCAGTGGCTGGTCGGCGAGATCGTCGAGCAGGACGCGCAGACGCTGGATCCCGCGCAGCGGCTCTGACGCACTGCTCGGCGGGTTTTCCGGCCCGCATACGACAAAGCCGCCTTTCGGCGGCTTTGTTTCGAACGATCTACGCGGCGCTTCAGTCGTTATCCAGCGCCGATTTCTCGCTGGCCAGCGGATTGAGCTTGCGGAACACCGACGGGTAATCCGGCCAGTTGTCCTTGCCGTCCAGCCACGGGTGCTGCGGGGCTTTCTGCTGCAACTGCTGACGGGCGCTGTCGGCGAGGGCGGTGTTGCCCAGACGGGTGTAGGCCTCGGCCATCACCGCGATGCCGTCGTTCTCGAACGCACTGCCCGGATAGGTTTCGCGCATGTATTCGGCGCGCTCGATCGCGGCGACCCACGCGGTGCGGCGCAGGTAGTACATCGAGGTTTCGATCTCGTGGCGCGCGAACAGGTCGCGCAGCTCGTTCATGCGTGTGACCGAATCCGCGGCATAGCGGGAGTTGGGATAGCGCTCGGTGACGATCTTGAAATCGTTGAAAGCCTGCTGCGGCGTGGCCAGGTCTCGGCGGCTGGCGTCGAGTTTCCACACCCGCTGCAGGAACACGGTGTCGCGGCTGGAGTTGACCAGACCGCGCAGGTAATAGAGATACGCGGCGTTGCGATGGGTGGGGTAGGTGCGCAGGAAACGGTCGATGGTGGAGATCGCGTCGTCGTTGGTGCCCATCTTGAACTGCGCATAGGCGGTTTCGATCAGCGCCTGCTCGGTATGCGTGCCGTAGGGGTATTGCGCGATCAGCCGCTTGTAGGTCAGCACGGCGGCGTCGTAGTTGCCGTTGCGGATCGAGCGCTGGCCCTTTTCGTACAGTTCGGCGGCCGGCACGCCTTCGTTCGCGTCCTTGTCCTTGAAGACGCCCTTCATCCTGGCGCAGCCGGAGGTGCCGAGGGCGAACATCAGGACCAGCAGCAGGGAGGGGCGCATGAGCGCGGAGAGCGAAAGGCGGCGAAGGGGCATGCGGGCTGCTGCTGGACGGGTGAGCGGGCGATAATACCAGCCCAGACCGGCCAGCCCCTTAACAGCTTGCCGGAGAACCCACACTGCAGGCGGTCCAGCCGCCTGATCCGCAGGCGCGGCCCTTCCCGGCCGCGTCGGCCGGCGGTCGAACGCCGCCGGCTCAACGCGCGATACCGTCCCGGTCGCGCGCACCCCACCCCATCAGGAGCTCCGGATGTCCTCACCCACGCCAACGCCAGCCGCGGAGACCGCAGCCCGCCTGTCGGTGGTGCCCGACGCGGCTTCCGGTCGCCGCTTCGATGCGGTGCTCGCCGAGCTGTTCCCCGAGTACTCCCGCTCGCGCCTCGCCGAATGGATCAAATCCGGCGACGTCCTGCTCGACGGCCGCCAGGTGCGGCCGCGCGACCCGGTGCGCGGCGGCGAGGCCGTGTCGCTGACCGTGGTGCTGGAAGTCCAGACCCGATCCGAGCCCGAGGACATCGCCCTCGACGTTCTATATGAGGACGCCGACGTCTTCGTGCTGAACAAGCCGGCCGGGCTGGTGGTGCATCCGGGCGCAGGCAACCATGCCGGTACCATGGTCAATGCGCTGCTGCACCGCGACCCGGCGCTGATCACACTGCCGCGGGCGGGCATCGTCCATCGGCTCGACAAGGACACTTCCGGGGTGATGGTGGTGGCGCGGACCCTGCCGGCGCATACCGCGCTGGTGGCCCAGCTGTCGGCGCGCGACGTGCATCGCCAGTACCTCGCGGTGGTGGTGGGATCGCTGGTGTCGGGCGGCACGGTCAATGCCGCGATCGACCGCCACCCGCGCGACCGTCTGCGCCAGACCGTGCGCGACGACGGCCGCGAGGCGGTCACCCATTACCGTCTGCGCGAACGCTTCCGCGCCCACACCTTGCTGGAATGCCGGCTCGAAACCGGCCGCACCCACCAGATCCGCGTCCACATGGCGCACATCAAGCATCCGATCATCGGCGACCCGCTGTACGGCGGGTCGTTGAAGCTGCCGAAGGGCGCGACCACCGAACTGATCGAGTCCCTGCGCGGCTTCAGGCGCCAGGCGCTGCACGCCGAAACCCTGGAGTTCACCCACCCGATCAGCGGCGAACCGGTCCGCTGTTCCACGCCGATGCCAGCGGACATGCAGACGCTGGTCCGCAGGCTGCGCGACGACAGCCGCGAGGCCGAGGAACGCGCACGGTGAGCCGTGCTTTGGCGAATCCGGCCTTTCTGCCCGCCGATTGGCCGGCCCCGCCGGGCGTGCATGCTTTCACCACGCTGCGCCATGGATTGGGCGTGTCGATGCCGCCGTTCGACAGTTTCAACCTCGGCAACCGCTACGCCGCCGACGGCGACGACTTCACCACGGTCGAGCGCAACCGCGCGCTGCTGGTCGAAGCGGCTGGCCTGCCGTCCGCGCCGCACTGGCTGAAGCAGGTGCATGGCGTGGACGTGGTGCGCTGCGATGGCCCCCACCCCAACCCGCCCGGCCAACAGGAACAGCCTGTTGGCGTTCAGAAGCACGCGGACCAATGGTCCGCAAGCGTGCTTCCTCACCCCCCGCACGCGGGGGAGGGCTGGGGAGGGGGCACGCCGGGCGAGGGCGATGAACCCATCGCCGACGCCTCCGTCACCGCCACCCCCGGCACGGTTCTCGCCATCCTTACCGCCGACTGCCTGCCGGTGGTGTTCGCGGCCGACGACGGTCGCGAAGTCGCCGCCGCCCACGCCGGCTGGCCCGGCCTCTCGGCAGGCATGCTCGAAGCCACGGTCGCCGCGATGCGCACCCCCGCCGACCGCCTGTTGGCCTGGATCGGCCCCGCCGCCGGCCCGCAGCATTACGAAATCGGCGCGGAAGTACGCGACCGCTTCCTCGCCCAGGACGCCCGCGCCGACACCGCATTCGTACCGACTCGGCCCGGTCACTGGCGCGTCGACCTGTTCGCCATCGCACGCATGCGCCTGGCTCAGGCCGGCGTGATCCGCGTGCATGGCGGCGACATCTGCACGATCTCCGACCCGCAACGTTTCTTCTCGCATCGGCGCGACGCCCGCACCGGTCGGATGGCGACGCTGGTGTGGTTCGACTGAGCTTGCCGGGCGTGTGCCTCATGGCGAACCGCCAATGACATCGCCCGCGCCGCTGTTTCAACGCGCGCTCGGCGAGGCGTACGCATCGCTGCCGGCGAGCGTGCGCGCACTGCACGACGGCAGCGGTCGCTGGCGCGGCGAGGCTATGGTCGAACGCGGAAACGGCGTGTTGTCGCGGCTGTGCGCGTGGCTCACGCGCTTGCCGCCGGCGGGCGCGCATCCGCTTGTGGTCGACATCGTAAAGGAGCATGACGGCGAACGCTGGACGCGCCGCTACGGCGCGTCGCATGCGATGCCGTCGCGGCTGTGGATCGCCCGCGGCGTGCTGCACGAACGACTGGGGCCGGCGACGTTGCGCTATCGGATGACGGTCGAAGCCGGCGCGATCGTCTGGCGCGTGATCGGTATCCGCATCCTCGGCCTGTTACCGCTGCCGGCGCGCTGGTTCGCGGGTGTGGAGGCGCGCGAATCCGCCGGCGACGGACGTTATCGTTTCGATGTTCGCGCGCGCTTGCCCGGGATCGGTCTGTTGGTGCATTACCGCGGTTGGCTGGAGCCGGCATGAATGCTGTTCACGACAACGATCGAAACATTGCCCCGCCGTCTCCGGCAGGCGCGGTGATCGTGTTCGACGGCGTGTGCGTGCTCTGCAACGGCTGGGTGCGCGTCCTGCTGCGCCATGACCGTCGCGAGCGTTATCGTTTCGCCGCGATGCAGGGCGACAGTGGCCGCGCGCTGCTGATCGCGAACGGACTGGATCCCGACGATCCTGTGTCTTTCCTGTTGGTCGAATACGATCTCGGCGCTTCGCCCCGGATATCCACCGACACCGATGCCATGCGTCGCGTGTTGATGGGCTTGGGTGGCGTGTGGCGTATCGCGGGACTGTCGGCGTTGTTGCCGCGACGCGTGCGCGATCCGCTCTATCGCATGGTCGCGCGCAACCGCTATCGCTGGTTCGGCCGCCACGACGCCTGCCCGGTGCCCGACCCGACGCAGGCGTATCGATTCCTTTAGCTGAATGGCGCCCTGTGCGCCGCCGCCGGATGACTTGCGGCAGGTGTCGCTGCCGACGACCGGCTTGCTATCGTCGCCGCACTTTTCACGGATCGTTCCCCATGCACCTTCTCCGCTCGCCGCGTCCGCTGCTGCTTGGCTGTTTTCTCGCATTCTTCGCGCTGTCCGCAGCCGCGAAAACCCTTCCCGAAGTGCAGTCGATGGTGGAGTCCAGGGCATCGGGCGCGCTCGTTGCTGCCGAGGCGCTGAGCAAGACCACGCCGAACGATGCGAACGTCTGGACACTCCTGGTGCGCGCGCGTCTGCAGGCCAAACAGGCAGAAAAGGCTATCGCCGCCGGCGAAAAAGCGACCGCGCTCGGCCCGAAGAACGCGCAGGCCTTCTATTGGCTGGGCAATGCCTACGGCAACCGCATCGGCGAAGTGGGCATGTTGTCGAAGATGTCGATGGCGCCGAAGCTGCGCGACGCTTTCGAGCAGGCCATCAAATTGGATCCCGCGCTGGTCGACGCGCGCAGTTCGCTGATCGAATTCTATCTGCAGGCGCCGAGCGCGATCGGCGGCGGCATCGACAAGGCCCGCGCGCAGGCGACGGCCATCGCCAAATACGACCGGGCGCGAGGCTTCATGGCGCAGGGACGCATCGCGATGCACGAGAAGAAGCCGGCCGAGGCGCTGAAAGCCTATGAGCAGGCGTATGCGATCAAGCCGAACGACGCGCAGCTTCGCCTGTCGCTGATCCTGGGATATCAGCAGGCCCAGCGTTGGAAGGACGCCTACGCCATGGCCAGACAGTGGACCGTCGACGAGCCGAAGAAAGCCAAGCCGTGGTATCAGATCGGCCGGATTGCAGCGGAATCCGGGCAGTACCTGCCCGAAGGCGAAGCCGCGCTGCGCACCTATCTGAAACTCGGTCGCGAGACCAGCGACCCCGAGCCGAAACACGCCCGCTATCGCCTCGGTCAGGTTCTGGCCAAGGCCGGGCGCAAGGACGAGGCGCGGGCCGAGCTGCAGGCGGCGCTGAAGATCGATTCCAAGTTCAAGGAAGCGAAGGACGCGCTCGCGGCGCTGTGAACGACGCCCGGGTGGTGGCCCGGGTGCAGACTTGAATCGCGTGGCTCAGGCCTCACTTCCGAAACATCGCGGTATCGCCGCCCTGTTTCCAGTGCCCTTTCCCGGAGTCCGCCCATGCGCATGGACAAACTCACCTCGCGTTTCCAGCAGGCTATCGCCGACGCACAGTCGTTGGCCGTCGGTCGCGACCACAATGTCATCGAACCCGCGCATCTGCTGGTCGCCTTGCTCGACCAGCAGGGCGGCGGCACGCGGCCCCTGCTCGCGCAGTCCGGCGTCAACGTGCCTTTGTTGCGCGAGCGTCTGGGCGAAACCCTCGAAAAGCTGCCGAAAGTCTCCGGACAGGCGGGTAGCGTCAACGTAGGCAACGATCTCGCGCGCCTGCTCAACGTCACCGACAAACTCGCGCAGCAGCGCGGCGATGCCTTCATCGCCAGCGAATTGTTCGTGTTGGCGACGCTGGACGACAATGGAGACACCGGCCGCGCGCTGAAAGCCGCGGGCGCGAACAAACAGAAACTCGAAGCGGCCATCGATGCGATGCGCGGCGGCGAGAAAGTGCAGAGCGAGAACGCCGAAGAGCAGCGCCAGGCGCTGGAGAAATACACCATCGATCTGACCGCGCGCGCGGAATCCGGAAAACTCGATCCGGTGATCGGCCGCGACGAGGAGATCCGCCGCACGATCCAGGTCTTGCAGCGCCGGACGAAGAACAATCCGGTGCTGATCGGCGAGCCCGGCGTGGGCAAGACCGCGATCGTCGAAGGCCTCGCGCAGCGCATCATCAACGGTGAAGTGCCCGAAGGCTTGAAGGGCAAGCGCGTGCTGTCGCTGGACATGGGCGCGCTGATCGCCGGTGCGAAATTCCGCGGCGAATTCGAAGAACGTCTGAAAGCCGTGCTCAACGATCTCGCCAAGAACGAAGGTCAGATCATTCTCTTCATCGACGAGCTGCACACCATGGTCGGCGCCGGCAAGGCCGAAGGCTCGATGGATGCCGGCAACATGCTGAAACCGGCGCTGGCGCGCGGCGAACTGCACTGCATCGGCGCGACCACGCTGGACGAATACCGCAAGTACGTCGAGAAGGACGCGGCGCTGGAACGCCGGTTCCAGAAAGTCTTCGTCGGCGAACCCAGCGTCGAAGACACCATCGCGATCCTGCGCGGGTTGAAGGAAAAGTACGCGGTGCATCACGGCGTCGAGATCACCGATCCGGCGATCGTCGCCGCGGCCACGCTGTCGCATCGCTACATCGCGGACCGGCAGTTGCCCGACAAGGCTATCGACCTGATGGACGAAGCCGCGTCGCGCATCCGCATGGAGATCGACAGCAAGCCGGAAGAACTCGACCGCAAGGAGCGCCGGTTGATCCAGCTCAAGATCCAGCGCGAAGCCTTGAAGAAAGAAAAAGACGATGCGTCGAAGCAGCGACTGGCCGATCTGGAAGCGGAGATCGCCACGCTCGAACGCGCGTTCAACGATCTGGAAGAAATCTGGAAAGCCGAGAAAGCGGTGGTGCAGGGCACGACCCGGCTCAAGGAACAGATCGAAGCCGCCAAGCTCGAACTCGAAGCTGCGCAGCGCAAGCAGGATTTCGCGAAGATGAGCGAAATCCAGTACGGCAGCATGCCCGAACTCGAAAAGCAGCTGAAAGCCGCGCAGGAAGCCGAAACCCAGGGCTTCACGCTGCTGCAGGACAAGGTGACCGAAGAAGAGATCGCCGAGGTGGTGTCGCGCTGGACCGGTATTCCGGTCAGCAAGATGCTGGAAGGCGAGCGCGACAAGCTGCTGAAGATGGAGCAGTTGCTGGGCGCGCGCGTGGTCGGACAGGCCGAGGCGATCAAGGTCGTTTCCGACGCGGTGCGTCGCACGCGCGCGGGTCTGAGCGATCCGGATCGTCCCAGCGGTTCGTTCCTGTTCCTCGGTCCGACCGGCGTCGGCAAGACCGAGTTGTGCAAGGCGCTGGCGGAATTCCTGTTCGATTCGAACGATGCGATGGTGCGCATCGACATGAGCGAATTCATGGAGAAGCACGCGGTGAGCCGTCTGGTCGGCGCGCCTCCGGGCTATGTCGGCTACGAAGAAGGTGGTTATCTCACCGAAGCGGTGCGTCGCCGTCCCTACAGCGTGATCCTGCTCGACGAGGTGGAGAAGGCGCATCCGGACGTGTTCAATATCCTGCTGCAGGTGCTCGACGACGGTCGCCTCACCGACGGCCAGGGCCGCACCGTGGATTTCCGCAACGCCGTGATCGTGATGACCTCGAATCTCGGTTCGCAGATGATTCAAGAGATGTCAGACGACGATTCCGCCGAGAGCTACACCAAGATGAAGGCCGCGGTGATGGGTGTGGTGCAGGCGCATTTCCGCCCGGAATTCATCAACCGGCTCGACGATATCGTCGTGTTCCATCCGCTGGACAAAGCGCAGATCCGCGAGATCGCGAAGATCCAACTGCGCGGGTTGGAAAAGCGCCTGGCCGAACGTGGCATTCGTATCGCGCTTGCGGACAAGGCCTTCGATCTGCTGGGCAACGTCGGCTTCGATCCGGTCTATGGCGCGCGTCCGCTGAAGCGCGCGGTACAGCAATTGCTCGAAAACCCGCTGGCGCAGCGAATCCTGAGTGGCGAGTACGCCAACGGCGATACGATCAGTGTGGATGCCGAAGGCGGAAAGCTGGTCTTCGGCAAGGGGTGATATGGTGGGGATGCGGGGCGTAAACGCCCCGCATCCATATCGATGCAAGTGTGGCGTGGATCAGTTGGGCGTGAACACTTGGCGGCCGTTCCGGGCCTGCACCGGTCGACGGTTTCCGCCCGGAAATTCGTGTCCGGAGAAGCGTTCGGCGAATGCGGCCAGTTGCGCCAGCGACGCGGTCTTGCGGACGCTTGCGACGTGCCAGGCGACGCCTTCGCTGCACGGCGGCGTGGTCAGCGAGCCGGGGAAGCGATAGATCGGGCCGGACGGAATCAATGCGGTGAGACTGAATGCCGACGTCGACCCGTGCCCGCCTTCCTCTTCGGGCGTTGCGGCGATGATTTTCTGCAGTTGCGGATTTGCCGCGCCCTCGTCGAAGAACACGCCGACCACCGCCAGGCTGTTGTCGGCTGCCTTGTGCACCAGATGCATCTCCAGCGGATATTGCTCGCCGTCGAGAAAGTTCTCGCTTGGGGTATGGAAGTGGAACTGCGCCAGCGTATAGATCTTGCCGCCGATGCGCAGGGTGTTGGCGGTGCCCGGTGGAATGCCCTGGATCGTGTGCCCGAGATTGGCGACATCCAGCGTGACGCTGCCGGCGTAACTGAACGTCATGCCCGGCAGGGTTTTGCGGACGGCATTGGCGCGGATCACGTCGATCGGTGACTGCTGCAGCCCGGTGGAACAGCTTTCGTAGTCGGGATCGAGGAATCCCCATTGCTCGGTTCCGTGTCCGTATCCCCATTCGCTGGCGTTTCCGGGAGAAGGTAGAGCGACGGTCAGTGCCACAGCCAGCATGGCGATCTTGATGGAAGTTCTGCGGATCATAGTCGAACGGTTCCTTTGTCGTGTTCATGAATGACGGGCGACACATCTCCGTAAGCCGCCGTTTGCGGGGCGCCGGTTCTGGTCGCCGGCGCAGACGCTACTCCGAAAAGATCAGCGTAAATAGAGTGCTCGATTGCACTTTTCGCGCCCATTATCTTTTTTTATCTTTTTTGATAAGTCTTCTGATTCCATGATCTGAAATCAAGCGTGTCCGCTGCCCGCTACCAAGGTCGTTCCACCCGAATCCAATGCCGCGACCCCCGCAAAGACTCCATCCGCCGCTTCTCCATCCTGCTCCCGGGAAGGATCTTCGGGCTGCGCCTGGGCATTGCAGGCTCGAGGCGCTCCCGCGTGTGCCGTGTCATCGCGGACCGCAGTCTTGACGCTGTGGTCCGCGACGATATACCCGCCGGGCGATAGGCTCGCTACTTGCAGAAAATCCGCTCCACCGTGCGGCCGCTGTCGTCGTTTTCGCCATCGGTCAAGCGGCGCACCGTGCCCAGCACCACTTTGTATGCGCAGCTCGGCCACGCGCTGACATCCACGAAATGCGTGCCGTTGCCGCCGCGCGGCGCGTTGCCGGAAGGCAACGGCGGCGGCGGCGGGAATGCCGCGGCGCTGCTGATGCCGATGCTCCAGCCTGCGGTCAGTTCATGATCGACGGTGTACTGGATGTTGATCGCGTTGGTGATCTTCGAACACGGCATGCCGCCGCCGGTGAATTCCTGCAGATCGAGCAGATGCACCTCGATCCAGTTGTTGATGTGGATGCGGTCCAATGCGTTGCTGAAAGCGACCGCACCGCCCACCGGCGCCGCCTCGTAGACGATGCGCAGATTCAATCCGTTCTGCGGCGCAGCCACGGCATTACCCGCGCCGTTGCCCGGGGCGTTCAGCGCCGCTTGCACTGCGGTGGTGTTGAAGCGGATCAGCGGGCCATAGAAGCCGTCGTCGAGCCCGTTCTGGTCGACCGCGATCCAACCGTTGGCGTCGGGCACCACGATATGCGCCGGCGGCGAGCCCCAGGGCGTGCCCGGCGGCAGTGCGGGCGTCGGTGTCGGATCGACGGTGGCGCCGGAACCCTGGATATGGATCGACTGGAACGTCCACGCCAGACCGGTGCCGAATGTGTCCCAGAGAATCAGTCGGGCTCCGACCAGCACCTGTGCGACCAGTGCGCCGGTGATCGGCAGCAGGCCGGGATTGGCCAGGTCTTCGTAGAGGAAGCGATAGCGCGCCGCGACCCCGCCGATCTGTTTCGGGCAGTAGCCGCGCAATTTCGTCGCGCCGAAGAAACCGAAACCGGGTCCGCCGTGGCCCAGGATCGCGGCGCTGGTCAGGCCGGATGCGTTGCTGATGTCGCCGTAGATGTGGAAATCGCCGACATGGGTGAACAGCGGATTGTCGAAGGGCGGCTGCTGTTCGACGTCGACGCACAGCGACACGCAGAAGCACGGGCCGACGTTTTCGCGGTCCGGCTGTCGCGCACGGGTCTGGGTTTCGGCCAGCAGCGTGGTGCCGGCGCTTTCGATCTTGAAGTACAGATCCGGCCCGCCGGTCCATTCGATATTGATGAAGGGCGAGAACGGCGTGCGCTTGAAGTCGGCGGAGTCGTAATCGATCCTGAATTTGCCGGCGCCGTCGGTGATCGCGCTGCCGAGCGCATCGTCGGCGAGCCAATCGGCGTCGAAGGCCGACACCTTCGCGCCGGAGACCGGGATCTTTTTGCCGCAGACCGTGACCTTGCCGCAGATCGTCCAGGCGCCGAACAGACTGCGGAACCAGCACCACCAGCGGAACGGAATGCAGTAGGCCCAGGCCGCCACCAGACCGTTGTCGCGTTCGCGCCATTGCGGCTGCAGCGTGGTCACGGTGAATTGGCGCGGTTTCGGCGGCACGCGCGGTGGTTTCTGCCGCGGCACGTTGCCGCAGTAGATGTCGATCTCGAAAGCGCCGCCGTCGTATTTTTCGCGCGCGTCCAACGCGACTTCGAAGTCGCCGTCGCTGCCGATGTCGACTTCGGCCAACAGTCGCGCGGATTTTTCGGCGAGCTGTGCGTCGTCGAGCAGCGTCAGCGTGTCTTTCGGCTGCGCGGCCGCGAGCGAGACGACATCCTGCGTGGGCGAGGGTCGATACAGGCGCAGCTTGGCGCCGGCGAGGGGTTCGGGGCAATCGTCGCAGATCAGGCCGCAGAGACGGCCTTTGAAGAGATAACGGCTCATGTGGATCTCCTTGATGAAGCGGATCGTTCGAATGGAGGAATCCGGATGCGCGCTGTTTCGCGACGATCCGATTTCCGGTTGCGAATTGCGGTTGCAGGCAGGCGTCGCCGCGTCTTGCGCACAACGTTCGATGACGCCGGGTGCGATGACGCAGACGGATATTTCCGGGGACATGGCGACAGCAGGCACCGCCGTCCGTCCGCGCGATGCGCGGGTCGGGATCGCGTGCGAAAGACGCGCGGCGCCGAGGCGCTGCTGCCGATGGATCAGCGCGGTGCGATGCGGGTCGAGATGGTGCGATACATGCGATATCCTCCGAGCGTTCCGTGCCGACGGCGCTCCTCAATGGCTGCCCTGCACAGGGGCAAACGCGCTGGCACCGCCGATGCGGACAGTTCGATGGCGTCTCCGTTCGCTGGTGTGGTCGCGGATGCGCTGCCCGGATCGTCCAAAATGCAGGGCAGGACCATGTTGCCGGACCATATTTTTCGTCGCTGTCGGAAACGCATGCGTGGAGGCGATTGTTCGAAGATCGGCTCAGTCGCGAATCGAAACGCTGGTGCGTGTTGCAGGCCGGCGGCTTCGGCGATGGCGGTGCGCGGGGGCTGGAAGAAGCCCGACGCGCTGTTCGCGCTCGCGCTTGCGGCGGTATTGTCGCTGCTCGGCGCTTGCGCGCATGCGCCCGCCGTGCCGCCGGAACGCATCCTGCTGGTCGGCAACAGCCTGATCTATCGCAACGATCTTCCGGCGCATCTGGCCGCGGTCGCGACCGCGATGCGCGGCGCACCGGTGGAGGTCGAGATGATCGCCGGAGGCGGCCAGCGGATCGAGCAACATGCCGCCGCCGGTCTCGTGCAGGCGCAACTGGCGGGCGGACGTTACGACGTACTCGTACTCCAGGAGTGGGGCTCCGGCCTGCTCTGCGATCCCGACTTCAAGCGCTTCGGATTCGACTGCGCTGCGTCGCATGCGGCCCACAGGGCATTGGCCGATGCCGCGCGCGCCAAGGGCGTGCGTGTGGTGGTGCTGGGCAGTTATTCGCGGTCTCCCGAGGCTGCGCGTGCGCTGGCGGGCGCGGAATCGCGGCTGGCGACCGGGATGGGTGCGACGCATGTCGGTCTGGACGCACTGCCGGCGCTGCTGGCCGGGCATCCCGGGCTGGCGTGGTTCGATGTCGATGGCCAGCATCCGGGCGCCGATCTCACCCTCTACATGGCGTCGGGCCTGAGTCGCGCGCTGTACGGCGAAGCGGCGGGTCCGGGTCGGGATCCTGCCGGGTTGCGGATCGCCTATCGCGATTACCGCGACGATTCCGCGCCTCGGCCCGATGCGTTGACCTCGGCGCAGCCACTGCAGGCGACGATCCGCGAACGTCGCATCGGCACTCGCCTGCCTTGGGAGGAGCGGGTGCAGCCCTGACGCGGATCGTCCCGGGCGGCGCTGTGGGCCGGCATGTGCAGGCTGATTTCGTGGGAGGATAAGCGATTGGCCTGCCGGGGGAGCGGGCTGCGCTGCGGAGGGTGTATGAACACGTTCTGGCGCGGATGGCAGGGGAGGATATTGCTGCTCGGGACGGCCGGCCTGCTGCTGCAGCAGGTGTCGGTGGAGTACACCTTGCTGATGTCGAACGCCGGTTTCGGCAACGATGCGCAGGGCGCTTCGCTGGTCCATCTGCATGTCGGTCTGTCTCTGGCCATCGCCATGCTCGATCGCGACCGCCGGGTGCTGCTCGGCTGCAGCCTGATGTTGCTGGTCGGCTGGATGTTGCGTGCGTGGTCGCAGGACTATGCGGGCCTCGTCTATGTCTGGGGCACGATCAATGCGGCCGTGATCTATCTGTGGACGCTGCTGTGCGCGTACGGCATGGGCTGGCCGCGGCCGGCCGACGACATGCGCGTGGAGCGGACCGACCTGCCGCGGATGTTCGCGATCGGTCTGGTGCTGTATCCGATGGGCACGGTGCTGTCCTGGGCGCTCATCAATACGACCGAAGACTGGAACGGGCAGATCAGCAATGCGATCCAGCTCCTGTTCGCCAAACATTTCGGCACGGCGATCGTGGCGTTCCCGCTGGTGATCGCGTGGACCGAACGTCGGCGCACGACCGGACCGATGTCCGGGCCGCGTCTGCGCTGGGGACTGATGCTTGCGCTGTTCCTCAGCGGCAGCATCTGGATGAACGATGCGGTGCAGGCGCAATTGGCCGGGCAGGCCGAACGCGGCGTGGTGCTGATGGACTATCGCTTCACGCTGTTCGCCGCGCTCGGTTGGTGCATGCTGCATCTGCGTCCGCTGTATGCGATGCCGCTGCTCGCGATCGCGATGTTCGCGCTGGTGTTTTCGCTCAGCGGAACCGCGGGCCTGGGCGCGACGCCGCTGGGGTTCCTGAATCTGGTGCATCTTGCGATGGAGTTGAGCATCCTGCTGGTCGCGATGCTGTATTTCCATCTGGCCGATCGCGATGCGCGCGATCTTTCCGCGCGATTGATCGAAGAAACGCGACGCGATGCGACGACTCGCCTGCCCAATCTCAATGCGCTCATCCATCGTTTGATGCGGTTGCCGGCGGGCAAACGCGAGATCGCCTGCCTGCTGCTCGACAAGACCGATGTCCTGGCGCCGGGCTTCGGATTGGCGACCCAGACGCGACTGATGAATGCCGTCGCCGGGGGCATGGCCGATCTTGTCGAGCCGTATTACATCGGCACCGGTCAGTTCGCGCTGCTGCCGCTGGATGAACGCACCGGGGCCGATGCCTGGTTGCGGTTGGTCGCGCGGATCGAGCAACTGGAATTGGACAACGACGACCAGCCGATCCGGCTGTTGCCCTATCTGGGCGTCGCCGAGTGCATGCCCGGCAATCGCGAAAGCGTCGACTTCGCCCTGCTCAATGCGTCGTATCTCGCGCACGAGGCCAAGCGCGGCAACGAATTGCACCCGCTCTACGCCAGCGAACGCGACCCGGGCGATCACGCCGGCGAGCGTCTCTACGAAGCCGCCGAGGCATTGTCGTGTCTGCGCAGCGAACGTGTGGTCCTGCATTTCCAGACGATCCGGTGCCTCAGCGCCGCGTCCGAAAGCGCGCGCGTCGCCGGGGAAATCCATGGCGAAGTGCTGTGCCGGTTGCGCAATGCCGAAGGTGTACTGCTGATGCCCGACCGTTTCATGCGTGCGATCGAAGGCGCCGGCCGCGGCGTCGAGCTCGATCTGGCGGTGCTGCGGACGCTGTTCGCATGGCTGCGCAAACACCCGCAGGCGGTGGCGCGCGCAGGACGCATCGCGGTGAACCTGACCGGGCAGAGCCTCGCGTCGGCGAGTTTCCGCAGCCAGTTGTACGCGATGCTGGACAAGTCGCCGCTGCCGTTGTCGCGGCTGTGTTTCGAAGTGATCGAAACCGCGGCGATCATCAGCCCGGCCGAAGCCAGCGAGTTCCTGGGCGAGCTGCGGCGACGCGGCTGTTCGATCGCGATCGACGATTTCGGCGTCGGCATGCAGAGTTTCGAACGCTTGAAAGAACTGCCCGTCGATCTGATCAAGATCGACGGATCCTTCATCCGCAACGTCGCCCAGCGCGGCAAGGATTACGCGCTGGTGCAGGCCTCGGTGGCGGTGGCGCGTGCGTTCGGTGCGATGACGGTGGCCGAATACGTCGAGAACGAGGAGACCGTCGTCTGTCTGCGCGAACTGGGCATCGACTGGATCCAGGGCTATCTGGTGTCGAAACCGGTTCCGATCGAGGACGTGTTCGCGGCGCCGGGTTGAGCCCGGCGGTCGACGATGGATTCGACGGAAAAACGGCCATGCCGGATGTCGCGCATGGCCGTCTTGTCGGCTGGAGCATCGTGCAGCGGCGGCTGCACGATCAATGTCCGGTGATGACCCGCCGACCGTGCCTGGCCTGCACCGGCCGACGGTTGCCGCCCGGGAATTCGTGCGCGGAGAAGCGTTGGGCGAATGCCGCCGATTGCGGATTTTTCGATCAGGCGCGATCACCGTCCGCTGTAGAGCCCGCGGCACCAGACTCCAGCGCCGCGACCCGCGCTTCCAGCGTTTCGAGCCGCGCCAGCAGCAAATCCATCGCATCGCCGTCGTGCATGCGGGATGCCGTTTCGGCGCCGCGCTCGGGCATCGCCGGTTCGCCGCAGAACAGATGCGCGTAGCGGTCCTCGCGTTGGCCGCTGCCGCGCGGCAGGCGGCGGACCATCGACGGCTCGCGTTCGGCCAGACGCTCCAGCGTGTGGCGCACGTCGTCGAGATCGGCGAACCGGTGCTGGCGCTCGCTGCGCGCCAGCAGTTCGTGCAGGGTCTGCGGGCCGCGCAGGAACAGCAGCGACAGCAGACAGGTCTGGGCCGGGGTGAGATCGAGCACGCGCTCGATGCGGTGCAGGTAACGCTCGCTGCGGGCGCCATACTCGGATTTGACCAGGCCGCGCACTTCCAACTGCCGCAGCGCATGGCCGACATCGCCCGCGTTGAGATTCATCGTCGGCTCGCGCGCGGTCTTCTGGTTGCAGGCGAGGACGACATTGTTGAGCGTCAGCGGATAGACATCGGGCGTGGTCGCGGCCTTTTCGACCAGACTGCCGAGGATGCGCGCTTCCATCGGCGTCAGCTGCGGCGGCAGGCCGGCCTGTGCGGGAGCGTCGTCGGGGCTGTCGATGGAGGTTCCTGGCATGGTGGTGATGTTCCTGGTGTGCGGCATGGTGCGGATTGCATGATTCTAGCGGGGATCCTGCATGACCCGGCGCTTGCGCGTCCGTTCATCTTTTGCGGAGCAAGCTTGGCGCCTGATCCGCCGGGGCGGTCGCGTGCGGCGGTTCCCGCCACTCATGAGGAGAACACAAGATGATGAAGCCAGCGATGCGCAAGCGTTCGAACCATAGATCGATGCTTGCGAAAAGCATGTCCCGCAAGACCATGTTCCGCGGCCTGGCGCTGTGCCTGGCGATGGCGGCCGCGCCATCGGCGATGGCCGGCGACCTCACCTGCAAGATGACCTACAGCCTCACCGGCTGGTCGGTGTTCTACAAGACCGCTTCCGGCGCCGGCAACATCACTTGCGACAACGGTCAGAGCATGGCGGTGAAGATCGAAACCAAGGGCGGCGGCCTTTCGTTCGGCAAATACAAAGTCCGCAACGGCTTCGGCCAGTTCGCCAACATCAACGACATCCGCGATGTGCTCGGCAGCTACGCCACCGCCGAAGCGCATGCGTCCGCCGAGAAGAGCGCTTCCGCGCAGGCGATGACCAACGGCGATGTGTCGCTGTCGCTGGCGGGCAAGGGCGAAGGCTGGTCGCTCGGCGTGGCCTTCAGCAAGTTCACCATCAAGGCGAGGTGACCGGATGCGCTGATCGGCGCTGATCGGTCATATCGAATTCCAGACAAAAACCCCGGCAAACGCCGGGGTTTCTCGTATGTATCGCGGTCGTTGCCGGTCAAGCCGACTGCGGTCGCGGGCGCCTGTAGGGCGGCGCCGCCATCACCATCTCGGTCAGCGAATGCGCCAGCGCGTGCTCGGCGAGGATCGCCGCATCGGCGCCGCGTTCGAGCAGATGCTTCACGCCGGCATCGCTGTGCGCGCGCGCCAATACCGGGATGGGCGTTTCGCCTTGTTTGAGGCGTTTCGCGACCTTGCCGGCCTCCAGCGGGTCGGGAATGGTCAGTACCGCCAGCGCCGCGCGTTCCGGCATTGCTTCTTCCAGCACATCGTCGTCGGCGGCGTTGCCGCGGATCGCGCGATACCCGGCTGCGCGCGCGGTTTCGATGCGGTCGCTGTCGGTGTCGATCACCACGAACGGCACGTCCGCGCGCGCCAGCAGTTCGGCCAGCTTGATGCCGACGCGGCCGTAGCCGACCAGCAGCACGTGACGCATCGGCAGCGGCGCCGGGGCATCGGCTGCGGTCTTTGCTTCGGCGCGTGCGCGGCGTCGCGCCAGCAGCGCGAACACCAATGGGTTGAGCATGATCGACAGGATCGCGCCGGCCAGCACCAGGTCGCGGGCTTCCGGCGTCATCAGGTCCAGCGATACGCCGAGGCCGATCAGGATGAACGAGAACTCGCCAATCTGCGCCAGGCTGGCGGCGATGGTCAGCGCGATTTCGTTGGATTTGCCCAACATCCGCACCACCGCCCAGGCCGCCAGCGATTTGCCGACCATGATGATCGCCAGCGTTTCCAGTACTTCCAGCGGATGTTCGATCAGGATCGCCGGGTCGAACAGCATGCCGACCGAAACGAAGAACAGCACCGCGAACGCATCGCGCAGCGGCAGCGAGTCCTCGGCGGCCTTGTGGCCGTGCGGCGATTCGTTGAGCAGCATGCCGGCGAAGAACGCGCCGAGCGCGAACGACACGCCGAACAGTTCCGCTGCGCCGAAAGCGATGCCCATCGCGCAGGCCAGCACGCAGAGAGTGAACAGTTCGCGCGAACCGGTGCCGGCAACGCGCTCCAGCACCCAGGGCAGCACGCGGCGGCCGACGATCAGCATCAGTGCGACGAAGCCGCCGACCTTGGCCGTGGTCGCGAGCAGCGCCATGCCGAGTCCACCGCCGGCTTGGTCGCCGGTGCTGCCGGCGAGCGCGGGCACCAGCACCAGCGCCAGCACCATCGCCAGATCCTCGACGATCAGCCAACCCACCGCGATGCGCCCGCGTTCGCTGTCGAGCATGCGTCCGCTTTCCAGCGCGCGCAGCAGCACGACGGTGCTGGCGACCGACAACGCCAGGCCGAAGATGATGCTTTGCGAGTGCGGCCAGCCGAGGCGCCAGCCCAGGAACCAGCCCATCGCGGTGGCGACGCTCATCTGTACGATCGCGCCCGGCAGCGCGAGATTGCGCACGGCGATCAGATCGCGCAGCGAGAAATGCAGGCCCACGCCGAACATCAGCAGGATCACGCCGATTTCGGCCAATTGAGGCGCGAGGGTCTGGTCGCCGATGAAGCCTGGCGTGTGCGGGCCGACCAGCACGCCGGCGATGAGGTAACCGACGATCGGAGACAGGCGCAGGCGCTGCGCCAGCAGCCCGAACACGAACGCCAGCACGAAGCCGACACAAAGAATCGCGATGAGGGAAGTGTGATGCGGCATGCGGGCAATATACGCGATGCGCGGGGCGCATCCTGTCCCGCGCGTTCAGACGCTGTGTTCCGGACGACGGTCCCGGCACGTGCCGGGACCGTGTTTTCAAGGGTTTTTCGATGATCGGTCGCGGATCACGACGCTTCGATGCGAACGCGATGCGCTGCGGTCACCACTTGTAGCCGATGCGCCCGTAGACATATGCGCCGTTGAAGCCGTTCGGCGAACTCGCGCTGTACGGCAACTGGCCGTTGGTCGAGTTGGCGAACAGCACTTCGTCGGGATAATCGTTCAGCACGTTGTCGGCGCCGAGCGTGAAGTCCCAGTTGCCCAGCGCGTAGCTGCCGGACAGGTCCAGCGTCCACTGCGGGTCGAAGGTCTGGTCGCGCGAGGTGTCGGCCGGGTTGTTGCCGAACAGCACGGTGAATTCGCCGTAGCGCGTGGCGTTGGCGCCGAAGCGCCAGTCGCCGATGTTGTACACGCCGCCGAGCTGGAACTTGTCGCGCGGCGCGCCCACGGTGAGCCGGCCCACTTCCACTCGGCCGATGCGCACAGCGGTGGGGTCGATCAAGGTCAGTGCCGCAGGATTCGGCGCGATCCGCTCGACCGTGGTCTTGTTGTGGTTGTAGCCGGCGGTGAGATCGAGGTTGCCGTTGCCGATGGCCCAGCGGTAGGTACCGATGATGTCGATGCCCTTGGTGCTGGTGTCGATGGCGTTGGTGAAGTAGCGGCCGCCGCCGAGCGAAGTATCCACGTTCAACTGCAGGTAGTTGCGCACGAGCGCCGAAGTGAGGTTTTCCGACAGCATGATGCGGTCGTCGATGTCGATGCGGTATGCATCGACGGTGACATACAGATTCTCGACCGGCTGCAGCACCAGACCCAAGCTGAGGTTCTTCGACTCCTCGGCCTTCAGCTGTTCGGCGCCGAGCGCGACCGCAGCCGCGTCGTTGACGCGGAAGGTGCGGATATCGAACGGCACGCCGCCGATGAAGTTGGTGGCGGTGGAGCGGAAGAACTGCTGCTGCAGCGAGGGCGCGCGGAAGCCGGTGGACACCGTGCCGCGCAGCGCGACCTTGTCGGTGAAATCGTAGCGCGCCGAGACTTTGCCCGAGGTGGTGCTGCCGAAGTCGCTGTACTCCTCGCTGCGCACCGAGAGGCCGAGATTGAACTTGTCGGTGACGTTCGCTTCGAAGTCGAGATACGCGGCATAGCTTTCGCGATTGAAATCGCCGGCGTCGCCCGGCTGGAAGCCCGGGAACACCTGCGAACCCGAAGGGGCGGGTACGCCGCCCGGCAGCAGTACCCCGCCGTTGATGTAGGACGCGGGTTCGCCGGCCGTCTGCTTGAAGCCTTCGCCGCGCCATTCCAGGCCCCAGGCCACGTTCAGTGGCGACGACAGCCAGCCCACGTCGAAACCGCGGGTCACGTCGAGATTCAGCACGTGCTGGGTGATTTCCAGCGCGCCGGCGTCGAAATTCCGCTGCGAGGTCGGGCCGATGCTGCGGTTGAGGCTGTTCTCCACGCCGAAGCTCAGATCGTTGTTGCCGTAGTTGTAGCTGAGGTCGACATCCCAATCGAGCACCGTGAGACCGCGCAGGCCGACCACGAACGCGCGGTCCTCGGCGATGTTGCGGATCTGCGGCAGGAAGCCGTCGGGATAGATCGCCGGGATGTTGCGGGTGTCGGCGGCGGTGCGATAGAAGCCGTTCGACAGCGCGTCGCGGCGGCTGGCGTTGGCGAAGCCGTAGAAGCTCAGCGCATCGTTGACGACAATTTCGGCGTTCGCCGAGACCGCGTACTGTTCGACTTCCGGGTCGCCGTAGCGCTGCACCACCGCGCCCGGCGGCGGGGCGGTGCTCGGACGCACGGTCACGCCCGGCGCCAGCAGGTAGGGGCGCGCGCGATCGGTCTGGTCCTGGTTGCGCGCTTCGGCGGCCAGATGCAGCGAGCCGCTTTCGCCGAGTTTGATGCCGACATCGCCCGACAACTGCACGGTCTGGCCGTCGCCGGCGCTGTACTGGCCGCCGGTCAGGGCGATGCTGCCGCCGTGATCGCTGCCCTTGAGCACGATATTGACCACGCCTGCGATGGCGTCGGAGCCGTACTGCGCCGAGGCGCCGTCGCGCAGCACTTCGACGCGCTGGATGGCGGAAATCGGAATGGCGTTCAGGTCCACCGGCGATGCGCCGCGGCCCTGGCTGCCGTTGAGGTTGATCAGTGCGGTGGTGTGGCGGCGCTTGCCGTTGACCAGCACCAG
>CBIHKW010000046.1:0-29122 GCA_966203835.1 uncultured Thermomonas sp.
AAAAACCCCAAGCTTCGCAAACGCACTTTGCTAATCTTGGGCCCCGCCAGCCACTCCAATACCCCCGCTCGCGCTGCGCGCGAGCCGCCCCCTGACTCAGGGGGCTATTAGATGCTCGGCATGGCTTCGGCCTGCAGAGCAAGCTCAGTGGAATGCCACGGACTCACTTGCAGGCGGTGCTCGACCCCGCCCAGACGCCATCGGTGCCGCAGGTGTGCATCAGGCTGTTGGCGCCGCAGGCCTTGTATCCCGGGTAGGTGTCCGCGCGCGCGATCACCACGCCGCCGATCTGGTTGAACGCCGGGCAGCGGACCGCGCTGTTGAAGGCGGCGCAAGGGCCGGCCTTGAGCGCGGGGCAACTGCCGTCGCTGTCCACTTGGCCGCACCAGTTGTTGACGACGGCGTCGCGATTGCTGCAGGAGGTGTTCCAGCCGTTGGCCTGGTAGAAGGGCAGCACATCGGGGCGCATGCGCAGGATGCATTGGGTGAGCGCCGAACCGCAGTTGGTCTGGCCGATCATCACGTTCTGCGCGGCGCTGGTGCCGAACCAGGCCACGCCGTCGCGCACCATCCGCACCGAATAGGTGGCGTTGCTGGCGACGAAGGGCGCGCGCGCCTGTACGCGATACTGGCCGACGGCGTTGGGCGCCACCGCGGTGCAGGTGTAGGCGCGGGCGTCTGCGGTGTTGTTGGCGTAGCCGCCGCATTGCGGCATATGGCTGAACATGAAGCCGTTGCCGGTGTGCGCGCCGAGGCGGAACCAGCTCGTGACCCCGCCGCCGTCCCAGGTGGCGGTGCCGGCGTTGCGCGCATTGGCGTCGAACCGCTGGATGTGGCCCGGCATCATGAACGCCGGCAGGCCGGAGAGCGAAATCGCCGCATTCAGCGTCGTGGCGGTGCCGCCCGCCTGCATCCAGTCGTTGCGCCAGTTGCCGTTGTAGCACAGCGAACTCTGGGTCCAGGTGCCCGCCGGGGGCGTGGCTGCCGGATGGCAACGTTCGCCGCCGCGGATCCAGGAATCCGGCGAATCCACGAAATACAGCAGCGCCTTGATCTGCCCGCTGGCGTTGACGTTGCGCACCGCCGCGATCACGTCATTGAAGTAAGCCGCTGAGGGCGGCGTGCTCAACGGAAGCCCTGCTCTCGCGCCGGTGTTGAATTCGGTCACATACACCGGCTTGCCGCGTACCGCGACGTTCACGGCCTGATTGATGGCGTTCAACTGCCAGTTGAGTTCGCTGGCGAAGCCGCCGCCGTTGGTGCCGTAGGCGTGGATCGCGAAGCCGTCCACCACCGCGCCCATCGCATTGGTCATGCCGCTGTAGAACAGCGGGCAGGTGCCGGAGAGGCAGCCGCCCGGGCCGGAGGCCAGCAGCGGCCTGCCGGCATGGTGGGGATTGGTCGTCCAGCGTTGGCGGTAGCACTTGTACACGCGCCCATACGCGGTGCCGGAGTGGTTCCACTCGCTGCTCAGGTTCGGTTCGTTGGCCAGGATGAAGGCGCCGATCGCTTCCTCCGACGACACCCGTGCCGCCTCGGCGTCGATGCGGTTCATCAGGTCGTTGATGCTCGGGCATTCGAAAAAGCTGCTGGCGTTGAGCGCGATGTTTTCCGAATAGCTGGGCTTGATGTCGAACGCCAGCCGCGCCAGGGTGCGGATACCGTACTGCGCGTACAGGGTTCGATAGTTCGTGGGCTGCCCGAGCAGCGTGGGCATGTCCTTGGCGATCTCCAGGTTCCAGCCGATCCGGCGCGGATCGTTGGCGAGGACTTCGTTGTAGTTGTGGTTGGTACGCAGCCAGTTGGCGCCTTTCAGCGACTGCGCCTCGGCGGTGCGGGGAGAAACGAGCGCAAGCAGCGCGAACGCGGCGGCGCCCAACAGGGCGAGCGGAACGAGTTTCATGGGTGCTTTCTCGGAAGATGCCCGGGACGGGCGGACAGGCCGCGACGCGCGCGGCCACGGTGGACGCAACGGCGGAAACCGTTGCGGCAGGGGAGCGGAAGGGGGTCAGTGCGCGGCGCGGCCGCGACTCGATCCGAGGCGCGGAACGTCGGTGGCGATCCCCGGAGGGAGGTGCGCCCGTCCGGGCGGGTCTTGCGGGAGTCGCATGTCCATGCGTTCCGATGCTCCTTGCGATGCGGTGGGTCCGCGGTGGTGTCTCAGACGGCCCGGTCGCGTCCTGCGACCTGGGGCGGGCGGTGTCCGAAGACGCGGCCCGACATCCCGATTCTTGCAGAATATTGCTCCGCTTCTTGTGACAGCCGATCCGAAAGGTCGCGGCGCGGAAGGGGCTCAGGGCAGGCATCCGGTCGGCCGGCGCGCCCGGAGCGGGGTGTTGCCGCAGCCCGGCATCGGTCCCGTTCAGCGTCGCAGGCCCCGTCTGCGGAATCCGGCCGCCAGGCGGCTCCAACACATGCGGCTCCGGTCACGGTTCGGCTTGTCTTCAGGTCGCCGGATCGAGCGCCCTGTGGTGCCCGAATCTCAAAATTTGAGACTAAACAGAGGCTTGTGGATAAACCTTGAACCAGTCTGTGAACATCGCTGCAAGTCATTGACGGACTTAGTGAATTTGGTCTCAGAAAGTTGTTGACAACCCTGTGTACGACTCCTAATGTGGCGACTCGTGGGAAAACCGGGTCTTTAGTGGTTTTTCCGAGTTGACCAAGCCCGCCGAAGACGGGCACAACCAGGCAGGCAAAGTGTTCCAGGGTGAGACCGCCATCACGATCGACGACAAGGGCCGACTGGCGATTCCGACCAGCTACCGGGACTTGATCGCGCGGGCGTGCGACAGCCGGCTGGTCATCACCTACAACCCTTTCGAAGCCGGTTCGCTGTACCTCTATCCGCAGCCGGTCTGGGAGCGGGTCCGGGATCAGGTCAACGCGCTGCCCAGAACCAAGAGCGTCAGCCGCACGCTGCAGCTGAAGCTGGTGGGTGCGGCGACTTTCGTCGAACCCGACGGCAACGGCCGCATCGGCGTGCCGGCGAGCCACCGCAGCGCGGTCGGCATCGAAAAGCGCGCAGTGTTGCTCGGGATGGGCGACAAGTTCGAACTATGGAGCGAGCAGGCGCACCACGCGCAGATCCGCATGACGCTCAGCGATGCGGATCTCGGCGAGGCGCTGCTCGACCTGCAACTGTGACCGCCGGTGGCGCGGGTGCAGTGCCCGCCCACCTTCCGGTGCTGCACTTGCCTGTCATGTACGCGCAGGTCATGGAAGGGCTGCGGATTCTGGAGGACGGGTCGTATCTGGATGGCACGTTCGGACGCGGCGGTCATGCCCGTGGCGTGCTGGAACGCTTGAATGCCGGAGGTCGGTTGCTGCTGATGGACAAGGATCCCGAAGCGATCCTCGTCGCCGAACGCGAGTTCGGCGCAGACCCGCGCGTCTCGATCCATCGCGGCAGCTTCATCGACCTCGCCCAGTGGATGCTCGCCCAGCAGGGGCTCGACGGCGTGCTGTTCGACCTCGGCGTGTCGTCGCCGCAGCTGGATGTCGCCGAACGCGGCTTCAGCTTCGGCAAGGACGGCCCGCTCGACATGCGCATGGACCCCGACAGCGGCGAAAGCGCAGCGCAGTGGCTGGCGCATGCCGACGACCGCGAGATCGCCGACGTGCTGTGGACCTACGGCGAGGAAAAGCAGAGCCGGCGCATCGCCCGCGCGATCGTCGCCCGTCGCGACGACGCGCCGCTGACGCGCACCGCGCAGTTGGCCGATCTCATCGCTTCGGTCGTCCCGCGCGGCGCCCAGAAGATCCATCCCGCAACCCGCAGCTTCCAGGCCATCCGCATCTTCATCAATCGCGAACTCGAAGACCTCGAACGTGGCCTCGACGCCGCGCTCGCGGCATTGAAGCCCGGCGGCCGGCTCGCGGTGATCAGTTTCCATTCGCTGGAAGACCGCATCGTCAAACGCTTCATCCTCAAACACGCCAAGGCGCCGCCGGCCAACCGCCGGATGCCGGTCGAGATCGCGTTCACGCCGACCCTGGCGAACATCGGCGGCTCGCAGAAAGCGACCGACGCCGAACTCGCCCTCAACCCGCGCGCCCGCAGCGCCGTGCTGCGCGTGGCCGAAAAACTGGCGGGTGCGGCATGAGCCTGCGCCTGATCGTCGCCGTGCTGATCCTCGCCAACCTGATCTCGGCGATCGGCGTCGTCGACGCGCGCTACAGCCACCGCCAGCTGTTCGTCGAGCTGTCGCGGCACGAGAAGGTGCGCGACGAGCTCAATATCGAATTCAGCCGCCTGCAGCTCGAGCAGGCGACCTGGGCGGAAAGCAATCGCATCGATCAGATCGCGCGCAGCCGACTCGGCATGAAGACGCCGGAGCCGGCCGATATCGTGGTGGTGCGCCCATGAACTGGGCGACGTCTCTTCGCGAACGCTGGCAGCGCCGCAACGACCGTCGCGGCCCGACGCCGCGCGGCCGCGCCCGTTTCGATCTGCGCGGCCGGCTGATGCTGGTCACCGGCGCGCTCGGGGTGTGCGCGCTGGCGCTGGTCGCGCGCGCGGTCGACGTGCAACTGGTGCGCAGCGAGTTCTATCAGCAGCAGGGCGACGAACGCTTCCTGCGCGATGTCGAGATTCCGACCAGTCGCGGCATGATCACCGACCGCAACGGCGAGCCGCTGGCGGTGTCGACGCCGGTCGAATCGATCTGGGCGAACCCGCAGGAAGTGCTGAAGTCGCCGCAGACGCTGCCGAGGCTCGCGGCGGCGCTCGGCATCGATGCCGATCAACTCACCCGCAAGTTGACTCAGCGCGCGGACAAGGAGTTCGTCTATCTCAAGCGTCGGATGAATCCGGCCGAAGCGCGCCGGATCCTCGCGCTGAATATCCCGGGCGTGTTCTCGCAGCGCGAATACCGCCGGTATTACCCGCAGGGCGAGGCGATCGCGCACGTGCTCGGCTTCACCAACATCGACGACAGCGGCCAGGAAGGCCTGGAGCTGGCGTTCGACGAATGGCTGCGCGGCACCGCCGGCATGAAGCGGGTGATCCGCGACCGTCGCGGCCGCACCGTCGAAGAAGTCGATCTGGTGAGCGCCGCCGAACCGGGCAAAAGCCTGACCCTGACCATCGACCGTCGCATCCAGTTTCTCGCCTATCGCGAACTGAAGCGCGCGCTGCTCGAAAGCGGCGCCACCAGCGGTTCCGCGGTGGTGCTCGATGTCGCCACCGGCGAAGTGCTGGCGATGGCGAATCTGCCGTCGTTCAATCCGAACGCGGTCGGGCTGGGCAATCGCGATGCGCACCGCAACCGCGCGGTGACCGATCTGATCGAACCGGGTTCGACGATGAAGCCGCTGACCGTGGCCGCGGCGCTGGAAGCCGGTGTGATCACGCCGAAAACGGTGTTCAACACCAATCCCGGCTGGATGCCGAACGGCAAATACCGCACCACCGACACCCACAATTACGGTGTGCTCGACACCACCGGCGTGATCACCAAGAGTTCGAACGTGGGTGCGGCGAAGATCGTGCATATGTTGCCGAACAAGGATTTCTACGACTTCCTGGCGCGTTTCGGCTACGGCCGCAGCACCGGCAGCGGTTTTCCGGGCGAAAACCCCGGGCTGTTGCCGAAACCCGCGCGCTGGAGCGGCACCAGCAAGCAGACCATGTCCTACGGTTACGGCCTGAGCGCCACGCCGCTGCAGATCGCGCACGCCTACGCGACCCTGGGCAACGGTGGCCGCGCGATCGTGCCGACTTTCGTCAAGGGCGAAGTGGGCGAGACGGTGCAGGTGCTCGACGAACGTATTGCGCGCGAAGTCGTACGGATGATGCAGACCGTGACCGAGCCGGGCGGCACCGCTCCCCAGGCTGCGATTCTGGGCTATCACGTCGCCGGCAAGACCGGTACCGCGCGCAAGGCCAGCAACGGCGGCTATTCGCGGCGTTACTTCGCATTCTTCGCCGGTCTGGTGCCGGTGGACAACCCGCGCTTCTCGATGGCGGTGGTGATCGACGACCCCGATCCGGCGCGCGGCTACTACGGCGGCGTGGTGTCCGCGCCGGTGTTCAAGAACGTGATGGAAGGCGCGCTGCGATTGATGGACGTGCCGCCGGACGACATCGACACCTGGCTCGCGGCGCAGGCCGCCACCGACGCGAAACGCAATCGTCAAGCAGGCAATCGTCAGGCCGGCATCGTGCCGGCCTTGCTGCCCGCGGCATCGAAACCCGCTGCGCCGCCGTCCGTCGCGCCGATGCCCGCCGCGCTGGCGGAAGCGATCGATGCGCTGCCCGCAGCCGGAGGTGCGCGATGAGTCGTCGCATGCGCCTCGCGGAATTGCTGCCCGATGTGGCGGGCGTTCCGCATGGGCTCGAAATCAGCGGTCTCGTGCAGGACAGTCGCGCGATCAAGCTTGGCGATGCTTTCGTGGCCATCGCCGGCTTCGGTGCGCATGGTTTGAATTTTCTGGCGCAGGCAAAAGCGGCCGGCGCGGTTGCGACCTTGTTCGAGCCGCCGATGCCCGCTGAATTCGCGGCGACGGATGCTGGCGATATGCCGATGATCGCCGTGCCGGACCTGCGCGCGCGCCTCGGCGCGATGGCCGATCGTTTCCACGGCGAACCCTCGCGGACGATGACCACCGTCGGCGTCACCGGCACCAACGGCAAGACCTCGACCGTACAGCTGTTGGCGCAGGCGTGGACGCTGCGCGGTCGTCGCGCCGGCACCATCGGCACGCTCGGCGCCGGCCTGTATGGCGAAGCGGTGCCGACCGGCTTCACCACGCCGCTGGTGCTGCAATTGCACGCGCTGCTCGCACAGCTGCGCGATGCCGGCGCCGATGCGGTGGCGATGGAAGTCAGTTCGCATGCGCTCGATCAGGGCCGCGTCGACGGCGTGCATTTCAAGGTCGGCATGTTCACGAACCTGACCCGCGACCATCTCGACTATCACGGCACGATGGACGCTTATGGCGCGGCGAAGGCGAAGCTGTTCGCATGGCCGGGTCTTGAAGCCGCAGTGCTGAATCTCGACGATGCGTTCGGTCGCGAATTGCATGCGGACATCCGCGCGCCGATCCGCGCGGTCGGCGTGAGTTCGCGCGGCGCTAAGGCGGCGAACCTGCGCGCCGACGACATCGTGCTCGATCTCGCCGGGCTCTCGTTCGCGCTGCGCATCGATGGCGAAACCCGTGCCGTCGAAGCGCATGCCGTGCGCTCGCCGCTGCTGGGCCGTTTCAACGTCGACAATCTGCTCGCGGTCGCCGGTGCGCTGCATGCGCTGGGCGAAACGCCGGCGGACATCGCTGGTGTGCTGTCGGTGCTGCAGCCGGTGCATGGGCGCATGAATCGTCTCGGCGGCGACGGCCGTCTGCCGCTGGTGGTGATCGATTACGCGCATACGCCCGACGCGCTGGAGCAGGCGTTGACCAGCCTGCGCGCGCATGCCGCTGGCCGGTTGGTCTGCGTGTTCGGCTGCGGCGGCGACCGCGACCGCGGCAAGCGCCCGCAGATGGCGGCCATCGCTGAAGCGCGCGCCGATGCGGTGATCGTCACCGACGACAATCCGCGCACCGAGAACGGCGATGCCATCGTCGCCGATATCGTCGCGGGCTTCGCGAGGCCTGATGCAATCGTCATCCGCCGCGATCGCGCCTTCGCTATCGCGCATGCGATCGCCACGGCCGCCGCGAACGATATCGTGCTGATCGCCGGCAAGGGTCACGAGCTGTACCAGGAAGTCGACGGCGTGCAGTATCCGTTCGACGACACCGCGACTGCGCGCGCGGCGCTGGAGGCGCGCGCATGACGCCGCTGCTGCTCTCGCGTATCGCCCAGGCCGTCAATGGACGTCTCATTGGCGCCGATCTGACGGTGGACGCATGGGCGACCGACACCCGCAAACTCGACGCCGATGCCTCTGGCGCGTCGCTGTTCATCGCGCTGAAGGGCGAGAATTTCGACGGCAACGATTACGTCGTGCAGGCGGCCTCGCGCGGCGCGTGCGCCGCACTGGTGTCGCGACAGTCGGATGTGTCGATCCCGCAGATCGTGGTCGCGGACACCGAGCGCGCGCTGGCTTCGCTGGCCGCATCGGTGCAGCGGACGCGCGCCACCAGAGTGCTGGCGGTGACCGGCAGCAACGGCAAGACCAGCGTGAAGGCGCTCACGTTCGCGATCCTGGAAGCCGCCGTCGCGGCGCAGGGCATGCCCGGCCGCGCCTACACCACGCCGGGCAATCGCAACAACGAGATCGGTTTGCCGCTCGCGGTGCTGGATGCGCCGGAAGATGCGCTGTACGCCATCTACGAAATGGGCGCCGGCAAGCCGGGCGACATCGCGTATCTCACCGGGATCGTCCGGCCGGACGTGGCGCTGGTCAACAACATCGCGCCGGCGCACATCGAGCGCATGGGCAGCCTGCTCGGCATCGCCGACACCAAGGCCGCGATCTACGACGCGCTGCCGGCCGACGGCGTGGCGACGATCAATGCCGATGATGCATTCGCGCCGTATTTCGCGGAACGCGCGCACGGTCATCGTCTGATCCGCTTCGCGCTGGACGCGAATGCCGACGTGACCGCGCGCGATGTCGCGCTGGACGCCGAAGGCTCGCGCTTCGTACTGGTCGCGCCGCAGGGCGAGGCGCAGATCGCGCTGCCGATGCCCGGGCGTCACAATGTCCTCAATGCATTGGCCGCGGCATCGCTGGCGCTGGGCGCCGGAATCGAACTGTCCGTGATCGCGATTGGCCTCAACGCCGCGCAGCCGGTGGCCGGGCGCTTGAACACGCATCGCCTCGCCGGCGGCGCGATGCTGATCGACGACAGCTACAACGCGAATCCGGGTTCGCTGAACGCCGCGATCGACACGCTCTCGGCGGGCGGCGGCGAACGCTGGCTGGTGCTCGGCGACATGCGCGAACTCGGCGACGACGCGGCTTCGCTGCACGCCGAAGTCGGGCGTCGCGCGAAGGCATCCGGCGTCGCGCGCCTGTACACGCTGGGCGAATTCAGTGCGTCGGCGGCGGAGGCGTTCGGCAACGACGGCCGCAGTTTCGAAAGCCACGATGCCCTCGAAGATGCATTGCGCGCCGATATCGCATCGAGCGCTGCGCCCGAAATGCTGCGGGTCTTGATCAAGGGCTCTCGCGGCAGCGCGATGGACCGGATCGTGAACGCCATGCTCATGAATGAAATGTCGATAAACGAAATGCACGCGGACGACGCGGGCGGGGGAGATGCGCATGTTGCTTGAATTGACCCGCTGGCTGGAGCAACTGCAAAGTCTGTTCGGCCTGTTCGGTTATCTGACCTTCCGCGGCATTCTCGCGGCGCTGACCTCGCTGGCCTTGTCGCTGTGGTGGGGGCCTGCAGTGATCGCGCGTCTCGCCCAGCTCAAGGGCGGCCAGCCGATCCGCAAGGACGGCCCGCAGACGCATATCGTGAAAGCCGGCACGCCGACGATGGGCGGCGCGCTGATCCTGCTGACGGTGATCGCATCGGTGATGCTGTGGGGCGACCTGCGCAACCGTTATGTCTGGCTGGTGCTGGCGGTGATGGTCGCCTACGGCTGCATCGGCTGGTGGGATGACTGGATCAAGATCGTCAAGCGCGATCCCAACGGCATGCGTTCGCGCACCAAGTACGCGCTGCAGTCGGTATGCGGTCTGGCCGCCGGCCTGTTCCTGTATTTCACCGCCGACGCGCCCGCGGCGACGACACTCTACATCCCGTTCTTCAAGGAAGTCGCGTTGCCGCTGGTCGGCATCGGCGGCGCGATCTTCTTCGTGTTCATCGCATATTTCTGGATTGTCGGTTTCTCGAATGCGGTGAATCTCACCGACGGCCTCGACGGTCTCGCGATCATGCCGACCGTGTTGGTCGCGTGTGCGTTGGGCGTGTTCGCCTATGCATCCGGCAACGCGGTGTTCTCCAGCTATCTGCAGATCCCGCCTGTGCCCGGTGCGGGTGAACTGGTGATCATCTGCGCGGCCATCGCCGGCGCCGGTCTGGGTTTCCTGTGGTTCAACACCTACCCGGCGATGGTGTTCATGGGCGACATCGGCGCGCTCGCGCTCGGCGCCGTGCTCGGCTGCATCGCAGTGATCGTGCGTCAGGAACTGGTGCTGGTATTGATGGGCGGCATCTTCGTGATCGAAACGCTGTCGGTCATGATCCAGGTCGCATCGTTCAAGCTCACCGGCAAGCGCGTGTTCCGGATGGCGCCGATCCATCATCACTTCGAACTCAAGGGTTGGCCGGAGCCGCGCGTCATCGTGCGCTTCTGGATCATCTCCGTGATTCTCGTGCTCGTCGGCCTCGCCACGTTGAAGATCCGCTGATGCTCGACTGGCTCTCCCTCCCGCGCTTCGGTCTCGGCCAGCAGGCAACGCGCCTCGACGCGCTGCCCGGCCGCTACGACCCGTGGCTGCTCGGCGCGTCGATCGCGCTGGCCTGCCTCGGCGTGGTGATGGTCGCGTCCAGCTCGATCGCCATCGGCGAAGGGCTCGATGTCGGTCCGTACTATTTCCTCACCAAGCACCTGGTGTTCCTCGTGCTCGGCGCGGGCGTGGCCGGCTTCCTGATGCGCACCGAACTCAAGAGCATCGAGCAGCAGGACCGGCTGATGCTGGTGTTGTGCTTCGTGCTGTTGATCTTCGTGTTCGTTCCGGGGATCGGCAAGACCGTCAACGGCGCGAAGCGCTGGCTCAATTTCGGCATCATGGGCTTCCAGGCGGTGGAAGCGGTGAAGCTGATGTACATCATCTGGCTCGCCAGCTATCTGGTGCGCTTCCGCGATGAAGTGAACGCGACCTGGAGTGCGATGCTCAAGCCGCTCGGCGTCGCAGTGGCGATCGTCGCCTTGCTCATCAAGCAGCCTGATTTCGGTTCGCTGTCGCTGATCCTCTCGATCACCGCCGGCATGCTGATTCTCGGCGGCGTGCATCTGCCGCGGATGTTCGGTCCCGTGCTGGTCGGTCTGCCGGTGCTGGCGATGATCGCGATCGCCGAACCTTACCGCTGGCGGCGCTTCACGTCGTTCTGGGACCCGTGGGCGGATCCCTTCGACAGCGGTTATCAGCTCACCAACGCATTGATGGCGGTGGGGCGCGGCGAATGGTTCGGCGTCGGCCTCGGCGGCTCGGTGCAGAAGCTGGCGTACCTGCCGGAAGCGCATACCGACTTCATCCTGGCGGTGATCGCCGAGGAGCTGGGCTTCATCGGCGTCTGCCTGGTGATCGCGCTGTATGTGGTGCTGGTCGGCCGCGCGTTCTGGCTGGGTCTGAAGTGCGTCGAGATGCGCCGTCATTTCGCGGGCTACTGCGCTTTCGGCGTGGCGCTGATGATCGGCCTGCAGAGCTTCGTCTCGATCGGCGTGAATCTCGGTCTGCTGCCGACGAAAGGTTTGACCCTGCCGCTGATTTCCTATGGCGGTTCCAGCGTGCTGGGCACCTGCGCGGCGCTCGGTCTGCTGCTGCGGATTTCCTACGAACTCGATCGCGCCGAACGTCAGGTCGCGCGTCTGCGCGGCGAAGCGGCGCAATCTTCGCCCGGCGTACCGTCGACGGCGCAGCCGCTGGCCTCCAGCAGCGGCCCGGCGCTGGGCAATCACCCGCGCACCGCTGGCGTGCGCGGCACCAGTCGCCTGCGCGATCGCGTCGAACCGACCTTCGGGAGGGGCGCATGAACGCGGCTGCCTCTGCGCCCAATGCGCCGGTGATGATTTTCGCCGGCGGCACCGGCGGCCACATTTTTCCGGGCCTCGCGGTCGCGGCGGCGCTGCGCGCCCGCGACGTGCCGGTGGTCTGGCTCGGCGCCGACGGCGGCATGGAAACGCGCTTGGTCCCGCAGCACGGCATCGCCATCGAAACCATCGCGATTTCCGGCCTGCGCGGCAAAGGCATCGGTCCGCTGCTGCGCGCGCCGCTGCGCGTGTTGTCCGCGATCCGCGCCGCCGCGCGCGTGTTGCGCAAACATCGTCCGCGCGCGGTGATCAGCTTCGGCGGCTTCGCGGCGGGACCGGGCGGCATCGCTGCGGCGTTGGCCGGCATTCCGCTGCTGGTACACGAGCAGAACCGCGCGCCGGGCATGACCAATCGCGTCCTGGTGAAGTTCGCGCGATCCGTGCTCACCGGTTTTCCGGATGCCTTTCCGGGCAAGGAAATCGTGGTCGGCAATCCGGTGCGCAGCGTCATCAGCGATATCGCCACGCCGCGCGAACGTTTCGAGAATCGCGGCGGCGCATTGCATCTGCTGGTGCTCGGCGGCAGTCAGGGCGCGCGCGCGCTCAACGAATCGGTGCCGCAGGCGCTGCGTCAGCTGCAGGACGCGGGCATCGAAGTGCGCCACCAGTGCGGCGAGAAGATGCGCGAGGACGCAGCGCGCGCCTATGCCGCTGCCGGCGTCGATGCGTCGGTCGAACCCTTCATCGCCGACATGGCCGCGGCCTATGCCTGGGCCGATGTCGTGGTCTGCCGCGCCGGTGCGCTCACACTCGCCGAAGTCTGCGCTGCCGGTGTCGCCAGCGTACTGATTCCGCTGCCGACCGCTGTGGACGACCATCAGACCAAGAACGGGCTGTATCTCGTGGAGCGCGGCGCGGCGGTGTTGCTGAAACAGGACGCGACGCTGGCCGAACGTCTGACGACGACGCTGCGCGAACTCGCCAGCGATCCGGCAAAGCGCCTCGCGATGGCGGACGCTGCGCGTTCGCTCGCCAAACCCGATGCGGCCGACCGCGTCGCCGACGCCGTTCTGCAAGTCGGCAAGCAACAGGCAGGTATGAACCAGGAGCCGCACGCATGATCCGCCGTCTGCTCGACACCAAAGATCTCTCGAAAGCTTTTCCGCGCGTGCATTTCGTCGGCATCGGCGGCGCCGGCATGAGCGGCATCGCCGAAGTGCTGTGTACGCTGGGCTATCAGGTGTCCGGTTCCGACAATGCCGAGAACGCGGTCACCCGCCGGCTCGCATCGCTTGGCGCCACCGTCTGTCGCGGCCACGCCGCCGCCAACGTGCTCGGCGCCGACTGCGTGGTCGTGTCCAGCGCGATCAAGCGCGACAACCCCGAATGGATGGAAGCGCGCGCGCAGCGCATTCCGGTGGTGCCGCGCGCCGAAATGCTGGCCGAACTGATGCGTTTCCGTCGCGGCATCGCCATCGCCGGCACCCACGGCAAGACCACCACCACGTCGCTCACCGCGAGCGTGCTGGGCGAGGGCGGACTGGATCCGACCTTCGTCATCGGCGGTCAGCTGCTCGCGGCTGGCGCCAATGCGCGGCTCGGCAGCGGCGACTGGCTCGCGGCCGAAGCCGACGAGAGCGACGGCAGCTTCCTGCGCCTGAATCCGCTGATCGCGGTCGTCACCAATATCGACGCCGATCATCTCGAAAACTACGGCGGCGATTTCGCGCGGGTGCAGGCCGCATTCTCCGAATTCCTGCACCGCCTGCCGTTCTACGGCCTTGCGGTGCTGTGCATCGACGATCCGGAAGTCGCGGCGCTCGCCGTCGACATGCCGCGTCACGTCATCAGTTACGGATTCGCCGCACATGCCGACGTGCGCGCCGAAGATGTCGAGCAGTCCGGCGGCGCGATGCGCTTCACCCTGTGCCTGCCCGACGGCACGCGCACGCCGACGACGCTGGCGCTGCCCGGTCGCCACAATGTGCAGAACGCGCTGGCCGCGGCGACCATCGGCTGGCAGTTGGGCGTGGCGCCGGAAGCGATCGCGCGCGCGCTGGAAAAATTCGCGGGCATCGGCCGTCGTTTCAATCTGCTCGGCGAACTCACGACCGCGCACGACGCGAAGGTGCTGTTGGTCGACGACTACGGCCATCATCCGAAAGAGCTTGAAGCAGTGTTCGAAGCCGCGCGCGGCGGCTGGCCGGAGCGCCGCCTGGTCGTTGCGTTCCAGCCGCACCGCTACAGCCGCACGCGCGATCTGTTCGACGATTTCGCCGCGGTGCTGTCGAACGTCGACGCGCTGGTGCTCACCGAAGTCTATCCGGCCGGCGAAGCGCCGATCGCCGGCGCCGACGCCAAGTCGCTGGCGCGCCGCATCCGCGCGCGTGGCCGCATCGACCCGGGGGTGGTGGGCAGCGCCGCGGATCTCGCGAGCGTGCTGCCCGACGTGCTTCGCGACGGCGATCTGCTGCTGATGATGGGCGCAGGCGATATCGGCGCCGCGGCGCAGCAGATTTCCACTCAGGGTTTTACGAACAACGCAGCAGAGGATTCGAAGTCGTGACTGCACTTATTTCCACGCCGTCCATTCCCGCGCCGCGCATCGATGACGCTGCCGCGTTCGGCCGCGTCGCCGTGCTGATGGGCGGCACCAGCGCCGAACGCGCGGTGTCGTTGGAGTCCGGTCGCAACGTGCTGGACGCGCTGCGTTCGCGCGGCGTTGATGCGCATGCGGTCGACGGCATCCCGGCGTTGATCGACGCGCTGCGCGCCGGCGAATTCGATCGCGTCTTCAACATCCTGCACGGCAACAAGGGCGGCGGCGAAGACGGTGTGCTGCAGGGCGCGCTGGACGCGCTCGGCGTGCCGTACACCGGCTCCGGCGTGCTCGGTTCCGCACTGAGCATGGACAAGATCCGCACCAAGCAGGTGTGGGCCAGCGAGGGTCTGCCGACGCCGAAGTTCGCGCGTCTGCGCCACGGCGACGACATGACCGCTGCCGCGCGCGCGCTGGGTCTGCCGGTATTCGTGAAGCCGTCGAGCGAAGGTTCCAGCGTCGGCGTGTTCCGCATCCTCGCCGAAGCGGATCTCGCACCGGCGGAAGCTTTTGCCGCGGGTTACGCCGGCGAACTGTTGATGGAACAGATGGTGGTCGGCGACGAATTCACCGTCGGTATCTTCGGCGACCTCGCGCTGCCGTCGATCCGCATCGTCCCGGCCGGCGAGTGGTACGACTACCACGCCAAATACATCGCCGACGACACCCAGTATCTTTGCCCGGGTCTGGAAGGCGACGACGAGATCGCCATCCGCGATCTTGCGCTGCGCGCGTTCCGCGCCGCCGGCTGCAGCAGCTGGGGCCGCGTCGACGTGATGCGCGATCGTCGCAGCGGTTTCCAATTGATCGAAATCAACACCGCGCCGGGCATGACCAGTCACTCGCTGGTGCCGAAAGCCGCGCGTCAGATCGGCATCGATTTCGAGACGCTGTGCTGGCTGATTCTCGAAACGACGATGGCGGAGGTGGGCGGCCGATGAATGCCTTCCTGCGACTCGTCGCGTGGCTGCTGGCGCTGGCGCTGGTGATCCTGCCGGTGGTGGCGGTCATCCAGGGCTGGGCGGGCGCCGAGCGTTGGCCGCTGCGCACCCTGCGCGTGGTCGGCGATCTGGAGCGCGTCGATGATCGACAGCTGCAGGCCGCGCTGATGCCGCACGCGGAGCGCGGGTTCTTCGCGGTGCGCTTGGCCGATGCGCAGGTCGCCGTGGCGAAATTGCCGTGGGTCGAACGCGCGGAAGTCCGCAAACAGTGGCCCGATGTGCTGGTGGTGCATGTGGTCGAGCATCGCCCGTTCGCGTGGTGGGGCAAGGATCGCCTGCTGTCCGAACGTGGTCGCATTTTCGCCAGCAAGGGCGTGGCGGTGCCCAATGGCCTGCCGCGCTTCGATGGCCCCGAATCGCGCAGCGCCGATATCGTCGCGCTCTACAACGAATCGCGGGCGATGTTCGCGCCGGGCGGCCTCGATGTGCGCACGCTCAGCATCGATCGTCGCGGCAGCTGGTCGTTGACGCTTTCGAACGGCGCCGAACTGCTGATCGGGCGCGACGACGCCAAACTCCGGCTCGCGCGTTTCGCGCGCCTGCTGCCGCAGATGCTGGCGCAGAAGGGGCAGCATTTGGATCGCGCCGATCTCCGTTACACCAATGGTTTCGCGTTGAGCTGGCAGGGAATCGTTCCCGAGCCCGCCGCTACGACGCAAGTGCAGGACAAGACATGAATCGCAAGGGCGACAAATCGCTGATCGTCGGCCTCGACATCGGCACATCGAAGGTGGTGGCGCTGGTCGGCGAGTATTCGCCGGGCAACCCCATCGAAGTCATCGGCATCGGCACGCACGAGTCGCGCGGGCTGAAGCGCGGCGTCGTGGTCGACATCGAATCCACCGTGCAATCGATCCAGCGCGCGATCGAAGAAGCCGAGCTGATGGCCGGCTGCGAGATCCGTTCGGTGTACGCATCGATTTCCGGCAACCATGTGCAGTGCCGCAACTCGCCGGGCATCGTGCCGATCCGCGACGGCGAAGTCAGCTACGCCGATCTGGACCGCGTGCTGGAAGCGGCCAAAGCGGTGGCGATTCCGGCCGACCAGAAGATCCTGCATGCGATCCCGCGCGACTACGTGCTCGACGATTCGCAGGAAGGCATCCGCAATCCGGTCGGCATGACCGGCGTGCGCCTCGAAGTGCACGCGCACCTCGTGGTCTGCGCGCAGTCGGCGGCCGCCAACATCAGCAAATGCGTGCAGCGCTGCGGCCTGCAGGTGGACGATCTGATCTTCTCCGCGCTGGCGTCCAGCACCGCGGTGCTGACCAGTGATGAACGCGAGCTCGGCGTGGTGCTGGTGGATATCGGTGCCGGCACCACCGACATCGCGGTGTTCGTACACGGCGCGATCTGCCACACCGCATCGCTGCCGATCGCCGGCGATCACGTCACCAACGACATTGCGCACATGCTGCGCACGCCGACGCCGGAAGCCGAGCAGATCAAGGTCCGCTACGCCTGTGCGCTCGCGCAGTTGGCGACGGCCGAGGAAAGCATCCAGGTGCCGAGCGTCGGCGACCGTCCGCCGCGTCGCCTGCCGCGGCATGCGCTGGCGCAGGCCGTGCAGGGGCGTTACGAGGAAATTTTCGAAATGGTGCAGGCGGAACTGCGCCGCTCCGGCTTCGAGGAACTGGTGCGCGCCGGCATGGTGCTGACCGGTGGTGCTTCGAAGATGGAAGGCGTGATCGAACTTGCGGAAGAGATGCTGCAGATGCCGGTGCGCGTGGGCATTCCACAGCACGTCACCGGGCTGGGCGAAGTCGTCGGCAATCCGGTGCATGCGTCGGGCGTCGGTCTGCTGCTGATGGGCAGCCAGATCGAGCATCCGCGCCGTCCGGTGATTCCGGCCGGTCGCGCGGTGGGTTTGTTCAACAAATTGAAGAACTGGTATCGCGGTGAGTTTTAGCTTGTAGCGAAAGATCGGGCTTCCTGCCCGACTTCCGCGCAAGCGATCCAGGCGAAGCCCGGATCGCTTGCCGGTTCGAGCGATTCGCTCGAACCGTCGGCACATCCTTGTGCCGATACGTCGGACCTTCAGCGACATCGGCTTGCGAAACGAAAGCGATCAGGCGAGTAGAGATAAAAAAGTTTCACGGCGACACACGATCAGACAACAGCAACACCTATAACTAGACGAGGACACGGACATGGCATATTTCGAACTGGTAGAAAAGATGGCGCCGAATGCGGTCATCAAGGTCGTCGGCGTGGGCGGCGGCGGCGGCAACGCGGTCGCGCACATGGTCAATGGCAGCATCGAGGGCGTTGAGTTCATCACCGCCAACACCGTTTCGCAGGCTATCTAGAACTGCGGCGCAAAGCTTCAGCTGCAGCTGGGCACCAACGTGACCTAGGGTCTCGGCGCGGGCGCGAATCCGGAAGTCGGCCGCCAGGCGGCGCTGGAAGATCGCGAACGCATCATGGACGCGCTGCAGGGCGCCGACATGGTGTTCATCACCGCCGGCATGGGCGGCGGCACCGGCACCGGCGCCGCGCCGGTCGTCGCGCAACTGGCGAAGGAGATGGGCATCCTCACGGTCGCCGTCGTCACCAAGCCCTTCCCGTTCGAAGGCCGTCGCCGCATGCAGGTGGCGCTGAAAGGCATCGAAGAGCTGTCGCAGCACTGCGATTCGCTGATCACGATCCCGAACGAGAAATTGATCACCGTGCTCGGCCGCAACGCCACCATGATCCAGGCATTCCGCGCCGCCAACGACGTGCTGCAGGGCGCAGTGCAGGGCATCGCCGATCTGATCGTGCGTCCGGGCCTGATCAACGTCGACTTCGCCGACGTGCGCACCGTCATGAGCGAAATGGGTCTGGCGATGATGGGCACCGGCACCGCCCGCGGCGACGACCGCGCGCAGGCCGCCGCCGAAGGCGCGATCAACAATCCGCTGCTCGACGACGTGAACCTCGCCGGCGCCAACGGCATCCTGGTCAACATCACCGCCGGCCCGGACTTCACGATGGCCGAGTTCGACGAAGTCGGTCGCACCATCGAGAACTTCGCTTCGGAAGACGCGACCGTGGTCATCGGCACCGTGCTCGATCCCGACATGCAGGATGAGGTGCGGGTGACCGTGGTCGCCACCGGCCTCAACCGCTCGGTCTCGCGTCAGGCCGTCCGCGGCAACGAGCGCGAAGAAGCGTTCGCCCCGGTGCGTCGTCCGCAGGTGCAGTTGATCAACACCCAGGGCCGTCGCGACGGCACCACCGGGATGATGATCGACGAGACCGAGAGCTTCACGCCGGGCGCCGGTATCGCCGCCAACCTGCGTGGCCGCGGTCACACCGACACTTCGACGCCGGCAGCGGCCGACTTCGGCAGCGACAGCAGCTATCTGGATATCCCGGCGTTCCTGCGCCGTCAGGCCGACTGACCGGGCGCAAGCCGCATCTGCCCGGCAGTCCGGTCGGGCGGTGCGATGCAACAACACGACATTCCGGTTGTCCGCCGGGGTGTCGGCAAGATGTCCTTTCCCGCCGGGCTGCATGGCCCGGCGGGCTTTTGCCGTAATGGTCCAACCCCCGATGTTGCGGTGCGGGAACAGTCTGTCGCTTCCGTTCAGGTTCAGCCTCGCGCGTGTTAATCTCGCTGTCCGCAAGCGCTAAAACCGCTGCGTTTACGCTCTCCGGCACACCGCTACTTTCCGGCACCCCACCGACCATGGCCCAGCAACGCACCCTGCAGAACATGATCCGCGCCACCGGCGTGGGCCTGCACAGCGGCGAGAAGGTCTACCTGACCATGCGCCCGGCACCGGTGAATACCGGCATCGTGTTCCGTCGCGTCGATCTGGACCCGGTGGCAGAGATCCCGGCCCGCGCCGATTACGTCACCGAAACCATGCTCTGCACCGGTCTGACGCACGACGGCGGCAAAGCGATGACGGTCGAACACCTGATGTCCGCACTTGCCGGCCTCGGCGTCGACAACGCTTATATCGATCTTTCGGCGCCCGAAGTGCCGATCATGGACGGTTCCTCCGGCCCGTTCGTGTTCCTGCTGCAGTCCGCGGGCATCGTCGAACAGAACGCGCCGAAACGCTTCATCCGCATCCTGAAGACCGTGGAAGTCCGCGACGGCGACAAGATCGCCCGGTTCGAGCCCTACAACGGTTTCCGCCTCGGTTTCACTGTCGAATTCAACCATCCGGCGATTCCCGCCTCGCGTTCGCGCGCGGTCGTGGAGTTCTCCACCGAGAACTACATCAAGGAAGTCAGCCGCGCCCGCACCTTCGGCTTCATGCACGATCTTGAATTCATGCGTGAGCGCAATCTCGGCCTGGGCGGGTCGATGGACAACGCCATCGTGCTCGACGAATTCCGGGTGCTGAACGACGACGGCCTGCGCTATGCCGACGAATTCGTCCGCCACAAGATCCTCGACGCGGTGGGCGACCTGTACCTTGCCGGCGGCCCGATCCTGGGTGCCTACGAGGGTTTCAAATCCGGCCATGCCTTGAACAACAAGCTGGTCCGCGCCCTGCTCGCCGAGCAGTCGTCCTGGGACGAGGTGGTCTTCGAGCGCCACGAGCCGGTGCCGGTCGTCTTCGGTCTGCCACAGCTGGCCTGAGCGGCCTTTCCGGCCTCTGCACCGCCTGAACGGAACCGGCGAATTGCCCGATCCGTGACTTCCGGTCGTGCGTTTTACCAAAAATTAACGAAAAAGCCCTGGCTTCTTAACCTGTCCCCGGTCCCTGGCCGGTAGGATTGCCCCTTCGCGCCTTTCCGGCCGGCCCAAAACGGGGCTCGGCAGGGCAGGCGGACATCAGGGAGAGTCCTTCCGTGGCGGGGTATCGCCGTCGGAAGCGAGTGCAGTCGCGAAGGCTTCGCGTGCGGCTGCGGAGAGGGGAATGGCAGTGACGGTCGTTGCAGTACCGACGTTCTGAGGCCGCATCGCCTGCGGCCCGCTCGCGGTCTTGACGACAAGATCCGTCGCTTCCAGTCCGATGGAACGGGCCGCGTCGAGGATGTCGGTTGCCGCAAGCCGCAGTCGGGCATGCCAGACCGGAGCGTCCACCAGGTAAACGAGTCTTCCGCGATCGATGTTCGCGAGGCGCGCATGCGCCGCGAGCCCCGGCGGTAGATAGGGATGAAGTTGATGATCCAGTGCTTCAAGCCACAGCGCCCGGCGGATCGGGTCGCTGGCATCGCCGCCCAGCAGGGCATCGATGGCGCTCCGCGGCGGTGCCGCGGGTCGATTGGGCGGAGTGTTGGATCGCGAACGAGACATTGAACCCATGACTTTACACAGCTTCATCGAGCTTGCGCACCGTCACATGACGACCGCCGCGCACGCAGTTCAGGCCACCGCAGTCCATGCCTTCGAAAAGATCGGTCCGCGCGTGGTTCGCGCGGTAGAAATCGGTCGACAGACGATGCGCGAGAAGCCCGGCTACGCAGCCGTCGCGCTGCTAATGGTCGGCGCCCTGTTCGGCACGACCGGTCAAGGCATCCTCCGTGGCGCCGAATACAACCGGCTGAAGACCGAGGTCGCTGCCCAGCGCGACGGTCTGGAAAACACCCGCCGCGAAGCGCAGCGCGAAGTGAACGCGCTGGCCGCCCGCCTCGGCGAACTGCAGGCCGAAGCCAACCGCCTCAATGCCCTGGGCGAGCGCCTCACCCGCGTTGCTCAACTCGGCGACGGCGAATTCGATTTCGACAAACCGATCGGCGTCGGCGGCGCCGGCCCGGTCCGCGACATGCCCGCGACCGGCCTGCGCGACGGCCTCGCCAATCTCGGCGCCCAGCTCGAACACTCCGGTGGTCAGCTGTCGGTACTGGAAGCGCTGCTGTTCAATCGCGAACTCGACAAGAACGCGATGCCGACCCGCTATCCGATCGCCAACAGCTACATCACCTCCGGCTTCGGCTATCGCGCCGACCCGTTCGGCGGCGGCAGTCAGGCGCATAAAGGCATCGATTTCGAAGCCAATACCGGCGATCCGGTGCTGGCGGTCGGCGACGGTGTGGTGACTTTCTCCGGCGTGCGTTCCGGCTACGGCAACGTGATCGAGGTCGATCACGGCAACGGCTACGTCACCCGCTACGCGCACAATTCGCGCCTGCTCGGTCAGGCCGGCGATCTGGTCCGCGGCGGCCAGGAAATCGCCAAGGCCGGTTCCACCGGTCGTTCCACCGGCGCCCACGTCCATTTCGAGGTCTGGGAAAACGGGGTCGTGGTCAATCCGCTCCAGTTCCTGGGTGCCGCAGGAACCGCGAAGCCGGCCGGCAAAGGCTGAAAGTCGTCTCCGTGGCTTGATGCTCCGGGGGCTTGATACCCCGGGACGCCGGCTCCAAGTACAATCGAGTGTTGCGGGGGGCGCACTGCGCCCCTTTTTGTTGCGGACGGCCATCGGCCGCCGCCCATCCCTCTTTCGATTATTCCCAGCCCATGCTCAATCGCCTGTTGACCAGCATCTTCGGTAGCCGCAACGATCGTTTCGTCAAGCAACTCGGCGGCATCGTCAAGAAGATCAACGCTCTCGAACCGCAGATGGAGGCGCTGTCCGACGCCGAACTCCAGGCGAAGACGCCCGAGTTGAAGCAGCGCGTCGCCAACGGCGAATCCCTCGACAAAATCCTGCCCGAAGCGTTCGCGGTGTGCCGCGAAGCGTCGAAGCGCGTCCTCGGCATGCGTCCTTACGACGTGCAGTTGATCGGCGGCATGGTGTTGCACCTGGGCAAGATCGCGGAAATGCGCACCGGCGAAGGCAAGACCCTGGTCGGCACCCTGCCGGTGTACCTCAACGCGCTGGAAGGCAAGGGCGTCCACGTGGTCACCGTCAACGACTATCTCGCCAGACGCGACTCGGCGTGGATGGGCAAGCTCTACAACTGGCTGGGACTGTCGGTGGGTGTGGTCTATCCGGGCATGAACCACGGCGACAAGGCCGCCGCCTACGGTTCCGACATCACTTACGGCACCAACAACGAATTCGGCTTCGACTACCTGCGCGACAACATGGCGCTGTCGAAGGAAGACCGCCACCAGCGCGGTCTGCATTACGCGATCATCGACGAAGTGGACTCGATCCTGATCGACGAAGCGCGCACCCCGCTCATCATCTCCGGTCCGGCCGACGAATCGCCGGAGCTGTACGTCAAGGTCAACCGCATCGTGCCGCAGCTCAAGCGCCAGGAAGTGGAAGATGGCGTCGGCGATTATTGGATCGTCGAGAAGGGCAAGCAGGTGCATCTGTCCGAAGCCGGTCAGGAACACGCCGAAGATCTGTTGCGTCGCGCCGGGATCATCGACGCGGACGATGGCCTCTACGCTGCGCACAACATCCACGTCGTCCATCACATGAACGCCGCGATGCGCGCGCATGCGCTGTTCCAGCGCGATGTCGATTACATCGTGCGCGATGGCGAAGTGGTGATCGTCGACGAATTCACCGGCCGCACGCTCACCGGTCGCCGCTGGTCCGACGGTCTGCATCAGGCGGTCGAAGCGAAGGAAGGCGTGCCGGTGCAGCGCGAGAACCAGACGCTCGCCAGCATCACTTTCCAGAATCTGTTCCGCATGTACGGCAAGCTCTCGGGCATGACCGGCACCGCGGATACCGAAGCCTACGAATTCCAGAACATCTACGCGCTGGAAGTGGTGGTGATCCCGACCCATCGGGACATGGTGCGCAAGGATCATCCGGATGCGGTCTTCCTAAACAAGGCCGGCAAATTCCGCGCGGTGTCCAACGAAATCAAGGACGCGAACGGTCGCGGCCAGCCGGTGCTGGTCGGTACCACCTCGATCGAGGTGTCGGAAATGCTCTCCGAGCAGCTCAAGGCCGACGGCATCGTCCATGAAGTGCTCAACGCCAAACAGCACGAACGCGAAGCGCACATCATCGCCCAGGCCGGTCGTCCGCATGCGGTGACCATCGCCACCAACATGGCCGGTCGCGGTACCGACATCGTGCTCGGCGGTTCGCTGGAAGCCGAAATCGCCGCGCTCGAAGCCGAAGCCGGCGCCGAACTCGACGAGGCCGAACGCCAGCGCGTCAAGGCCGAATGGCAGCAGCGCCACGACGCCGTGAAGGCGAGCGGCGGTCTGCACATCGTCGGTACCGAGCGCCACGAATCGCGTCGTATCGACAATCAGCTGCGCGGCCGCTCCGGCCGTCAGGGCGATCCGGGTTCGTCGCGTTTCTATCTGTCGCTCGAAGACAATCTGATGCGCATCTTCGCCGCCGACTGGGTGCAGCGGATGATGGCGCGGATGGGTCTGAAGGAAGACGACATCATCGAAAGCCCGCTGGTCAGCAAACAGATCGCCGGCGCGCAGCGCAAAGTCGAAGCGCACAACTTCGACATCCGCAAGAATCTGCTCGACTTCGACGACGTCAACAACGATCAGCGCAAGGTCATCTATCGCCAGCGCGACGAACTGCTGGAAGCCGAAAGCATCAAGGACAACATCGACGGCATCCGCAGCGATGTGGTCGCCGATGTGGTCGACCGTTTCGTGCCGCCGAATTCGATCGACGAACAGTGGGACCTGCAGGGTCTGGAATCCGAGCTGGCCAAGGAATTCAACCTGCAGCTGCCGGTATCGGATCACGTGCGCGAACAGAGCGAGATCGACGCCGAAGGCATCGCCAATTACGTGCAGGCCGCCGCGCGCAAGCTGTTCGAAGACAAGGAACAGGCGGTCGGCAGCGACACCATGCGCATGCTCGAAAAGCACCTGATGCTGACCGTGCTCGACCAGAGCTGGAAGGAGCATCTCGGCCGCATGGATTATCTGCGCCAGGGCATCCATCTGCGCGGTTACGCGCAGAAGCAGCCGAAGCAGGAGTACAAGAAGGAAGCGTTCGAGCTGTTCAGCGAAATGCTGGAGAAGGTCAAGCGCGAAGTGACCTCGCTGCTCGCCCGCGTGCGCATCCGCAGCGAAGAGGAAATCGCCCAGGCCGAAGCCGCCGAGCGCGCGCGCGCCGAAGCGGTCGCGCGGCAGATGCAGTTCCAGCATCCGGACATGGGCGGCTACGGCGCCGACGAGGAAGCTGCGGACGTGGAACAGGATCCGTCCTCGATGCCCAAGGTCGGTCGCAACGATCCGTGTCCTTGCGGGTCGGGAAAGAAGTTCAAGCACTGCCACGGCCAGTTGGCCTAAGACAGTCGCGATGCTTCCAGAAAGAGCCTGCCTTCGTGCAGGCTCTTTTCGTTTCGGGCCTCGCGCGCTTGCCCGGCGCCCGGCGTGCCGGTAAAACTGTACGGACGGCACACCACATCGCATGCGGAACGGAGCCGCATCCCGGGATGAGCGACAGTGATCGAAGTCGAAGCGGAAGCATTGTTGGAAACCCGCATGGAACCAGCGTCCATGTCGTCGCAGGCGTGATCAGCGACGCCCGCGGCCGCATCCTGCTGGCGCGACGCACCGAAGGCCGCGATCTCGCCGGCCTGTGGGAATTTCCCGGGGGCAAGGTCGATCCCGGCGAAACGCCCGAGCAGGCGCTGATCCGCGAACTGCGCGAAGAACTCGATATCGAGGCCCGCGTCGGCGAGCCGGTGATCGTGGTGCCGCAGCAGTATCCGCACAAGCGCCTGCGCCTCGACGTGCGCCGCATCGCTGCGTGGACAGGCACGCTCAAAGGCCTCGACGGCCAGGCGTTGGCCTGGGTGCCGGAACACAAGCTCGCGAGTTATGCGATGCCGGATGCGGATCGCCCGGTGGTGGCCGCGTTGCGCGACCCGCCGCATTACCTGATCACGCCCGAACCCGGCGACGACGATGCGCGCTGGCTGTCGATCCTGCGCAAGGCACTGGATGCGGGCGTGCGCCGCGTACAGCTGCGCGCTTACGACACCGAGCCGCTGCGCTGGCGTCGGCTGGTCGAACGCGCGACGACGCATGCGCGCGACGCGGGCGCAGAAGCGCTGGTCAACGGCGATATCGAAATGGCGATTGCGCTCGGCATCGGCGTGCATCTGCGCGCTTCGCAATTGAATGCGCTGTCGGCGCGTCCGCTGTCGCGACCGTTGCCGGTGATCGCATCCTGTCATTCGCACGAGGAGCTTGCGCGCGCGCAGGCGCTGGACTGCGATGCCGCAGTGCTGGGCCCGATACTGGAGACGCCCTCGCATCCGGGCGAACCGGGCATCGGCTGGGAACGATTCGTCGAGATGCGCGAGCGCGTTGCGATTCCGATCTACGCCATCGGCGGCATGACCCGCGGCCACGTCGAGATCGCGCGCAGCCACGGCGCGCAGGGCATCGCCGCGATACGCGATCTGTGGAATACATCGAAGCAATGATCGCCAAGACAAAAAGAAACCCGCGTTTCCGCGGGTTTCTATCGATGCGTCATGTATCCGGTGTCAATCGTTGAGCGGGTTCTGTTGCCGCGCCAATCAGGCGCTGACGCGATGGCGAAGATGAACGCATCGCCATGCGCGAATGCAACGACAAGCCCGTGTCACTGATCTTGATTCAGCAGATTTTGTTGCCAGAACAGCACGCTCGCCGCACCGAAATAATCGTTGTTGCTCTTCTTGCGGAAGCCGTGGCCTTCGTCGGTGTACAGCAGGTACCACACCGGTTGGCCATTGCCGCGCACCGCTTTCACGATCTGCTCGGCTTCGGTCCACGGCACGCGCGGGTCGTTCTTGCCCTGGGCGACGAACAGCTTCGCGGTGATGCGGTTGGCGTGGTTCAGCGGCGAGATGCGCTCGAAGGTTTTCGCCATCTCCGGATCGCGCTCGTCGCCGTATTCCACGCGGCGGAGGTCGCGGCGATAGCTCTCGGTGTTTTTCAGGAACGTGCCGAAGTGCGAGATGCCGACCACATCGATACCGGCGCGGATGCGGTCGCTGTAGTGCATCAGCGAGGCCAGCACCATGTAGCCGCCGTAGCTGCCGCCCACCACGCCGACGCGCGATGCGTCGAGTTCCGGCTGCTGTGCGATCCAGTCGAGCAGGGCGCCGATGTCCTTCACCGAATCCTCGCGCTTCGCAGCGTTGTCCAGCGACAGATAGGTCTTGCCGTAGCCGGTGGAGCCGCGCACGTTCGGCACCAGCATCGCTACGCCCAGCTCGTTGGCCATGAATTGCGCGTTCGAACTGAAGGTCGGTAGCGATTGCCCTTCCGGCCCGCCGTGGATGTTGATCACCACCGGCAGTTTGCGGCCCGCAGGCACGTTCGCAGGGCGGTAATAGAACGCCGGAATGGTGCGGCGCTTACCTTCAACGGTGTCGAAGGTCGGATAGCGCACCAGCGTCGGCGCCACGAACTTCGACGCATCCAGGCCGCCGACTTCACTCTGCGTCCAGCGCGTCAGCGTCGTCTTTGCGAGATCGATCACGAACACGTCGCTCGGTGAGGTCGCGCTGTTGATGGACAGTGCCAGGCGATTGCCATCCGGCGAGAAATCGCCGGCGCCGAACACGCCGACCGGCAGCGCCGGCAGTTTGACCTCGCGGTGCGAAGGCAAGGACAACACGTGCAGTTTGCTGATGCCGTCCTCGTTGGTGGTGTAAGCGAGATATTTGCCGTCGTCGGACAGGTTGAAGCCTTCGACGTCCCACGGGATTGTGCTGGTGAGCAGCGTCGGCTTTCCGGTGGCGGGGTCGTGGTGGCGCAGAGTCTTGAACTCCTGGGCGGCACCGTCGATCGGCTCGTCGGAAATGAAGTAGACCGATTTTCCGTCATGGGCGTAGGCGAAACCGCCGAACGCCGCTTTGCCGCCGTCCACCGGGAACATCCGCAGCCTGCCGGTGTCCAGGTCGATCTCGCCCGGATACGATTCGGCCGCCGAGACCGCCTTGATGACCAGCAGTTTCCTGCCGTCGGGCGAGAAGTCCAAGCCGACCCAATTGCCGCCCTCGGTCAGCACCGGGCGCGCTTGGCCGGTGGCCACGTCGCGTAGCCACAGATCGGTGTCGGTGCCGTTGCGGGCGGTGCTGCGATAGATCATGCGTTTGCCGTCGCGGGAGAAGCGCGCGCCGGAATTCTGCGTGCGCTTGCCATCGGTCAGCAGAGTCACGTTGCGATTGGCGTTGTCGAACCAGTACAGCTGCGAAAACTCATCGCCGCCCTTGTCCTTCGAGAACACGAAGCCGTCCTGCGCAGCGGCGGCCGGTGCGGGCGAGATGCCGCCCAGCGGCTCGGGATAGAAGGTCAGCTGTTCGCGCATGCTCAGCGGCTGGCAGACGCGGTGCGCCTGATTGGTTTCGGCGAAACGGGTGCTGATGAGCAGGCAGCCGTTCTTCGTCCAACCGGCGACACCGGCGCCGCGGGTGTTCTGGTAGCGGTTGAGGCGATCGATCAGATCCTGCGGAATCGCGGGAATGTTTTCGCTGATCCGGTTGCCCTGTTCTTCGCGGACAACGCCCTCGCGTTTGACCTCGGTGGTCTGTGCGAGGGCGGGCAGGGTGCAGGCGAGGCCGAGCAGAGCGGCGGCGAGCGTGTGGCGGCGCAGCATGGTGGTGTTCTCGCTGAGGACAGCTTCCGAGCATAGCCGCTGCCGGCCGGCGGCGACGTAGCCGAAAGTCATGGCCTGCGGCGTTAGACTCTGCCCAACCTGTCGGAGGATGCCATGATCACTCGTCGCGATGCCCTCAAGACGCTCGGCTGCGGCGCGCTGGCGCTGGCCGCCGGCAGGAGCGCTGCGGCTGCGCCCGATTGGTCGCCCTTTCGCGACGCGATCGCGATCGATGCGCTCACCGGGACCGATCTTTTCCATCTGAAGGAAGGCGACCCCGGCATCCCGGCCGCGCTGCAGATCTTGCGCGATTGCGGACTCAGCGGCGCGATGATCGCGCCCGCGCCGCAGGGCCGGTTCTGGTACGACGACGCGGCGTTCGAGCGCACCAAGCGGACCATGAACGAGTGGAAGACGATCATCGAACGTCATCCCGATGCGATGCTGATCGTGCGGACCTACGCCGACCTCGAGCGCGCGCGCCGCGAACGCAAGGTCGGCATGATCTTCACCTTCCAGGGCACCGAGCCGCTGGGCGAGGATCCCGACCGCATCCCGATGTTCCGCGAGATGGGACTGCGCGTGCTGCAGCTCACCCACAACCGCCGCAATCTGATCGGCGACGGCTGCATGGAGCCGGGCAACGCCGGGTTGAGCAACTTGGGGCATCAGGTCGTCGAACGGTTGAATGCGGAAAAGATCGTGGTCGATCTTGCCCATGCCTCGCAGCGCACCATGCGCGAGGCCATCCTCGCTTCGAAGGCGCCGGTGTTCATCGGCCACAGCGGCTGCCGCGCCCTGGTCGACGTGCCGCGCCTGTCCTACGACGAAGAGTTGAAACTGTTGGCCGACCGTGGCGGCGTGCTCGGCATCATTTTCTGGCCCTACATCCGCAAGCAGGGCCAGCAGATGGCCGCCGACGTGATCCGACATATCGAGTACGCGGTCAATCTCTGCGGCGAGGACCACGTCGGCATCGGCACCGACCTCGGCATCTCGCCGGTCGAACTCACGCCGGCGTTCGTGAAGGACAACACCGAATACATGCAGAGCATGATCGAAGACGGCATCTTCGAAAAAGACCGCGACCCGAATCTGCTGCTGTTTCCGCCGGATCTCAACACCGCGAATCGCTTCGAAGTGCTGGCGGGCATGCTGTCCGCGCGCGGTCATTCCGATGCGCGCATCGCCAAGATCCTCGGCGGCAATTTCGCGCGGGTGATGCGGGATGTATGGGGCTGATGGTTGACCCGTGATCTCGCTGAAACACTCTTTATTCGTCTAAATGGACGCTTTATGTAGAGGGAGTAGAAATGGCAGGCAAGAAGCAGCATTTCATACCAAAGTCCGTGCTCCGCGGATTTCTGATCGATTTTCCTGGCAATAATCTGCAGACTTGGGCTTTTGTCAAAGAAAGATCTCCCTTCCAGGT
>CBIHKW010000047.1:0-28915 GCA_966203835.1 uncultured Thermomonas sp.
TGCTGAAGATGCAGGTGTTCTGCGCCTGGTCTTCCTTGAGGATGTCGGCCTGCACCGTGCCGCGCACACTGGCGAGGGTCTGCGTCTTGATCTTCGCGTAGGTCTCGGCATCGACCACCTGATCGCCGGTGACTCCCAGCAGGCCCAGGCCCAGGCCGTCGTTGGTTTCGGGCAGTTCGCCGCTGTAGTCGGGACGCGTGCGGCCTTCGAACAGTTTTTCGATGGCGGCGTGCGCGGCATCCCAGCGCGTCTGGTCGGCGCGCAGGTATTTCTCGACCTGCTGATCGATCGCGGTGTTCATGAACATCGCGAGGATGATCGGCGCCGGGCCGTTGATGGTCATCGACACCGAGGTGCTGGGCGCGCACAGGTCGAAGCCGGAATACAGCTTCTTCATGTCGTCCAGCGTGGCGATGTTGACGCCGGAGTTGCCGATCTTGCCGTAGATGTCGGGGCGGATCGCCGGGTCTTCGCCGTACAGGGTCACGCTGTCGAAGGCGGTGGACAGGCGCGCGGCCGGCTGGCCGACGCTGAGGTAATGGAAGCGGCGGTTGGTGCGCTCCGGCGTGCCCTCGCCCGCGAACATGCGGATGGGATCTTCGCCGGTGCGGCGGTACGGATACACGCCGCCGGTGTAGGGGTAATAGCCGGGCAGGTTTTCCTTCTGCAGGAACACCAGCAATTCGCCCCAGCTCTTGTAGGTGGGCGCGGCGATCTTGGGGATCTTCTGGTAGGACAGCGATTCGCGGTAGTTCTCGACCTTGATGGTCTTGTCGCGGACCTGGTATTCGGTGATTTCGTCGACGATGGATTTGAGCCGCATCGGCCATTCGCGCAGGAGCTTCAGGGCTTCGGACGACAGCGACTGCACGGCGTCGTTGTAGCGCTGGCGGAGGGTGAGGAGGGTTTTGTCTGTTGTGGGAGCGGCGGAAGCCGCGATCTGCGTGTCCGTGGGATGACCCATCGCGGCTCCCGCCGCTCCCACAGGAAGCAGAGCATCGGCGGCGAAGAATTCCAGCGACTTCGGCAACGCGGTGTCGCCCAGATCATGCAGCGACTGCCAATACGATTGCACCCGATCCGCGATCTCCGCCTGCGTTTCGATCTGACGATTGATGCCGCGGCCCTGCTCGGCGATCTCGGCGAGGTAGCGCACGCGACTGCCGGGGATCAACACGGTGGCGCGCGGTTCCTTCAGCGAGGTGTCGACGTCCGGGTTCCATTTTTCCGTCGGCAGCGACAGCTTCTCGCGCATCAACCGGCACAGGTTCGCGAACATCCAGCTGATGCCGGGGTCGTTGAACTGCGAGGCGATGGTCGGATATACCGGCACGTCTTCGTCGGGCGTCTGGAACGCGACGCGGTTGCGCTTCCACTGCTTGCGGATGTCGCGCAGCGCGTCTTCGGCGCCGCGCTTATCGAACTTGTTCAACACCACCAGCTCGGCGTAATCGAGCATGTCGATCTTTTCGAGCTGGCTGGGCGCGCCGAAGTCGCTGGTCATCACATACATCGGGAAATCGACGAGATCGACGATCTCCGAATCGCTCTGGCCGATGCCGGCGGTTTCGACGATCACCAGATCGTAGCCCAGCGATCGCAGGAAACCGATGCAGTCCTTCAGCACCACGTTGGTGGCCGCGTGCTGGCGGCGGGTGGCCATCGAACGCATGAACACGCGCTTGGAGCGCAGCGAATTCATGCGGATGCGGTCGCCGAGCAGCGCGCCGCCGGTGCGGCGACGGGTGGGATCGACCGAGACCACAGCGATGCGCATCTCGGGGAAATTGGCGAGGAAGCGGTTCAGCAGTTCGTCGGTGACCGACGACTTGCCGGCGCCGCCGGTGCCGGTGATGCCGACCACCGGGGTCTTGCCGCCGGCCAACTGCCATTCCTTGCGCAGCAGCGTCAGTTCGGATTCCTCCAGCGCGCCTTCTTCGATGGCGCTGAGCATGCGGCCGATGGTGATCTCGTCGGAACCGCCTTCGTTGGAGATATCGACGCGATGCGGTTTTTCCACCGGCTGGCGCGCGGCGCCGGCGCGGCGCACCACGTCCTCGATCATCGCGACGAGGCCCATGTGCATGCCGTCGTTCGGGTGATAGATGCGCTCGACGCCGTAGGCCTGTAGTTCGCGGATTTCTTCCGGGGTGATGGTGCCGCCGCCGCCGCCGAACACGCGGATGTGGCCGGCGCCGCGTTCCTTCAGCATGTCGACCATGTACTTGAAGTATTCGACGTGGCCGCCCTGGTAGCTCGACAGCGCGATGGCGTCGGCGTCTTCCTGCAGCGCGGCGCGGACCACGTCCTCGACGCTGCGGTTGTGGCCGAGATGGATGACTTCGGCGCCCTGCGCCTGGATCAGCCGGCGCATGATGTTGATGGCGGCGTCGTGGCCGTCGAACAGGCTGGCGGCGGTGACGAAGCGCAGCGGCGAGGTTTCGCTCTGTGCCGAAGGCGTGAGGTGGTCGAGAGCGGGTGCGACTGGCGTGCTCATGGCGCGCTCCGTGCGGAAACTGGGATTCGCGCATTCTAGCCTGCGGGCCCCACCCGCCCCAGCCGTATGGTCAGGCGGTGGGCCGCGCGGGCGGTCTCGCCTTGCCTGTGCGGCGCCCGGGCGGGGATACTCCGCCGGATGGGGAGAACACATCAATGCGTTCGATGACACGGGCTTCACGCTTCTGGCGGATCGTGCGGTGGGGGGCGTTTTCGCTGGCGACCCTGATCGGCACCGGCCTGCTGCTGGCCAGCCACTTCACGCCGCCGGCGAACGGTACGCCGAGCGCCGCATTGCCGGTGCAGGCTGATGCGACCGAGCTGGACCGCGAGTTGGCGCCGCTGCTGGCGGCGTATCCCGGCAAGACCGGGGCGCTGCTGGTGACCGACGGCGTGGACGCTTTCGCGGCGCGGGCGCTGTCGGCGCAGAAGGCCGGGCGCAGCCTGGATCTTCAGTACTACATCTGGCACGACGACCTGACCGGCCGCCTGCTCGGCCGCGAAGCCTGGCAGGCCGCCGAGCGCGGCGTGCGCGTGCGCGTGCGCATGCTGCTGGACGACATGAACGCCGAGGGCATGGACTCGAAACTGTTGCTCCTCGACAGCCATCCCAATATCGAGCTGCGGCTGTACAACCCGTTCCGCAACCGCAGCGGCCCGGCGCGGATCATCGAATTGATCCAGCGGATCTTCAGCGTCAACCACCGCATGCACAACAAGGCGTGGATCGCCGACGGCCGGGTGGCGGTGGTGGGCGGGCGCAACATCGGCGTGGAATATTTCGGCGCCGGCGACGACGTGAATTTCCGCGACCTGGACGTGGTGCTGTTCGGGCCGGCGGTGGACGAAACCAGCGCGATGTTCGACCGCTACTGGAACAGCGCCGCGGCAGTACCGCTGGCGGGACTGGCGCGGGCGCCGGCAGGCGCGTTCGACGAACTCGCCGAAGCCATCGAAGCCGAAGCCGCCAGCCCGGAAGCGCGGCGTTATCTGCAGCGCGTCGAGTCTTCGCCGCGCGTGCAGGATTACGCCGGGAAGCGGTTGGAACCGTTCTGGAGCGACCGCATCCATCTGGTCGCGGATCCGCCGCTGAAATGGGAAGAAGACAGCCGCGACGAATGGCTGGTACACAGGATCGTCGAGGATCTGTCGACCGCGAAGCACAAGGCGCTGCTGATTTCGCCGTATTTCGTGCCCGGCCCCGAGGTGACCGCCGACATGACCGCGCTGGCCGGCAAGGGCGTGACGGTGGGCATCGTCACCAACTCGCTGGCGGCGAACGATGTCGCCGCAGTCTACGGCGCGTACCGGCCGTATCGCGATGCGCTGATCGGTGGCGGCGTGCATGTGTACGAACTGCGCGCGCAGGGCCACCCGGGCAGCAGCCTGTTCGGCAGCAGCGGCGCCAGTCTGCACACCAAGGCCTACAGCGTGGACGACACGCGCGGTTTCATCGGTTCGTTCAATCTCGATGCGCGCTCGGCCTATCTCAACACCGAGATGGGCGTGATGTTCGACGATGCCGCGTTGGCGAAAGCGGTGCGCGACGAATATCTGCGCCTGTCCACACCGGACCTGAGTTATTGGATGGCACTGGACGAACACGGCATGCCGCGCTGGCTGGATCGCGTGTCGCAGCCGCCGTCGCTGCACTCGAAAGAGCCCGACACCACTGGCTGGCAGCGTTTCAGCGCGCATGCGATTTCGTGGCTGCCGCTGGAGTCGCAGCTGTGAGCGCGCAACCATCGCTTATCGAACTGCAGACCGCGGCCGAAGCCGGTTCGGCCGAACATGCATTTTCGCTGGCGTACGCGCTGGTCGACGAACAGCGCATCGACGAAGCCCAGCACTGGTATCTGCGCGCGGCCGAAGGTGGACATGTCGGCGCGCAGATCGAATACGCGCGGATGCGGTTGTACGGCATCGTCGGCGCGCCCGCACCGCAGGCCGCCAGCGAATGGCTGCTGCGCGCGGAACAGGCCGGGCATCCTGCGGCGTCGGATCTGTTGGCGCAGATCGCGCTCGGCGGCACCATCCTGCCGCGCGACGGCCGCATCAACGACCGCATGCTGCGCGCGGTGCAGGCGAACTTTCCGCCAGCGCTGCTCACTGCGGCGATCCACTTCGGCCGCAAGCCGCATCCGGAAGATCAGGCGCTGTGCCTGCAACTGCTGGAGCGCGCCGCGAGTCGCGGCAATGCCATCGCGGCGATGCTGCTGGCCGAACGACTGGCGCACGGCGAAGGCTGCGAGGCGCAGCCCGAAACCGCCGAGGATCTGTGGACGCAGCTGTCCGCGAACGGCGTTCCGCGCCTGCCCGACTTCACCCTGCCTCCGCCCGGCCCCGCTGGCGGTACACCGCGACAACTGGCGCTGGAAGACGTGCTGCAACCGACACCGGCACGGACGCTGTGCATGCAACCGCGGGTATCGGTGATCGACCGGCTGTTCTCCGCCGACGAATGCCGACTGCTGATCGCCAGCGCGCAGCCGCATCTGCATCCGTCGCAAACCGCCGATCCGGTCACCGGCGTGCCCTACACGCTGCAGGTGCGCACCAGCAGCGAAGCCAGTTTCGATCCGGTGATGGAAAGCGGCGCGCTGCGTCTGGCGCAGCTGCGGATGGCGTTCGCGGCCGGTATCGACCTGCCCCATGCCGAGCAGTTGACCGTGCTGCGCTACGAACCCGGCCAGCAGTATCGTCCGCATCGCGATTATCTGCCGGCCGGTACGCTGCAGATGGATCGTCCGCATGCCGGCAATCGCGTCCGCACCATCTGCGTATATCTCAACGCGGTCGAAGCCGGCGGCGCGACCGAATTTCCGGTCCCCGGGCTACGCATCGATCCGGTGCCTGGCCGCGCTGTGGTGTTCGACAACCTCAATGCCGACGGCAGCCCGCAGCCGGATTCGCTGCACGCCGGCACACCGGTGGAAGCCGGCGAGAAATGGCTGGCGACGCTGTGGATCCGCCAACGGCGCTATCGTCACTGGTAACCGCCGCTACTGGTGAACGCGAGTTTCAGCGAGTGATGACCTCGCGATGCATCGGCGCCAGGATCGACAGCAGTTTGTTCTGCGCGCGGAACGGCACGCCGCGACGATTCATCGCGATCTGCAGATCTTCGACCAGCGCGTTGAAATCGGCTTTGTCGATCGCGAAGGCGGCGTGCGTCTCTTTCATGTCGCGGCCGCTGTAGACACAACCGCCGCCGAGGATCGCGCAGAACTGCTCGGCGAGCTGGCGCTTGACGCGATCATGGTCGACCTTCTCGAAGAACGGCCGCATGCGCGGGTCTTCCAGCAGGATCACCATGAAGTCGTCCATCAGCGCGGTCATGCCGGGCATGCCGCCGAACTGCTCGAACACACCGGCGAGTTCCGGATGCGCACGCGCAGGATCGGGCACGCCGGGCGCGCGCTGCGGCGCGGGTGCGGCGGCAGGCGTTACATCCTGCGCCGACACCGGCGCTGCATGGAAAAGAATGCATGCGGCCGCGAGCGGCAACAGCGGAAAAAGCTTGAAAATACGCATATTCATCTCCGGAATGGATATCAGAAACCGACCTGCAGCGAGGCGTAGACCCCGCGCTGGCTGTCGCGGATGACGATGTTGCCGAGGTCGACATAGGCGACCGTCAGCGACACGTGGCGATTCGGCGCCCAGGCGATGAACACGTCCCAGGCATCGTCTTCGTCGGCGATATTCAGATTGTTCGGCTTGGTGCGATATTCCGCGCCGATCGCCAGACGACGGTCGAGCAGATAGGCGATCGAGGTCTCGAACTGCGGCGAATAACCGCTGTCGCGGTCGCCGCCGAAGCCGAGGATGCCGAACTGGTTGGCCTCGGTGAAACGCACGGTCGCATTCAACAGCAGACTCTTGTCGAGATAGAGTTTGGTGGCGCTCACGTACAGATCGGTGCCGCTGTCGTCTTCGGCGCCGATGGCGCGCACCAGCGCACCGCGGTCGTTGCGCTTGTGCTGCGCGCCGATCGCGACCTGTGGCACCCAGCTGTCCTGTTCCAGCACCGCGTCGCCGAACAATTTCACTTTCACGCCATAGGTGTCCTGACGGATGGTGAAACCCTCGCCCAGTCCCAGCGCGGCGCCGACCTGTTCGGTATCGAAGGCCTGCCGCGACACGCTGAACTCGACGCGATCGCGAAAACCGATCGTCGCGCCGTAACTGTCGAGGCTGTAATCGTCGACATCGACGCGGGTATAGAACGCATTCGCGCCGAACTGATTATTTTCGCCGTAGCCGCCGATCACTGCCCACGGCGTCAAACCGCCGCCGGCCGCACCTTCGATCTGGGTCACGCCTGCGGTGAGCAGCAGTTTGCCGCCGGTCGCCGCGTTTGTCGGCTCGACCGGCACTTCGTCCTCGGGCGCCTCCAGATCGGAGACATCCTGCGCCCATACGGGCGCGGCGCAGATCGAAAGCAGGCACGCGAAAGCGAGCGAGCGCGTGCGCGGCATCGAATGCCGCCGGTATCGCTGGGTCATACGGATTTCCTTCTGTACTGGAACGACACTGGAACGACCGATGCATCCCTGCCGCGAGCGCGGCGGGAAACGAGACGAGATAACGCGACCATCAGGATTTCTGCGACGACACGACGCGCTCGCACGCGCGATTGAACGCGGCGGCGATGCGGACGATCGCCCGGCCACCTTTGAGCGGCGCCTTGACCCGGAAATCGCCGGATTCCGCGGAGTATTCGACCATCCGCGCCAGCGCATCGGCGGGCGCGAGCACGCGGAACCACAGCATCGCCAGTGCGGCCGCCAACAGCAGCAATTCGAGTCCGACGCCGATCAGGAACGGCAGCCACGATGCGCGGAACACCGCCGAGCCGCTGTCGTTCGGGATCACCGCCAGCAGACGCGCATCGGCATCGCCGAACAGCGGTGCGAGTGAAGCGCGATGGGCGACGCCATCGATGTCGATGTCGAAACGACCTTCGGTTTTGCCGGCACTGGCGCGCAGCGCCGCAGTCAGCCGGATGGACTCCGCGGTCGGCAAGGTCGATGCGGCGATCAACGGACCGTCCGCAGTCGAGATCAGCACCGCGACATCGGCCGCGCCGACCTTGGCGATGGATTCCGCGAACGCCTGATTGACCGGCATGCCGACCAGCAGATACGCCTCGTTGGCGCCGTAGACCGCGAGCGGCTGGATGGCGATGCCGAGCAGCCGGGTACCGTCGACCAGCACCGCGGTGCGCGCGGCCTGCGATTCGCGTACCGCAAGAAACGCGGGAAGCTCGCCGAGACTCTCGCGGCCCGCCAGGGGTTCGGTGATGGCAACGATGCGCCCATCGGCGTCCAGCACGGCCGCGAGCGCGAGCCCGAGCTGGCTGCGTCGTTCTTCGAGCAGATCGACCACCGAGGCGTAATCCACCTCGGTGCCGGGCAGCGATGTCTCCAGCGACTGCACGATGTAACCGGTGACCGCCTGATTGCTCGCGATCAACTGCGCGCGCACCGTCAATTGATCGGTCTGCGCGCGCTCGGCGAGCGCCTGCGCGGAGCGGATGACATCGAGATGATCCGCCGCGACCGCATCGGACAGACGCCGATCATGCAGGAACGAAAGACCCAGAACGGTCGCCGCGGCGGCGATCATGAGCACTGCACTGAGCAGCGCGTAACGTATGGAATTCGTCATGGTTCAGTGCGTCCCTGCGTGATGGTCGCTGCGCGGTTTGGTGGCGGTCAGTTTTTGTTTCTGAGCGGTCGCGCTCGGCAGCGAAATCTGCGTCGTGGCGGCGGCCGAGCGCGGATGCCAATACACCAGCGTGCCGGCGCCGGACGGCAGGCCGGTCAATTCGAAACGACCATTCTTGTCGGGACGCGTGTAATAAGGCGTCGCCATCACCAGCACCGTGGCGCGCATCGTGTAATGCACGCTGCAGTTCACGGTAATCAGGCCCGGCTTGCTGAACACCTGCTGCCGGCTCTGCCCGGGACCGTAATTGCCCAGATCGAAGGTCGCGCCTGGCGTGCGCGAAAACACGTTGTGCAGCACGGTGTCGCGATTGGGAAACGCGATGGTGCTGCCCGCGGGAACCACCATCAGCGACGGCGAAAAACCTTTGCTGTGGGTCCTGACCGTGAAAAAGCCGGGTTTGGGCTTCGGATTGCCCGCCTTCGGCAGAAAATAAACCAGGCCATCCGCGACTTCGCCCGCATCGACGCTCTGTTTCTGGCCGGCGACGAGTTCGAGTTTTCCCTGGATCGAAATGCTTGGCGCGGGTTTGACCGCCGCGGGTTTGATCACCGCGGGCTTCGCCGCGGCAGACTTCGCGGCTGCGGGCTTCGCAGCGACGGGTGCACGCACGGCCGGCGTCGGCTGTTTCGGCGCGGCTGGCGTCACCGTCGGCTCGACGGAAACGACAACGGGTTGCGGTGGTGCCGCGCTGTCTGCGGCCACGGGCTTGAGCGGCATGACATCCGGCGTTGCAACGCTTGCGGAATCCGCGGTTTCCGAAGGCGGAGCATCTTGCGCAGCCCCGGTCTGGTTTTGCGCATGAATCGGCATGATCGCTGCCGCAGCGAACATCAGCAGGACAGCGCAGCCGGCCACTATGGGCTTGAACATAGGATTTCCCCTTGGATGAACGTACCTCGGCCGGCAAAGACATTGCGATCGGCGCGGAGACTTGGACCTGTTACGCACAAGAGGGCGCGGCGGATGCATCCGCTGCGCGCGACCCGCGCGCAGCGCCTTGCGCGGGCCCTGTGCGGGCGCCGTGCGGGCGGTGCCGGAATGCCCATGCAAAAGCGCTTCGCACGCTCTACACTTGCGCGCCTGCGGCCCGTACCGGCCGCCCCGCCAATTCGCTGACGCCAGAAAATTCAACGACTTGCAACATACTTTGGCGTATCGGAGCCCTCCGACGCCCGCGCACTGGAGCTTCCGATGATCTTCGAACACATCGAAAACAATGGCCACGAACAGGTCGTGTTCTGCCACAACAAAGATGCCGGGCTGAAAGCCATCATCGCCATCCACAACACCGTGCTCGGCCCCGCGCTGGGCGGCCTGCGGATGTGGCCGTACAAGACCGAGCAGGACGCGCTGAACGATGTGCTGCGTCTGTCGCGCGGCATGACCTACAAGAACGCAGTCGCCGGCCTGAACATCGGCGGCGGCAAGGCCGTGATCATCGGCGACCCGTCGAAAGACAAGTCAGAAGCGCTGTTCCGCGCGTTCGGCAAATTCGTCGATTCGCTGGGCGGCCGCTACATCACCGCCGAAGACGTCGGTATCGACGTCAACGATATGGAATACGTGTACCGCGAGACCGAGTACGTCACCGGCGTGCATCAGGTCCACGGCGGTTCGGGCGACCCGTCGCCGTTCACCGCCTACGGCACGCTGCAAGGCCTGATGGCCACGCTGAACAAGAAGTACGGCGACGAGGAAGTCGGCCGCCACAGCTACGCGGTGCAGGGTCTCGGCCACGTAGGCATGGAATTCGTGAAACTGCTGAAGGAACGCGGTGCGAAGATCTTCGTCACCGACATCAACAAGGAACTGGTCGCGCACGCGGTCAACGAGTACGGCGCCGAAGCCGTGTCCCCGGACGAAATCTACGACGTGCCGGCCGACGTCTACTCGCCGTGCGCGCTGGGCGGCACCGTCAACGAACAGACCCTGCCGCGCCTGAAGGCCAAGATCATCTGCGGCGCCGCCAACAATGTGCTGGCGAACAACGCCATCGGCGACGAAGTGCAGAAACGCGGCATCCTTTACGCGCCGGATTACGCGGTCAACGCCGGCGGCGTGATGAACGTGTCGCTGGAGATCGACGGCTACAACCGCGAACGCGCGATGCGGATGATGCGCACGATCTACCACAACCTCGCGCGCATCTACGAGATCTCCGACCGCGACGGCATCCCGACCTATCTGGCCGCCGACCGCCTGGCCGAAGAACGCATCTCGGCGATCGGCAAGCTCAAACTGCCGATGGGCCGCAGCACACCGCGCTTCCTCGGCCGCATGCGCGGACATTGATCCAACGATAGTTTTGTAGAGCGGCCTTCAGGCCGCTGATGCCGGTATCGAAGTTCGCAGCGGGCTTAAGCCCGCTCTACAAGATTCGCTCTACAAATCCGCTCCAGGAAATACTGATTCACCGCGTCAAACGATTGACGACTCTCACAAACAAAGGACTTCCGGATCGCCATGCGCCCATTTCCCCTCGGTGAAGATATCGATGCTCTCCGCGACGCGGTACGTCGCTTCGCCGAGGCCGAGATCGCGCCGCGCGCGGCGCAGATCGACGAGGAGAACGTGTTCCCGCAGGATCTGTGGCCGAAACTCGGCGAGATGGGACTGCTCGGCCTGACCGTCGCCGGCGAATACGGCGGCAGCGACATGGGTTATCTCGCCCATCTGGTCGCGATGGAGGAAATCTCGCGCGCCTCCGGCTCGGTCGGTCTGAGCTACGGCGCGCACTCCAATCTCTGCGTCAGCAATCTGTACGCCAACGCCAACGAAGCGCAGCGTCAAAAATATCTGCCGAAACTCTGCAGCGGCGAATGGAAGGGCGCGCTGGCGATGAGCGAGCCGGGCGCGGGTTCCGACGTGGTGGGCTCAATGCGCTGCACGGCTGAGCTGCGCGGCGATGTCTGGGTCGCGAACGGCAACAAGATGTGGATCACCAACGGCCCTGAGGCCGATGTGCTGGTGGTCTACATGCGCACCGCCGGCAAAGATGCCGGCAGCCAGTGCATGACCGCCTTCATCGTCGAAAAAGGCATGAAAGGTTTCAGCACCGCGCAGAAACTCGACAAGCTGGGCATGCGCGGCAGCAACACCTGCGAACTGGTGTTCCAGGACTGCGAGATCCCGGCCGAAAACGTGCTCGGCGAAGCGCACAAGGGCGTGAAGGTGCTGATGAGCGGCCTGAACACCGAACGTCTGGTGCTGAGCGGCGGCCCGATCGGGCTGATGCAGGCGGCGATGGACATCGCCCTGCCCTACGTGCGCGAACGCAAACAGTTCGACGCTGCCATCGGCACTTTCGGCATCATGCAGGCCAAGATCGCCGACATGTACACCGCGATGCAGTCGTCGCGCGCGTTCGCCTACCAGGTCGCTCGCGATTACGACGCTGGCCACAAATCGCGCATCGACGCCGCCAGCTGCCTGCTGCACGCCTCCGACGCCGCGGTGCAGGTGGCGCTGGAAGCCATCCAGACCCTCGGCGGCAACGGCTACATCAACGAATACCCGGCCGGCCGCCTGCTGCGCGACGCCAAGCTGTACGCCATCGGCGCCGGCACCAACGAAATCCGCCGCATGCTGATCGGCCGCGAACTGTTCAACGGACAGAGTTGAGCGAAAAGCCGAGCAATTCCCGGCGCAGGTTTCGCCGCGCCTCGGCATGACCGGAGCGCGGCAGTCGAACGGATCGAAAACTCAGGCGCGACTCATCACCACCGCGCCAGTGGTCTTCCTCGGCAGATATTTGCGGTTGAGCCAGACCAGAAAACACATCGCCAGCAGCGTGGGCACGAACCAGACCGCCAGGTAGTACCAGTCCGGCGGAACGACATCGATCGCGCGGTACAGACGATCCACGCCGATCGACAGGAACGCGACGTGCGTGGCGACGCCACTGCCGACCATCGATGTGAAGTGCTCTTTCAGCCACCAGCGCGGCGATGTCATCGGCCACCTGCGCCGGGCCAGCATCTGCACGCCCGCGTAGATCCCGACGAAACTGAAACCCGTCAACAGCATCCGCGACGTCGTGATGCCGACATACAGCACGATCAGCGCGACGATCAGATTGAGCACGGCGACGGGCATGTAACTGGCGCCGGTGCGGAAAGCCACCTGATCGTGTTTGTACTTCACGGCGCGCCAGGCCGTCCACAGACCGGTTGCGGTGACCAGAACGAGGAAGATGAGAAACAGGGCGATGGCCTGCTTGCCCCGGGTATAGATGGTGATGGCGATCGGCACCGAGGTGATGAGGATTCCGATCATCGCCATCATGAAAACCTTGCCGGCTTTCAGATGGCGGGGAGAGCCTTTCCTGGCCAGCGCCGCGATCCAATACGTGATCAGCGAAGTCAGACCGAAAGCGATATGCACGAAAACCACATACGGATAAATCGTCTCCATTGCTTTATTACTCCTTGATGTCAGGCGGAGACTACCCGACCGACGGGCCTTCCGGAACTCCCCCGGCCCAAGGAATCCGAGGCCTGCAGTCTCAGGGCGGAAAATCGACGACAGGCAACGCGGCCGGATTTTCCGCGCGACTGCGCAGATTCACCGTCGAAACGCTACATTGCGCGTTGGCCGAACCAGAATATTCATGACTCCGAACCGTCCCAGACCGCTGCGCATCCTCGGCACCGGCATATCGACGCCGCCGCAGTGGCTGGACAGCGCCGAACTCGACGCGCGTCTCGGCCATGCCCCGGGCACCGTGCAGTCGCGCACCGGCGTCGCCCGGCGCGGCCACGAACCCTCGCGCAATGCGGCCGAAGTCTCGGCCGAAGCGGCGCTGGCCGCGCTGAGCGCCGCAGGCATCGCCATGGACGACATCGACGCGGTGATCTGCGCCAACGCCAGTTCCGACCAGGCCATGCCCTGCAATGCGGCGCTGCTGCATCGGGAACTCGGCCTGACGCGCATCCCCGCGTTCGACGTCAACGCAAGTTGCATCGGTTTCCTGATGGGGCTCGATCTGATTGCCGGCCTGTTCGCGACCGGGCGCTACCGGCGGGTGCTGTTGACCTCCTGCGATCTCGCCTCGCGGGCGCTCGATCCGAACGATCTCGACACCTTCGGCCTGTTCGGCGACGGCGCAGCAGCGGCGGTGCTCGAAGCCGGCGACGACGACAACGGTCCTACGCTGCTCGCGGCGCGCTTCGAAACCTGGTCGGAATCCGCGCACGCCTGCGAGATTCCCGGCGGCGGCTCGAGATTTTCGCCGATGCAGTACGACGGCGATTATCGCGACATCAGTACGTTCCGGATGGATGGCAAGCGTCTGTACCGGGCGGCGGCGGAACAGTTCGACCGTTTCGTCGGCGAACTGCTCGACGACGCTGGCCTTGCATTGACCGATATCGATCGCGTCGTGCCGCATCAGGCCTCGCAGCTCGGCATGCAGCACATATTCAAACGCCTCGGCGTGCCGCGCGCATGCGTCGAGGATATTTTCGCCGCCCACGGCAACCAGGTTTCGGCATCGTTGCCGACGGCGCTGCATCATGCGCTGTCGTCCGGACGACTCGCGAGCGGCGACAACGCGCTGCTGATCGGCACCGCGGCCGGCGTCACCCTCGGCGGCGCGGTGCTGCGGCTGTGACCCCTGCGCTCGCCCAGGTCTTTCCGCGCACCTCGCTGACGATGCTGCGCGTCGGGCACTGCACGCATCCGGAATGTTTCGCGCTGCGCGGCGGCGCATGGCGGACGGGCGTATTCCCGGCGCTGGTCGGGTTGATCCGCCATCCCAGCGCCGGCGCGATCCTGTTCGACACCGGTTATTCCGAACATTTCGAGCGCGCCACCGCGCGTTTTCCCGAACGCCTCTACCGATGGACCACGCCGGTCACCCTGCCGGACAGCGAATGCCTGCAGACCCAACTCGCGGCGCATGGCATCGCACTGCACGAAGTGCGCGCGGTCTTCGCTTCGCATCTGCATGCCGATCATGTCGCCGGCCTGCGCGACCTGCCGCGCGCCGCGATCTGGTGCGGCGGCGCTGCGCTGCGCGGTGCGCGCGACGCGAGTCGTTTCGCGCGCTTGCGCAAGGCGACGTTGCTGGACTTGTTGCCGGACGATTTCGATGCGCGGCATCGCGCGATCGAATCGCTGCCGCGCGCCGCACTGCCGCATGCCTGGCGCGAACTCGGCGACGGTTTCGACCTGCTCGGCGACGGCAGCCTGCGCGCGGTGGCTTTGCCGGGACACGCACGCGGGCAATACGGCCTGTTGCTGCGCCACGAAGACGATCGCGAATATCTGCTGGCCGGCGACGCGACCTGGCGCATCGACGACAGCGGCAGCGCCGCGGCATCGGCATGGCCGACGCGCCTGCTCGCGGACGACTGGAATGCGCAGCGCGAAACCCTGATGCGTCTGCGTCGCGTACTGATCGAAAGCGACAGAAGCCGCTGCATCCTGCCTTCGCACTGCGCCGGAAGCTATGCGCGCTTGCCGGACGCGATGCGGGGCACGCCATGATGGCTCGCAGCATGACAGTCGCAACATGAAAATATTGCTCACCGGTGCCTCCGGCTTCATCGGCGGACGTTTCATGCAGCGCTTCCGCGACACGTCCGGCTTGGAACTGCTCGGCGTCGGCCGGCGCGCATTGCCAGACGCCGACTATCGCTCGGTGGATCTGTCGAAACCCGGCGCACTCGATGTCGCAATCAACTTTTCTCCGGATGTCGTGATCCACGCCGCCGCGCTGTCGTCGCCGTTCGCGCCGCGCCGCGAATACCTGCATCACAACGTCGATGCCACCGCGCACGTGATCGACTGGTGTCGCGCGCACGGTCGGCCGAAGCTCGTCTACATTTCGTCCAGCTCGGTGCATTACCAGCCACGCGACCAATTCGACATGCGCGAAGACGATCCCCTCGGCCCGATCTTCGCCAACACCTACGCCGAAACCAAGGCCGCGGGCGAAACGCTGGTCCGCGGTTACGAGGGCGCATGGACGATCCTGCGACCTCGCGCGGTGTTCGGACCCGGCGACACCGTGCTGTTCCCGCGCCTGCTCGCGGCGGCGAAGCGCGGCAAGCTGCCGAAGATCGTGCGCGATGCACCACCCGCCATCGGCGATCTGATTTCCGTCGACGCGCTCGCGGACTACATGCTGCGCGCGGCACAGCGTCCGGAGGCGGTGGGCGCATTCAATCTCAGTCACGGCGAGCCGGTGCCGATGCAGGATTTCATCGCAGACATCTTCCGCCGACTTGATCTGCCGCCGCCCACGCGCACGGTGCCGTATCGCGTCGCACGCGCCGCCGCGCACGCCGCGGAACTCGCGTGGACGCTGCTGCCGCTGCGCGGCGAGCCGCCGGTGACGCGCTTCGGGATCGACGTGCTGGTCTTCAGCAAGACCTTCGATATCGCGAAGGCGCGCGCTGTGCTCGGCGCGCCTTCGCAAACGCTCGCCGAAGGCGTCGATGCGTTCGTCGACTGGCAGCGGCGGCAGCCCGGATGAGCGCGGATTCCGCATGGCTGTGGTGGTTGCCGGTCGCGCTGTGGCCGGTGCTGGAACTGCTGCGCCAGCTCTCTGCGTGGCGTGCGCTGCGGGCGATGCCGCAAGCGCCCGCGAGCGTCGAAACGCTACGTTTCGACGGTATCGACGTGCTGCAACCGATCCGCAGCGGCGATGCCACGCTCGCCGAAACGCTGGGCGCATCGCTGCACACGCTCGGCACCCGCGGCGCGACGCTGCATTGGCTGATCGACAGCGACGATGCCGTGGCCGCCGAGGTCGTGCGATCCGTCATCGCCGCGCAGCCTGCGTTGCGCAGCCGCGTCGAGGTGAGCGAGCACCCCCCCAGCCCGCCCGCGATCAATCCGAAGCTGTTCAAGCTCGACCGCGCGCTCGCGCACTGCGCCGGCGAAACGGTGCTGGTACTCGACGACGACGCGCGCATGCCGGTCGCGACGCTGGGCGCGCTGCTCGCGGCGCTGCACGACAGTCGCGTCGATGCGCCGGTGATCGCGACCGCGCTGCCGATCTATCTATCTGCGAACGGTTTCGGCGCACGGCTACTGGCGCGCTTCGTCAACGACAACGCCGCGGTCACGTATCTGCCGCCGCGTCTGCACGGCAACACGCCGACGATCAACGGCATGGCGTGGGCGATGCGTCGCGATGCACTGGAAGCGATCGGCGGCTTCGCGCCACGTCTGCGCCATCTCACCGACGACCTGGCGATGGCGCAGGCCGTGCTTGCCGGCGGCGGCCGCATCGAGCAGCGCCACGAACCGGTGTGGATGCGCACCGCGTTGCCCGACGTTCGCGCCTACATTCGTCAGATGCACCGCTGGATGCTGTTCGCGCGCTTGTTGCTGCGCACATTGCCGTGGCCGGCGCGACTGCGGATCGCATTCGGACAAGGTCTGCCGACGCTGTTACCGCTGATCGCAGCGTCGGCGCTCACGATTGCGCCGTCGTGGCCAGCCGCCTTCGCGTTCGCATTCGGCGCGCTGGCGCATCTGTTCGGCCGCCGCGCGCTGCAGCGCGCCTGCGCCGGCGACGCGGCGCGCATCGAACCGCTGTCGTCGCTGCTGGTCGCGCTGCTGTTGCCGCTGCATCTCGTGCATGCGCTGCTGGATGCGCGCATCCGCTGGCGCGAACATCGCTACCGGGTGATCGCGAACGACCGCTTCGAGGAATTGCCGTGAACGCACGGCCGCGGGTCGCGTTTCTCACCGGGCAAAGCGACCCGGGACGCGGCGCGCTGTCGCCTGTGCAGCGCGCCACGCTGGATGCGCTGGCCGAACACAACCACGACATCGACTTCGATCCGCATCAGTTTCCGTGGTACAGCACTGCAGCCGCCTGGCGGCCGATACCGCTGCTGCGCGCGAGTCTCGCCAACGGCCGCCAGTATCTCGACGCGCGCCGCGGCGTGCTGCACGGCATGTCTTCCGCACAGTGCGATGCCGCGCAGGCGCGTCTTCTGGCAGCGCCGCGCAGCCTGCTGCTGGTCGGCAGCTGCGGCCTTGCCTTGCTCGATGCATTGATCGCACCGTTCGACGACGATGCGCGCGCGCGCCTGCGCATCGTGGCGTACGGCGCCGTCGCACCGCGCTGGCCGCGCGGCATCGACGGCGTGCAGCTGCGCGGCGATCGCGACCGCATCGCCGCGTGGCTCGGCCCCGCCGACGGCCCGGCGCCGCAGCGAGTCGCCGCGGGACATATGGATTATCTCGACGACGACGGCGCACGCGATGCGGTGGTCGCCGCCGCGCGCGAGCGCCTCGACTGGCTGCGCGGCGCATGAGCCGGCCGCGCATCGAACTGCTTGCGCCGCCGTTCGCGGGCCATCTGCATCCGATCCTCGCCATCGGCCGCGCGCTGCGCGACGTCGCCGAGATCGAAGTGATCAGCACCGAAGCCGCGCAGGGGCGGATCCGCGCCGCCGGGCTTGCGGGCAGCGCGGTGGTGCCGGGCGCGGACGCGGCGCTGAAGGCCATCGTCGACCCGCCACACGCGGTCGGCGCGCATCCGCTGCGATTGCACGCGCAGTTCCAGCGCAGCATCGAATTGCTGGATGCGTTCGGCACCGCGCTCGATGCGCGCTACTCGAACGCGCGGCCGGACCTGGTGATCGCCGACTTCACTCTGCCCGTCGCCGGCGCGGCCGCGCAGCGTCGCGGCATTCCGTGGTGGACCAGCCACCCGTCGCCGTGCGTGATCGAAGCGCCGGGCGGGCCGCCGGCCTATCTCGGCGGCTGGATGCCCGGCGTCGGCGCATTCGGCCGCACACGCGATGCATGCGCCGCACGTGCGGTGCGCGGCTTCAAATGGAGCATGCATCGCCTGCATCTTCGCCGGCTCGCCGCGCTCGGATTTCCGTCGCTGTATCGCGACGACGGCAGCGAAGCGGCGTATTCGTCCGAATGCATTCTCGGTCTGGGACTGCGCGAACTCGAATTCGAACGCGCGTGGCCGGCGGCGCTGCAATTCGTCGGGCCGATGCTGTGGAGCCCACCGAACATCGGTGCGCCAGCGCCGGACGACGGCGCCACAGAGGGCACCGCGAACGTGCTGGCCACGCTCGGCACCCATCTGGGCTGGGCCAAACAGGGCATGGGCGAGCATCTGGAAACGGTGGCGCAGGCGCTGCCCGCGATCCGCCTGCATTTCAGCGATGGCCGTCTGGATGCGGGTTCGGGCACTGCGCATCGCGCATTGCATCGTCATGCCTGGGTCGACTATCCGTCGTGGGTGCCGCGGATGCGCGCGGTGCTGCATCACGGCGGCGCCGGGGTGATGTGGGAATGCCTGCGCGCCGGCGTGCCGGCGCTGGTGCTGCCGAACGACTACGACCAGTTCGATCACGCCGCGCGGCTGCAGGCTGCGGGCGTGGCGCTGCGCCTGCGTCATCCGCGCGAGATCGAACCCGCGCTGCGCCGCCTGCTCGACGGCGACCACGACCTGCGTGCCGACCGTTTCGCCGAAGCGCTGCGCCCCGGACAAGCCGAGGCGCAGGTGGTGGCGCTGGTGCGGGCGCGATTCGGTATTTGAGAGCGTTCGGGCTTCAGGCGCGGCTGGCCACCGCCGCGCCGGCACCAACGCTCGCCTTCGGCATGTATTTGCGATTGAGCCAGGCGCCGACCACGAACGACAGCGACAGCGGCAGGAACCAGGCGATCAGGTGATACCAGCCGGGCGGATCGATGCCGATCGCGCGAATCATGCGGTCCAGGCCGATCGCGAGGAACGCGATGTGCGTGGCCACGCCGCAGCCGATCATCGCCGAGTAATGTTCCTTCAACCACCAGCGCACCGTGGCCATCGGACGCGCGCGACGCATCAGCATCTGCACGCCGGTGATCGTGCCGACCACGCTGAACCCCATCAGCAGCGCCTGCGACATCTTCATGCCGATGAAGAACACCACCGCCGAAGCGATGAGATTGATCAGCGCCACCGCAAGATAAGCGTTGTCGCGGAATGCATTCTGATCGCGCTTGCGCTTCACCGCGCGCCAGCCCAGCCACATCGCGGTCACGGTAACCACCACCAGATACGCCAGGAACGTCGCGATGCCGGGCTTGCCGCGCGTTGCGATGATCGCCGCCATCGGCACTGCGGTGACGACGATGCCGAGCATCGCGATCATGTAGATCTTGCCCGCGCGCAGATGCAGCGGTGCGCCTTTCTTCGCGAATGCCGCGATCCAGAACGTGACCAGTGCGACCAGGCCGCAGAGGCCGTGGACGAGAAGCAGGGATTGATAGGCGGTGTCCATGGCGTTCTTCCGTAGGCGATAAGGCACAGTCTCCGGATCCAGGGCACGGCCCGGCACCTGCCCGCAGTCACCCGGAGGGGGTGAGAAAAGTCACCTTCTGCGCCCAAGCGCTTCCGCATGCGCATCGTCGCTGCCATGCTGCACCCATGACGAACCTGCCCCGCGCCTGCCAGCAACTGCAACCGCACGACGGCACCTATGCCCAGCGCCTGTTCGCGCCGCTGAACATCGCCGCCTACGTCACCTGGTTCGCGGTGAGTCTGGCGGTGATCGATCACGACAAACTACGCGCCGCCGACCCGGCGCTGTGGGCGCGCGAATGGGCGGGCGTCGCCGCACTGTTGGCGATGCTGGCGCTGTTCGTCGTCTCCGCCTCGCGCCGCGTCGAAAACGACACACCGCCGTGGAATGTCATCGTGCAGGGGTTGTTGGTGGTGCTGGCCGAGTGGCTGCTGCGCGGCGGGCAGACCGCCGTGCTGTTGATCATCGTCGCCGGGCAAGGCGTGCTGTTGTTTTCCACGCGCACGTTCGTGCTGTTGATGCTCGCGTTCAACGCTGCGATCGCGGCGATGTGGGTCGGGCGCACGGATTCGATCGGCAGCCTCCTGCTGTCGCTGCTGCCGATCTTCGGCTTCCAGGCGTTCGCGGCCTTGACCGGGCATTACGCCGGCAGCCGCGAACGCGAACGCGAGCATCTCGCGCGGATCAACGCCGAACTGCTCGCCACGCGCCGCTTGCTGGAAGAGTCCGCACGCGCGGGCGAACGCCTGAAACTCTCGCGCGAACTGCACGATGTCGCCGGCCACAGCCTCACCGCGCTCAAGCTCAATCTGGCGCGACTGGCGCGCGATCCCGCGCTCGCCGCACGCGAGGAACTGCAGGTGTCCTCGGCGCTGGCCGACGATCTGCTCGGCCAGATCCGCCAGGTCGTGGGCACCCTGCGCGCGCACGACGGTTTCGATCTGCGCGCGGCGCTGGAAGCATTGGCGCAGCCGATTCCCGGCGTGCGCATCGCCATCGACATCGAAGACCAACTGCGCGTGGACGACATCGAACAGGCGGAAACCCTATTGCGCTGCGCGCAGGAAGCGATCACCAATGCGCTGCGCCACGGTCGCGCGGGCGAGATCCGCATCGCGCTGCGTCGCGTCGACGGCGCGCTGACGTTCTCGATCGCGAACGATGGCGTCGTCCCGGCGAAGATCGACTTCGGCAACGGCCTCACCGGCATGCGCGAGCGCCTCGATGCGGTCGGCGGCACGCTCGAACTCGCGACCACGCCGCCGCGCGGGCTGCAGGTGATCGCACGCATTCCTCTGCTCAATGGTCTGGAGCGCACGGCATGACCGCGCCGCGCGCCGTCCGCATCGCGTTGTGCGACGACCAGGCGCTGGTGCTGCGCGGATTGTCGAGTCTGCTCGCCGACCTGGGCGTGGAGATCGCACTGGAAAGCACCGACGCCGAACGCCTGCTCGCCGCGCTGCCGCAGCGGCCGGTGGACCTGATCGTCAGCGATATCCGCATGCCCGGGCTGGGCGGGCTCGGCCTGCTGCGCGAACTCCGCGCCCGCGGCGACGCCACTCCGGTGATCCTGCTCACGACCTTCGACGACCCGAACCTGATGATCCAGGCGGTGGAAGCCGGCGCGCAGGGCTTCCTGCTCAAGGACGCCTCGCCCGAAGATCTGAAAGCCGCGATCCTGCGGGTCGCAGCCGGCGAAACCCTGCTGCAGCCGGTCAGCCTGGGGCCGGTGCGCGCCGCCTGGACCGACAGCGCGCCCGCGGAAGCCGGCGTGCGCCTGACCGAACGCGAGCGCTCGATCCTGCGTCTGGTCGCCGGCGGTTACTCCAACAAGGAAATCGCGCGCAGCCTGCACCTGTCCGAAGGCACGGTGAAAAATTACATGTCCGAAGTCCTGTTGAAGCTGGACTGCCGCGACCGTACCCATGCGGTGCTGAAGGCGATCACACAGCGGTTGCTCTGACGCGCGTCGGCCGCTCGTCTGGATCCGTTTTTTGCCGCCGAACGCCTGCGCCGCCGCTTGTTATGCTTCAGGACGACAACCGGCGCGAGCACTGCGCGCAAGGCCAAGGATCGGCCCGGCCATCCCGGCCCGGCGACGCAAGGGAGATGCACCGATGAAGCGCATGACGATGCTGTTGGGCTTGATCTTCGCAACCGCCACACAGGCAGCCGCACCGCCAGCCCCGGCGGACGCCATGCCGACCCGGCACGACTGGGCGTGGCTGGGCGCGGACGGCGGCACCTACTGGATCGTGCCGCAGGCCTTCCTGAAGGCGATCCAGTGGAACACCGACGATCCCGAAACCAGCACCACCATCGACGACCAGACCGTGTGGCATATCCAGCGCTACGACAACGGTTATTTCTTCGGCCCGGTCGTCGCCCAGTTGAGCGGCCAACCCTCAATGTGTCAGTACCTGATCGGCTCGGTCACCCCGGAAGGCCGCGTCTACATCACCTTCAACTCGCAGCCCGCCGCACCGCAGGCCACGCCCGCACTCACCACCGGTTTCGGCGAGATGACGCCCTATCAGGGCCGTTGGGCCTTCGCCATGCAGATGGCGTCCGGCAGCGCCAGCATGCAGGTGACGCATTGGGCCTACATGACCCAGTGCAGCGAGGGTCAGGCGTGCTGGAACGATCTGCCCGGCGTCGACGAATCCGTGCCCGGGATGCTTGCGGCATGCGATACCGATTGAACGGAGGCACACGACCGCTCAATCGCGCAGCCAGCGCAACATCCGCGGGTAGTGGACAGGGCCGCAGTCCGGCGTGAATCCGGGCGCTGCGGTCATCCCGGTTGCGCACAGTCCTTTCAAGCCCGGATACACGCCGAACGCATACATCTGCAGCAGATCGCCGGACTTGCCGTTGTAGCCGCCGGCGTGGATCAGCACGTCGGCCGGCAGGCCCAGCTCCATTGCGGCGGCCCAGGCCCACGCCATCGCTTCCAGTTCGCCCGCATGCTCGACCTCGGCCGCATTCGGCTGATCCTCATGCGCCTCCTGTCGCAGGGCCGCAGGCAGCACCGCGAGATGCCCGGCTTCATGCAGAAGATCGCCGGGCCACACCAATGTGTCGGCATCGACCACGATGCCGCCGCCGCGCAGCTCGATGCCCGGCAGAAAAGTATCCGCCGGCAACTGCGCTTCCGCGATGTCGATGCCGACGCGCGCGATGAAGTCGAAGATCGACCGGAAAAAAACGGCGTGATGCATGGTGGTGATCTCTTGATGCGGTGTCGACCAGTGCGTGATTGCGGGCCTGCGGCACAACGATTCTATCTTGGCTCACCGCACTCGCTGGCTTCGCTTTCCGATATCGAAGCCGCACGAATGCGACGACTCGATATCACCAGCGCGATCCCGCCCACGATCGCGACCGACGCCGACAGCAAGCGCAGCGTCATCATCTCGCCGAGAAACGCGACCGCGCCCAAGGCCGCGATCAGCGGCACGCTCAACTGCACGGTCGCCGCATGCGTCGATTTCAGCGCCGGCAGCGCCGTGTACCAGATCGCATAGCCGAGTCCCGAGGTGAGCGCACCCGATGCCACGGCATAACCGATGCCTGCGGCGTCCAATGCGGTTCCGCCCAACATCGACAGGCTCAAGGCCATCGAAAACGGCACCGCGCGCAGAAAGTTTCCCGCCGTCACTCGCGTGGGATCGCCCGCGCCCTTGCCGCGCAGCGAGTACGCACCCCAGGCGATGCCCGCGCACACCATCAATCCTGCCGAAGGCAATGGCGGCGCGGCCAGCCCCGGCAACAGCAATGCCACCAGACCGGCGAGCGCCAACATCAAGCCACACCACTGCAGCCAAGCCAGACGTTCGCCCCGCCACAATCCATAACCGATCATCGTCGTCTGCACCGTGCCGAACAACAGCAGCGCGCCAGTGGCCGCAGGCAAATGGAGATAAGCGAACGAAAACCCGGCGGCATACGCGAACAGCGCGAACGCCGAAGGCCAATTGCCCTCGCCCGCAGCCGTCGAAGCGCGCAGCCGCACGACCAGCCACAACACCAGCGCGCCCGACAGCAGGCGTATCGTCGTGAAGCTGGCGGCGTCGATCCGCGTGTGATCCAGCGCCGCCCGGCACAGCAGCGAATTCCCTGCGAAGGCGAGCATCGCGAGGGTGGTGAGGATCAGGATGCGGAGTTGCGGCATCCGACTCACTTGAACCGATCGCCAAGTGCATCGGCAATTCGTGCCGACAACACCGGTTCGTTCGCCAGAAAATCCGCGAACGGACCTGAAACGCAATCCTCGACCACGGCAGCCACGTGCGGGCTCGACAAACGATCTCTCGTCGGCCGGCCGTATTCAGGATCATCGAGCCGGACACAGACGACCGCGTTCAATCCGCGCATCAAAGCGCGTTCCACCTGCTTCCTGCGCAGCCCGCGGCAGGCGCCGGGCAAAGCCTTCCTGGCGCCTGCGACCAGGCCACGCAGCAGCCCGTCCACATGCGTCCCGCCGTCTGTCGTTCGCATCACATTGGCGAAACTCTCCAGCGACATGCCCGAAGAACGATTCCACGTCGCCGCAACCTCGACAATGATCGACTGCGTGGCGGCCACACAAGTGAATGCATTCGCAAACGGCGTTCCGTCACGGAATCCCGCAGCTTCCTGCACATATGCAGACAAGCCCTCCGGCTCATTGAACCGATGCTCGCGTTGGTCCTTGAAACTCAAGGTCAGCTGCGGGAAGAGATACGACAGCTCCTTGAGGCGCGACAGGACCGGGCCCGGGCTCAGCCGCGTGGTCGAGAAAATTTCCGGATCCGGAAAAAACACGAGACGGGTGCCTGTCGTATCGGTCGCGCCGATCTCGCGCAGCTTCGACACGGCGAGACCACGCTCGTAGCGCTGACTGCAGCGTCTGCCGTCGCGACAGACTTCCAGTTCCAGCCAGGCCGACAGCGCGCAGACCGCGAACAAGCCCACGCCGCGCGTGCCGATGTGCTCGTGCGGCGCATGACCGTCCAGTGTCGGACCTTCGTGAAAAGAAGTCAGCGCCTTCTCGACAAAGGACACACCATCGACCATATCCAAGCGGATGCCACGACCATCATCCGCGACGCCGATCGCGCCGTCTGCGGCAATCTCGACCGCGATCCGGCGGCAATGTCCCGCCAGGTGCTCGTCGAGCGCGTTGGCGACCACTTCCCAAAGCATGTGGATCAAGCCCGAGCCGTCCCGCGTATCGCCGATGTACATGCCGGGCCGTCGGCGCATGGCTTCGAGCGGATCCATATCGACGGCAGCCCCAACTGTTCGAGAACGATGACCGGATTGTAGATCGGGTGAGCGCAACGCGCTGCCGCCCGGATCGTCCTCCAATGCCGAGGTGGATCCCCACCCAGCCGGGGAAAATCTTCCCCACCAGGTACAACGCAAACCCGGGCATCCTTGAAGTGCGCGCGAACCCATGAATCAAAAGGGTTTTATCGCCGAGAAACCGAATGCATGAACCGGAATCCTGCATTGGGGCGCGGGTAGAACCCTGCCCAATATCGCTTCGATGCGCGCATGGATTTGCGCCAAGCCGCTGATTTCATTGCCCGCATATGCACGTCGTGGCTGGCATGAAGATTGCATCCGATCCTGCAGGGCAACTCCGGCGCGATCGACGATCCAACGCAGACAACCTCGGGGAAAAACATGAGCGACTGGAAGACGCGGTATGAGGCGAACAAGGCGGATGTGGACACGCTGGTCGGAAGACCGCTTGGAAACTGGGGCGCATTCAAGGCGTTTTTCAGCTCCGATTCGATCACCGATACCAGAAAAGCGGCGATAGAAAAGGTGGAGCGCAGCAACAACCTTTACCAGCCCGGAAATTTCATAGGCACGACAGGAAGCGGTGGCGACACGACATTTTATTACCGATCGAGAAACAACTCGTTCGGCCACATCACCCAGAATCACGGCATTCCCGAAAACATCGGGCGGGAATTGCATGACCAGAGTCACGACTATGGCATTGGCAACACGGGCCCGGGAGGAAAATCGCAGGAATTCGCACACGGGCGCGTCATCCACACATCGAGGAACCCATTCGTGCCGCTTGTGGCACAGCCCACCGGCTGGCAAGCGAGAGAGCAACATGCGCGCGAAGCCAATCCGCATCTGAAACCGGTGGCGAATTCCGACGTGCGCGCAGCGGTGACCGAGCGTCTGAAGAAATAGCTGCCCGGATCGGCCGCGGCCATTCGAATCTCGAAATGCCCGTTGCTCACGCCGCCGAAGCTGGGCGGCGAGCCGCAATCCCAACCCTTCCTCCAGCCGAGCGTCTCGAACCGCGCAAAACTCTGCGCCATCGCGCAGGGTGCGGTGAGCGCAGCGATGCCCACCACGGACTGCCGATGGCACTTGGTTATCTTCGGATCTGATACGTCGTGATGGTGGGCATCGCTGCGCTCACCGCACCCTACGCGCCTGGCCGCTCCTCGCATCCGCGGGGACCGAAAGGTTCCAGGTACATGCGCCAGCCTATGCTTTCGATGCGTAGGAATCCTTGTTCGCGGCGATGAACGCATTCAAGCGCTCGAGCAGGCCCGTGCTGGCGTTGCGGGCGACGAAGCTGAAGGTTTCGTCCGGGCCGTCGATCGGATGGATGTCCGCCAACACCAGGCCACCCTCGACATCCTTTCCGTAGGTATCGCGAAGATATCGATTGCTGACGTCGCCTTCGCCGAAAGCGTCGGCCTCGCGATCAGCCAGCAGCGTCTTGACGACGTATTCCTGCTGATCTTGCTGCCCCATGGCGACCTCATCCACGTATTGCAGCGTGCAGTCGGGATAGCGCGTCTGCGCGTCGATGTCGGCGGTCGAACCGCGGGTCACGACGATCTTCTTGCCGACGAGCGAAGCATGATCATCGAACACCAGTTGTTCGGCGCTGCGGACCAGCAGTGATCGGTTGACCTGGAAATAGGCGTCGCTCCATGACGCGCCCTCGCCCACGTACCGCGAATCCAGCTTGGTGATGCCGGCCGCCGCGATGTCGCACACATTCATGTCCGGCAACGCCCAGATACCGTCGAACGTACGATCGATCATGTCGAGCGCAAGCCCCTCGCTTTCGGCGAAGCGGGTCAGGAAAGACACGTCCAGACCGACGAGATTGCCGTCCGCGTCCTTGAAACAGACCGGCGCGAATCCGCCGTAGGTGCAGACCGTCAAGCGGCCGGCATGGAGCGTGGTGACTGCAGCGCCATCGTTGGACATCGGGATCTCCTGATGCAGGCGAAGGCCTGCCCTGTGATCCTGCATCATAGTCCGCGCCGGACTGCGCTGCCGCGCGCATCGGCGCCGCCTCCGTCCGCCTCACCCGTACGCCAGCCCCACGCCCAGGCCGATGACGGTGAGTGTCCATGCGAACGGCGTCGGCCTATGCGAAGCCCAGAGCCGCAGCCGCCCGTAGCGGATGGAAAGCAGACTCGCGACCGTCAGCAGCAATAACAGCGGAATGAGGAACTGCAGACCGGCGTCGGACACCCACTGGGCCAACAGGAAACAGAGATAGGCGACGCCGACCTCGGGCTGCATGTGGTCGTCGGGCCGGCTCGGCCACCGCTTCGACGGATCGTCGATGCGCTCCGACATCAATCGCGCAAGCTCGTCCGGCGTCTTCTGCGTGCGATCCATGTGCGTCTCCATTGCGATGCTGGAACATCCTGCGCCCTCCCCGAAGCGTCGTGCGCCAAAGGCCGGGGGCTCGCCATCCTACAGCGGTTACGTCGACGCGCCCTCGGGCGCGCATTCGATTCTGTGGCCGATGCGGAATACATGTCCATCCGGATGACGGATATGCATTTCGCGGACGTTCCACGGCATGTCGGTCGGCGGCCACGTCACTTCGATACCGTGCTCGAGACATTCGCGATGTACCGCATCCACATCGTCGACCCAGACCGACATCCAGACACTCTTTTCGGCGGCCTCGTTGGACTCCGGGCCGAAGCTGGCGGCATGGCCGCTCGAGCCGCGTCCGCCCTGTCCGTCGAGGCAAAGGAAAATCTCGAAATGCCCGTTGTTCACCCCGCCGAAGCTGGGCGGCGAGCCCCAGTCCCAACCTTTCTTCCAGCCGAGCTTCTCGAACCACGCGAAGCTCTGCGCCAGATCGGAGACGTTGAGGATCGGGGTGATGTGTTTGACTTGCATTGCACATTTCCTAGCGATTGAGGCAACCAGCAGCTTCGTAGGGCGGGGTAAGCGCTGCGCTTACCCCACCCTACTCGCTTTTCATGGCGGGCTTGAGCCCGCCCTACAGCGTTTTACTTCGCGCCCCATTCGGTGCAACGCGCAACGGAATTCTCGGGCGTCACGAAGCGGAAATCCGCCGGTGAAATGCCGTCCGGCTTGGCCAACGTCGCGCCATATTTGCAACCGAAGTAGACCAGTCGCTCACCGTTGTTCTGCATGATCGCCTTGGACAACGGCCCGACCTGCCAGCTTCCGGTCTTGCCCTGTTCGCAGTCGAAAGCGCTGGACCAGCTGTCTTTCTTCGGCTTGTAAACGCAGTAGACATATTCGATCGCGAAGTTGCACTGATTCTGCACACCGCCTTCATCCAGCGGCTTCAGGCACGAAGTCGCGACGGCGCCTTCGACATGTAGTTGCTTGGGCTTGCCTTTGACGTCGCCCGCCGCGGACGGCGATGCGGGCTTGCCTGCGTCCCCACCTGCCACGGCAGGCGCCCCGCCAGCCCGCGACGCCAGCTCCAACTTCACCATGCACAAAATCAAATCCGAAACCGGATCGGACTCTGCCTGCGTCAATTCGGCTACCCCTAGGCGCAGATCGTCGTCGGTCTTCTCGGAGAGGCCCGGCAGCAGGCTCTGGATGAACCCATCCTCACCCTCATCGAATGGCTTCGAAGGCAAGCATTCCGCATGCACCTGTGCGAGCGTGGGCGGTGCGGGTGACGCGGCATACGCTTGTAAGGAAGAAAAAATGGCGGCACCGAAAACGCTGGCCAACGCCGCAGCGACCAAACAGCGCATTGAATTCGACTCGTCACGCATCATGTGTCCCTCTTGAATCGATGAAAAGAAGCTCGTAGTGCGTAGGGTGGGGTAAGCACAGCGCAACCCCACCATCACGACGCATCAGACCCTGAGAACATCAAGCGACACCGGCTTTTCATGGTGGGGTTGCGCTGCGCTTACCCCAACCCATGTGTTACGGCCTTTACGTGTTACGACTTCATGCTTTGATTGCAATATGGATGCGAGAGTCGAATATTCTCTAGATCTCCACCGCCACCTTCTCTTTTTCGCTTATCGTGATCATAAGAGACCGATTTTTCTACATCCAAAAAGCCACTGCAAATACTACATTTTGGAACTCCATGCAGAGCCAAAGAAATGAAAGCCTGACTCTTTACGTCCTCC
>CBIHKW010000048.1:0-28867 GCA_966203835.1 uncultured Thermomonas sp.
GTGTTCAACCACGGCAAGCACAGCCGCGATTTCACCTACATCGACGATATCGTCGACGGCGTGATCCGCAGCCTCGACCGCGTGCCCGGCCCCGACCCGACCCACGACCCGCTCAACCCGAGCCCGGCCACGTCGTCCGCGCCCTATCGCGTCTACACCATCGGCAACAACAGCCCGGTCGAACTGCTGCGCTACATCGAAGTGCTGGAAGACTGCCTCGGCCGCAAAGCCGAAAAGAACCTGCTGCCGCTGCAGCCGGGCGATGTGCCCGACACCTACGCCGACGTCAGCGCCCTTGCCCGCGATACCGGATATGCGCCGACGACTTCGGTTGACGTGGGGGTGAAGAAATTCGTGGAGTGGTATCGCGGGTTCTACGGTGTCTGACCAATAAACCAAACGGCGGGCCATTCGCGCGACCATTGCGTACAGACGATCTGCAGGAGACGATTCGCAATGAATTTACCGGACTTGCCGCAACCGAGGCTCGCGCATGGCGCGTTGCTGATCTGCGCGATACTGCTGCTGTCCGCCTGCGGCAACGACCGCGACCGGAGCCCGGCGCCGCCGAAGATACCTGCCTACTCGGAGCGAGTTTCTTACGAAGCGTTGATCGCGGAAATCGATCGCGCGGACACGATCGCCGACCCCATTCGCAAATGCCTGGATCATCCCAACCTGCCGAACGCGCCTTGGCCGCCCGCCCTGGTTGAGGCGCTGTGCAGAGACGAATTCACAAACGTACCCCAGGCCGATTTCCTGCGCCGTCTGATCGAAAAGAAGGACTGGAACGGACTGCATGCGTATTACGCCCGGCAGCTTTCCGATCACCGCTCCGGCAAGGCCCCCGAATACGTCCTCTACCGCGCGTTCCTCGTGAACAGTTGGAGCAACCTCGACGAAGCCCAGACGTACCTGCGGCAATGGGTGTCGGCAAGACCTGACGACCCGTTCGCGAACACCGCGCTGGCGAAGGTACTGGTGTGGCAGGCCTACCGCGAACAGTCAGGCCCGCCGCGCATGGGACGGATCGGCCGCGCCATCTCCGCCGCAACCAATCCATCATCGCGCATGAATGAGGAGGCGATCGCGCTTGCGAAGCGCGCGATTGCGAAAGAACCCGACCTCATCCCCGCCTACGATTTGTTGATGAAGGCGCACATGGCCGAGGACCAGCCCAAGGCGATGTGGCGAGCGCTCGAAGCGGCCAAGCGCAGATCGCCCGCGGCGTTCTTCCCACGCTCCACCGCGATCGATTTTTTCGACCGGTATTCCGGCGGGCGGCCCGAGGAACTGAAGGCGCTGGTCGAAGACACGGCCAAGCACCTGCGCGACAACCCGCGGCTTGGAATGATCTTGTCTTATCCCATCATGCTGGAGGCACGCGCCCACACACAGGCTGACAGACATGGAGCCGCGTTGGAACGCTGGCGGCAAGTGCTGACTTATGGGCCTTATTTCGAAGCCTTGATCAACGGCGGTTACGAGGCCTCCAAGCTCGGCCGCGATGTCGAAGGGTTGATGTACTACTCACAATATGTCCGCTTCGACAAAGACTCGACCGACGCACTGTCGCGCCGGGGTTGGATGTGGGATCGCAACGGTTATTCCAAGCGCGCACTGCGCGATTACCACGCGGCGCTGAAGATCAACCCGAGGAACGTCCAAGTCCAAAGACGTATCGCCGAAGCCGAACGCAAGGCCGAAACCCGATAACCGTGTCGGGTCGGCACGACATCAGACCAGGCGCCACAACACCAACCAAGATTTCCGGCTGGGCCATGACGTGATCGCACCGAACGCCACAATGCGTGTCAACCCGCACCTGCCTCCACGTCATCAGGACTGCTACCGCAAGCAAATCGAGATAAGCACCATCTCTTCCCCAAGGCGAACCGAAACCACGATGAAGCACGCCTACGGTATCGCCGACGGAGGAGATCGCCCACCCCGACGCAGCACCAACAACCCGAACAAAGTCGCGGTGAAATACATGCTGATCGAATACATCGCAGCCGGCAGCGCAAGCTGGAAATCGTTCAGCACCGCCAGCGCGATGAAAATGGCCAGCGTCGAATTGTGGATGCCGATTTCGAAGGAAATGGCGGTCGCCATGGCTTTATCCAGCCCGGTGGCGCGCGACAGGTAGTAGCCGGCCAGCAGACTGAGCACGTTGAATCCCACGACCACCGGGCCGATGACGGCGACGGTATCCGTCAACGACGACCATTCCTTGGCGATCGCGCCCACGGCCACGACAGCCAGGACCAGCGCACTGAAGATCTTCATGGGCTTTTCGGCGCGCATCGCGAACGACTTCTTCCAGCGATGCACGCCCATGCCGATCAACACCGGCACCAGCACGATGAAGATCACCTCCGCCACCTTGCCGAATTGCAGCGGCACCACCTGCCCGGTCTTCGCGAAATGGTGGATGGCCCAATTGCTGATCAACGGCAACGTGACGATGGACAGCACAGTATTGATGGCGGTCAGCGAAATGTTCATGGCCACGTTGCCGCCGAACAGATGGCTGAACAGGTTCGCCGAAATGCCGCCGGGCGAAGCGGCCAGCAGCATCATGCCGACCGCGAACAGCGGCGGCACATCGAACGCCACGATCAATGCAAAGCACAGCGCCGGCAACACCACGACCTGCAGCAGCAGCGCGACCGCCACGGCCTTGGGATGCTTGAGCAGCCGCGTGAAGTCCTGGGTGTTCAAAGACAGACCCAGACCGAACATGACCAGCGCCAGCGCCGCCACCAGCAGTTGCGTCACGAGCGGCGAGCCGTTCATGACCGGTAACTCGCATCGAGGCCGCTCGCATCGAGACGGTCCAGCTTGCGCAGCAGAGACGGCCAGACGAATCCACCGCCCATGCCGCCGGTTTGCACGCGCATGGCTTCCGCCACGCCGCGGACGATGTTCGGATCGACATTGATCGTTTCGCCTCCGGCCTGCGCGTCGATCTGGATGCGGCAGGTATTTTCGAAGGTGTACATGGCCAGGAAAGCGTCGGCGATGGTGGGGCCGACCACCAGCAGGCCATGATTGCGCAGCATCAGGAAATTGGCTTGCCCCAGGTCGGCCTGCAGACGCGGTTTTTCGTCTTCACGGAACGCGACGCCTTCATAATCGTGATACGCCAACGACGCCAGCACGAAGGTCGCCTGCTGGCTGATCGGCAACACACCGCATTTCTGCGCGCTGACCGCGACGCCCGCGCGGGTATGCGTGTGCAACACGCAGCCTGCGTCCGCGCGCGCCTCGTGTACCGCACTGTGGATCACGAAACCGGCTGGATTCACCGGAAACGGCGAATCGATGACCTTGTTGCAGAACTCGTCCACCTTCACCAGGCTGGAGGCCGTGATTTCGTCGAACATGAGGCCGTAGGGATTGATCAGGAAATGATGCTGCCCCTCTCCCGACACCGATACCGGCAATTTGGCGCTGATATGGGTGAAGACGAGATCGCTCCAACCATACAGCGCGACCAGACGGTAGCAGGCGGCCAGATCGCAGCGCAGTTGCCATTCTTCTGCGCCGACGATGTCCTTGAGCGATGGAATATGCACATTTCCCTCCAGCCGGTACAACCGCACGACGAGGCACGCGATGAGCCGTACAGTACGATGAATGGCCATCGGCTGGAAGTGCGGCGACCCGCGCCTGCGTCGCGCCCGCACGAACGTGGACGCAGGCCGATTGGATCGCGCAGCCTGTTCTGAATTCGACGCATGCCCGGCGTTGTCGCCGCTCTACAGCAGATGCCGCAGCGCCGGCAGATATTTTTCGGCCGAACCGGTATTCACCGCGACGACGCGCTCGCCGCGTTTCAGCAATCCGCGATCGAGCAACTGCGGAATCGCGGCCAGGCAGGCGGCGCCTTCGGGCGAGATCCACCAGCGCTTGTCGCGCCACACACGCTGCAGTTCGGCGGCCGTGTCGGCCTCACTGACCGCGACCGCCGCACCGCCGCTCTCGCGGATGATCTGCAGCACTTTGAAGTGGCCCACGCCGCCGGGCACGTTCAGACCGAAATTGATCGTGTTGCCGGCAACGACGACCGTGGTGTCGTCGGCCCCGGCATCGAACGCATTCACCAGCGGCGGCGTGACTTCGCTCTGCACACAGAGCATGCGTGGGCGACGACCGTCGATCAGGCCCAGCGCTTCCAGCTCGTTCCACGCCTTCCACATGCCGAGTACGCCGGTGCCGCCGCCGGTGGGATAGATCACCGCGTCGGGCAGCGACCAACGGGTGTCGCCGGACGCGGGTTCGGCCAGTTCCAGACCCAGCGATTTCTTGCCATCGATGCGCCAACCCGGCTCCTGGAACGTGGCGACCGAAAAATAGCCCTGCGGGATGTAGTGCTCCTTGAGATACGCGCCGGCCTCGCGGATGGTCGGGCCGATCAGTTCGAGTTTGACCTGCTCCGGATGACGCTTCGCCGCAGTGGCGACATTGCCGAGGATCGGCATCGGTGTGTCGTCGGGCATCGCCACCACCACCGACAGATCGCCGGCCAGCGCGTAGCGGGTCAGCGAATCGCCGGCGTTGCCCTGGGTCGGCACGGCCAGTTTCGTCAGACCCAGCCGCCGCGCCTGCGCGGCCACCATCGCCATGCCGCGATCCTTGAAACTCTGGGTCGGATTGGCGCCGTAACCGGGATGCGCCTTGCCCTCTTCCTTCACCTGCAGCGCCAGCCCGGCGGCCTGCGCGAGCGGGTGGTCGCGATAATCGAGCAACGGCGTATGGCCTTCGCCCAGAGCGACGATATGCCGCGCGTCGTCGGGATTCGCAACATCCAGCGCCATCAGCGCGCCGAAGCGCCACAGATCGCGACGATGCGGGTCGTACCACTCCGCGGCGGGCTTTTCGGCGGCGAGGCGTTCGATATCGAGCACCATCTCCACCGGGCGGCCATCGACGGGATCGAGGTTCATCGCCACATCGGCGTCGTACTCGATACCGGAAGCGATACCGCGGAGGCAGCGGACGAAGGACATGGTGGAGGCGGCCTGCATGCATCGGAATGAGGACCGGATGGTAACCGGTCGCCCGGTCGCGATACGCCATTGAAATATGCAAATGGCATGATCGGGAGCCTGCCCCTGCCGCGACGCGCCACCATGCTGAAACGCCTGCCCGCATGCCTTTGTCTGTTGCTGATCATGGCAGGATGCGCCTCATCGCCCATTCCGCAGGAGCCCGCGCCGATGCCTTCGTCCAAAGCCCTCGTCATCGGCCATCGCGGCGCGAGCGCGTTGCGTCCGGAACACACGCTGGCGGCGTACGCTAAGGCGATCGAGGACGGCGCGGATCTGATCGAGCCGGATCTGGTGAGCACCCGCGACGGCGTGTTGGTGGCGCGGCACGAGAACGAGATCTCCGGCACCACCGATGTCGCGCAGCGGCCGGAATTCGCGTCGCGCAAGACCACGAAAACCATCGATGGCGAACGGGTCACGGGCTGGTTCACAGAAGACTTCACTTTGGCCGAGCTGAAAACCCTGCGCGCCCGCGAACGCCTGCCGGAGCTGCGCTCGACTGCGTACGACGGCCAGTACGGGATCGCGACGCTCGACGAGATCATCGCGCTCGCCGCCGAAGCCTCTGCAAAACACGCGCGACCGATCGGGCTGGCGCCCGAGATCAAGCATCCGACCCATTTCGCCGCGCTCGGTCTGGCGATGGAAGCCAAATTGCTCACGGCCCTGCGCGCGCATCCGCATACGCGCGCGGCGCCGGTGGTAATCCAATCGTTCGAGACCGCCAATCTGCGCGAGCTGCGCCGCGGAATCGGCGACGACTCGAATATTTCGCTGCTGCAATTGTTGGGCGGCAAGAGCGAGCGACCGTACGACACGGTCGCTGCCGGCAAACCGACGAACTACGGCACGATGATGACAGCCGACGGTTTATGGGACATCGCGACCTATGCCGACGCCATCGGCCCCGCGTATCGCGATCTCGATCCGGTACACGGGCGCAGCCGTCTGGTCGATGAAGCGCATGCAGCAGGATTGCGCGTGATCGTCTACACCTTCCGACCGGAGAATCATTTCCTGGAAGAGGCGTATCGCGGCGACGGTGGCCCTACTGCCCGACACGATGTCGGATCGTTGCGTCAAATACGCGCGTATCTGGCGTTGGGCATCGACGCCTTCTTCACCGACGACCCCGCGTTGGGGCGACGCGCGGTGGATGGCGACTGAGGTCGTCGCCTAGAGCCCATGCCCACCGACGGGTTCGGTCGCGACATGGCTGTCGAAGCCCGCGATGATCGACCTCGCACGCGAGATCGCATCCTTCACCTGCGGCAAGGCCAGCGAAGCCTTGTGATTCAGTTCGCTGTCCCAGACCTCGGTGATCCAGATCGCATCGGCATCCGCCGGGTCGCGGGCGACGATGTAACTTAGACACCCCGGCATCGCATCGATGCCATCGAGCAGGATCGCGATCAAGGCATCGCGCTGGCCGGGCTTGGCTTTCATTTTGCCGATCAAACCGTACATCGATTTTTCTCCGTTCAAGGTCGCGCAGCCGGGCAAACCCATGACGAGCACCCCTGCCCCTGCTGTCATGAGGAATTCGCGGCGAGTGGCAGGCATTTCAGGACATCTGCGGATAAGTTTCAAACTTCGCGGTGGCCTCGCTCATGCTGTCCCAGGGCGCCGCATGCGCGGTGAATATCTCCGCCTGCGGGCGGTAAGCAGAGGTGTCGTCCAGCGAACCCGCGCGGATGCCGATCATGTCTTCGCGCATCGAAGGCAGGCCGAACAGCTGCGACCCACAGTTCGGGCAAAACCCGCGCCGGATCGGCTGACCGCTGCCGCCGATGCTTTCGAAAAATTTCGCATCGCCGGTGATGATCACCGCCTCCAGCGGGAAAAACAGCGTGGGCGCGTAGGCGCTGCCCGATGCTTTCTGGCAATCGCGGCAATGGCAGTTGCCCTCGATGAGCGGGGCTGCGCTGCTTGCATAGCGCACGGCGCCGCAGAGGCAACCGCCGGAAAGGGCTGAAATGGCTTCGCTGGTCATGATCGTTGTCCGATGTCGTGAAGCCGCATTGTGGGTGGCCGCTACTGACAGGAGCTGTCAGCAGGCTGCGCCGCCGTCGACGTGTCCATCACGCAGCCGCAGCACAACCACCAGCCTTGCGCACGCGCTCCGAGGACGACGGATATTTCGCGAGCAGATGGGCAGGGCGAATCGGGCGCGGACTGAAACCGCCGCCGCAGTTCGGGCACTGGCCATGCAGCACCGATTCGGCGCAGGACGCGCAGAACGTACATTCGAAGCTGCAGATCACCGCTTCGGACGAATCCGGCGGCAGGCTCTTGTCGCAGCATTCGCAGTTGGGACGGAGTTGGAGCATGAGCGGTCTCCATCATCGATGCAGGACGTTGTCGTCCTGCAGAAAAAAAAGTTGTCATCCCGAGCGCAGCGAGGGACCTGTTGTTCGGCGGATGTTTCGCAAGATACATACCCGTAGAAACAGGTCCCTCGCTGCGCTCGGGATGACAGCCTTTTGTTGCCTTGCATCGTCAGTACTCAGCGTGGCGAGGCGCAATGAATCACCACAAAAGAACCGGAAAACCCCATCCATGAGGCCTCCCGGCATGCGACCCCACCGGCGAGCGGTGCCGCGGATGCGGATCGGACTTGGGGATCCGATCCGCCGACATGCCATCCATGACATATCGTGTTCACTGATTACATTACGAACGCGAAGTGCGTCGGGGGCGGGCCGTTCGCTGACGAGGCCATCCGGCCCGCCCCCGCTGCATCAGACTTCGGCGTCGTCTTCGACGCCAGCATCGCGAGGCGCGTCCGCAGGCACGAACTGGGCGCGCAGCGCGGCTTCCAGCTTGACGGCGACTGCGGGGTTTTCCTTCATGTACTGGCGTGCGTTCTCTTTGCCCTGGCCGATGCGCTCACCGTCGTAGCTGTACCAGGCACCGGATTTTTCGACGATCTTGGCTTCGACGCCCATGTCGATCAGCTCGCCCTCGCGGCTGATGCCTTCGCCGTAGAGGATTTCGGTGATGACCTGTTTGAACGGCGGCGCCAGCTTGTTCTTGACCACTTTGATCTTGGTCTGGTTGCCGATGATTTCCTCGCCCTTCTTGATGCTGCCGATGCGGCGGATATCGAGGCGGATCGAGGCGTAGAACTTCAGCGCGTGGCCGCCGGTGGTGACCTCGGGGCTCTGGCCCGGCATCATCGCGCCGATCTTCATGCGCAACTGATTGATGAAGACGACCATGCAGTTGCTGCGCTTGATGTTGCCGGTGAGCTTGCGCAGCGCCTGACTCATCAGGCGGGCCTGCAGGCCGGGGAGCTGGTCGCCCATCTCGCCTTCGATTTCGGCTTTCGGCGTGAGCGCGGCGACCGAGTCGATCACCACGATGTCGACAGCGTTGGAACGAACCAGCATGTCGGCGATTTCGAGCGCCTGTTCGCCGGTGTCGGGCTGCGACAGCAGCAGTTCGTCGATGTTGACGCCGAGCTTCTGCGCGTAGATCGGGTCGAGCGCGTGCTCGGCGTCGATGAACGCGGCGGTGCCGCCGGCCTTCTGGCATTCGGCGATGGTCTGCAGGGTCAGGGTGGTCTTGCCCGAGGATTCCGGGCCGTAGATTTCAACGACGCGGCCTTTCGGCAGACCGCCGATGCCCAGCGCGATGTCGAGCATCAGCGAACCGGTGCCGATGACTTCGACCGCTTCGACCGGGCGGTCGCCCATGCGCATGACCGAGCCTTTGCCGAACTGCTTGTCGATCTGGCTCAGGGCGGCGGAAAGGGCGCGCTTTTTGTTCTCGTCCATCGTGGAATCCTCGTCAGTGAATGTGTAGAAAGAAGGTTGGAAGCCGGGAGTGGCTGCAGATTAGGGATGACCCGTCGCAAAACCTGCGACACCCGGAAATTTAATCGCCTGCCGTGTGCAGAGGCATCGGGAAACGGCGCGGACGGCTGTAGGAAAACTCCGCATCGTGCCGACCGGCTCCACGACTGACCGCGCTCACCGGTTCGGCCGCACCAGACCGCAGTACAGGCCTTCGATCGCGAAGTCCTGGTCGGGCGTCACGTCGATCGGCGAGTAGCTGGGGTTGCGCGGCAGCAGGCGAATGCGGTCCTTGCCGATCTTCAGCAGCTTGACGGTGATTTCGTCGTCGATGCGGGCAACGACAATTTGGCCGGAGCGCGCTTCGCTGGTGCGGTAGACGCCGATCAGGTCGCCTTCGAAGATGCCCTCGTCGATCATCGAATCGCCCTGCACTTTCAGCAGGTAGTTCGGCGCGGGCGAGAACAGCGCGCGGTCCAGGAGAATGTAATCGTCGGAGCGCAGATCCGCGCCGATCGGCAGACCCGCGGCGACCCGCCCCAGCAGCGGCAGGCGCAGCACGTCGTCGGACAGCTGGGACATCGGCGGCAGGTCGAGAGCGTCGTTCGCGGCCTCATGCACCAGCCGGATGCCCCGCGCCTGCCCCGGCACCCGGCGGATGCAGCCGGCCTGCTCGAGCGCTTCGATGTGGTACTGGGCGGCGCGAACGCCCTTGAAGCCCATGGCGTGGGCGATCTCGGTCTGCGAGGGCGGCACGCCGTCGGCGGCGATGCGCTCGGAGATGAGGGCGAGAATGGCTTGTTGGGTTTCGGTCAGGTCCATGGTTAGTAGTATTACTACTAACGGCCTGCTGCGTCAACGATCAGGAACGCTTTGGTCGATCTGCCTGCGCATCCTGAGGACACGAAGCCCGTCGCCACGATGTTCCCGCGGCAACTTACGACCGATCCGCTCAGCCTCAGGGCGTCCCGATCAGGGTTTCCAGCCCGCGCAGGGACGCGGCGACGGTCTGTCGCCGCACGGCGTCGCGGTCGCCGTCGAAATGGAAGAGTTGGGCGTGGGCGTAGCCGCCGCGACGTTTCCAGCCGATCCAGACGGTGCCGACGGGTTTGTCCGGGGAACCACCGCCGGGGCCGGCGATGCCGGTGACCGCGACCGCGATGCTGGCGCCGGCGTGGACCAGGGCGCCGGAGACCATTTCGATCACGGTCTCGCGGCTGACCGCGCCGTGGCTTTCGAGGGTTTCCGGGCGGACGCCCAGCATCGCCTGCTTGGCTTCGTAGCTGTAGGCGACCATGCCGCAGTCGAACCAGTCGGAGGAGCCGCCGACGTCGGTGACGGTCTTGGCGATCCAGCCGCCGGTGCAGCTTTCGGCGGTGACGAGGGTGTGGCGTGCGGTGCGGAAGCGCGTGCCGAGGGCTTCGGCGTGGTCGCGAAGCTCGGCATCGGTGGGAAACGTCATGCGGTGGTCCGTGGCGGCGCGACGGAGGGCGCGCGGTCGCGCATGATAGCGGCCGGCGCCGGCCGAAAAGCAATGGCCCGCACGAGGCGGGCCATTGCCGTGGATCATCGATGCGAAGCGGATCGATGCGAAGCCGCGCCGATCATTTCTTCTCGGCTGCGGCCGGTGCCGCGGGTGCGGTCGCCACGCCTTCGCCGTTGGGCGGAATCACGCAGTTCTTGCCCGTGCTGTCGACGCTGAACAGGTTGTCGCAGATGTGGCTGACGTTCAACGGCGCGGTGGTGTTGAAGTTGTGGCAACCGAAGCAGTTGGGGATGTAAGAAGTATCGCCCTGCTGGAAGGTTTCCATGCTCATGTTCGCCAACTCCAGCGAGCCGCGCTGCGGGCTGGTCGGATCGCCGGGGACGACCTTGCCGTTGGACATGTGCGGCACCGGCGCATTCCCGGAGGAAGCACCCGCCTTGGTCCACAGCGCGCCGATCATTTCGTAGTTCTTCCAGATCGCCATCGGATCGGTATCGGGAAGCTTGGTCAGCATGCCGTCCGTGCCCACCAGTTGAGCGTTGAGCTGCTGGATCGCAAGGAGGTTGGACGCATTGTTGTTGCCGTTGACCGACTCTCCGGGCTGATTGCCGTGGGCGAACTGGCGACAGATGTTGTCGGGGGTGTTGGTCGCCGGCGGCGGCGGGTTGGCGAACTTGTCCGGCGTGTTGAACTTGAAGCTGTCGCAGGCGGCGTTCGGCGGGCCCGAGCTCGGCTGCGGATTCGCGGTAAGACAAGCTGCGGCGTCGTTGCTGGTGAACGACCAACCGGAGGCCGGCAGCGGGCTGGAACCGTCGCACAGCGGTGCGTTGGTCTTGTGCTCGAACGTGGCCCAGATCATTTCCGGATGATTCTGCGTCCAGTTCGCGATATGGAAACCGACCATGCCCAGCGTGACCGGCGCGGTGCCGCCGGGCAGCGTGGCCTGCATCGAGTAATACGTCGGGTCCGGAGTCGGCAGCACTTTCCAGGCGACCTTGATTTCGAACGTGCCCCAGGCGAAACCCTGCTGGGTGGAATCGCACATCGCCTTCGAGTACCACATGTTGTAGTACAGCAGGTTGCCGTTCTGGTCGTACATCGCGTTGCCGTCGGCCTGCGTGTCCTCCAGGCCCAGCGGCTTGTCGTCGCGGGCCGCCAGCATCTTCGCGGCGCTGGCGCGTCCCAGCAGGGCCGGCAGCGAGCATTGCCCGTTCTTGATGTGCGGGTTCATGAGACGGTTCTGTTCGAACACGCGCTCGCTGCCGCCGTTCGCCGGCGATGTCTGGGCCAGGAACCACTGCCACGAGAACTGGTAGAAATCGCAGAAGGTTTCGGCCGCGGCGATTTCCGGCGGCGGATTGGGACTGGTGATCCAGCTTGCGCTGGCCTGACAGATGGCGGCGTCGAGTTTCGGCGCGGCAGCGGCGACTGCAGGTTTGGCTGCGGGCTCTTCCGGCTTGGGGCCGCAGCCCGACAGGGCCAGTGCCAGCGTCAGGGTGGTGACGAGCGCATGCGGCGCGTAGCGGCTGCGGCGGGTGATGTTTGCGTGCGTGAGCGATGGCTTGGACATCGGCGTTCTCCTTGGCTTTCGACCTATGACTGCGGAACTCCTGGTCATGCGGGAATTCCGTCCCCCTCGAACGTCGGTCAGGTGGCGTCTGTGGCCTGGACCCGGCGTTCGGATTCCTTCGGGCCGGAGTCGTGCGCTGGCGCCGCTCCGGCAGTGAATCGATTTCTGAATGATTCCCCGCCGCCGAGCATGCGCCCGCAGGCCGGCGGCCGCAACCTGCAAAAAGAGACGGCCCGCCGAAGCGGGCCGTCTGTCGAACACTGGCCGGCGAACCGGATCAGTCGTTCAAGTGCTTCGGACTCAGTACTTCAGGCGCAAGGTCATGCCGTAGGTGCGCGGCGCACCGAGGAAGGCGTTCCAGGTGCCGGTCTGCAGCGGCGCATCGATCCCGACCTGGTAGTACTCGGCATCGGTGATGTTCTGCGACCACAGTTCGACGCTCCAGCGGTTGTTGCGCGAACCGATCGTGAAGCGCGCGTTGCCGATGGTGTAGCCCTCCTGATTCTTCTGCGGGTCCAGATCCGAGCCGGTGTTGTACTCGGACATGTACTTGGCGCCGACGTGCGCAGCGGCCTTCAGGCTGCCGCCGATCTTCCAGTCGTAACCGACCGAAGCGGTGGCGGACCATTCCGGCGCGAAGCTCGGGCGGCTGCCGGGCAACAGGGCCAGATCGGCATCGGGCAACAGATCGTCGCCGTACTGGGTGTCGGCGTAGGTCAGGCCGGTCTGCACCATCCAGCCGCCGGTCTGCCACAGCAGTTCGGCGTCGAGACCCTGCGAGGTCACCGTCGGAATCGAACGGACCACGAAGCTGGTGCCGAGGAAGCTGTTGAGCTGGAAGTCGGTGTATTCCTGATGGAACAGGGTCGCGTTGAGCAACAGATTGCCGCCGAGCCAGGTGGTCTTGGCGCCCAGCTCGTAGCTGTCGACGAATTCACCCGGGAACGAGGTGTCGTTGACCGGCACGATGCCCGACGTACCGCTGGAGAGGCCGGTGTTCGACTGCACGCGGTCGAGGTTGAAACCGCCGGCCTTGTAACCGCGCGCGGCCGAGAAATAGGCCATGACGTGATCGTTGAAGCGGTAGGCCGCCTTGAAGGTGCCGGACCATTCCTTCTCTTCGCGTTCCTGGTCGGTGCTGCGGCCGTTGTGGCGGACGTTGGTCCACGGCAAGCAGGCGAAACCCACCACCGATGGCGCCGCGGCCCAAGCCTGTGCGACGCTGAGGCCGCGCGCGACCAGTGCGGCGACGACCTGGGCCGGATTGGTCAGCATCGCCGCGCAGCCCAGACCGCCGTTCGGGTTGCTGTAGCGCGACGCCAGTTCTTTCTTCTCGCTGGTGTAGCGCAGGCCCAGGGTCAGGTCGAGCGCCTCGGTCGCATGCCAGGTGTTGTTGGTGAACAGGCCAACGCTCTTGGACTCCTGCTCATAGCGGTCGGATGCGGAGAGACCGGCGAACACGGTGCCGAACGGACGGCCCGAAGCCTGCGACAGGAACAGCGGCGCGGTGGGGCTGCCGGCGAGCGCCGGATTGATCCGCGACAGCAGCGCGATCGAGAGATAAGGCTCGTAGGCGCTGCCGACGCGGTAGGCCTCGTTGCGCTTCAGGTTCTCGTCGGCGTAGAAGCCGCCGACCAGCCAGTCGAGCTTTTCGCTGCTGCCGGTGAGGCGGAATTCCTGGCTGAAGGTATTGAAGCGGGTGAAGTTGTCGTCTTCGACCGGGTTGCGGTAGATCAGGTCCGCGGTGCTGTAATCGAAGTCGATGCCGTTGGTGGACTGCCACTTGCGCTGCGCGGTGACCGACGTCAGCGTGGCGCCGCCGAACCACGGGGTTTCCCAATCGACCTGGGCGCTGACGCCGCGATCGATCATGTACTGCGCGGTGCTGCGGTTGGCCCAGGCTTCACGGCCGAAGGGATTGGCCACCGGAATCACGCCGGAATCCGACGACAGCGCGTCGAGGATCGGCGCGGTCGGGCCGCGGATCGTGGTGACGCTGACGCAGCAGTTCTCGTCGCGGTTGCTGTAATCGCCGGTGAGCAGGATGTCCAGCGTATCGCTGGGCTCGAACAGCACCTGGCCGCGGAAGGTGTGGAAATTCTGGTCCTGATCCTCTTTGTCCTGACGCGGACCGGCGCCGGTATGCACGTCGATGTAGCCGTCGCGCTTGCGCTTCGCGGCATACAGGCGGAACGCGGCCATGTCGTTGAAGGAATCGCTGTAGGAACCCGCGACGCCGACCGCACCGTAATTGCCGATGGTGAGTTCAGCCTCGGCGCTCTGCTGATAGGTCGGCCGCTTGGTGATGACATTGATCACGCCGGCGGAAGTGTTCTTGCCGAACAGGGTGCCCTGCGGCCCCTTCAGCACTTCGATGCGCTCGAGTTCGCCGAGATCGCCGAAACCCACGCCGTTGCGCGGGCGATACACACCGTCGATCACCACACCGACCGAGGATTCCAGACCGGCGTTGTCGCCGACCGTACCGATGCCGCGGATGCGGGCCGTGGTCTGCGCCTCGCTCTGGGTGCTGGTGACGGTCAGACCCGGCACCACATGCTGCAGATCCTTGATGTCGCGAACGCCGTTCTCTTCCAGCGCCTGCTCGGACAGCGCGGTGACGACCACCGGCACGTCCTGCAGTGCTTCTTCGCGCTTCTGCGCGGTGACGACGATCTTGTCGAGCGTGGAGGACTCTTCTTCGCCCGCGCCGCTATCCTGGGCCAACGCCAATGGCGCCTGCACAAGACCCACCAGCGCCAACAGAAGTGCCCGGGTCAAAACCGAATGTTGCGGTGCACGATATTTCATAGCTCCCCCTCCTCGCCCTGTTTCGTTAAGTATTTTGTTGTTTGTCGTTACGTGGTCGTTGTTCGATCATCGGCGGCATGCATCCCGGCATGTGTCGCGTCCCCTGACGCGCTTCGCATGATGTATCGCGAAGCGGTTCAACCCGTGGGCCGCTTGCCGTCTCCCAAATGCCTGAAGACAACCGCGCACCGACGGTAGCACAGGATTCGCCGGGTGTGAGCGTGACCAAAGCACTGCCCGGCAGGCGCTGTCATACTAGTGGTTCTGCCCCAAGCCAAGCGCCTCGACGCGCCCGGCGGCCTCCCCCGAACGCACCCGTGTCCGACTCCGCATCCTCCTCCCGCGTCGCCAGCGACCAGCACACCCCTCTCATGCGCCAGTTCTTCGCCGCCAAGGTGGAGCATCCGGACGTATTGATGTTCTTCCGTATGGGAGATTTCTACGAATTGTTCTACGACGACGCGCGCAAGGCCGCGCGCCTGCTCGACATCACCTTGACGCAGCGCGGCAATTCCGCCGGCCAGCCGATCCCGATGGCCGGCGTACCGGTGCATGCCTACGAAGGCTATCTGGCGCGTCTGGTCGCACTGGGCGAATCGGTCGCGATCTGCGAACAGATCGGCGACCCGGCGCTGGCGAAGGGCTTGGTCGAGCGCAAGGTGGTGCGCATCGTCACCCCCGGCACGGTCACCGACGAGGCGCTGCTGCAGGACCGCCGCGACACGCTGCTGATGGCGGTGGCGCGAGGCAAGTCCGGTTACGGCATCGCGTGGGCGGATCTGGCCGGCGGGCGTTTCCTGGTCAATGAAGTGTCCAGCGACGACATGCTGGAAGCCGAACTCGCACGCCTCGATCCCGCCGAATTGCTGCTTCCCGACGAAGACGGCTGGCCGGCGTCGCTTGCGAACCGCAACGGCGTGCGTCGACGCGCACCGTGGCTGTTCGACGCCGACAGCAGCCGCCGACAACTGCTGCAGTTCTTCAACCTGTTCGACCTCACCGGTTTCGGCATCGACGGCAAGCCATTGGCCATCGCCGCGGCCGGCGCGTTGCTGGGTTATGTCGAGGAAACCCAGAAGCAGCGGTTGCCGCACCTCACCGCGATCCGCATCGAGACCAGCGACGGCGCGATCGCGATGAACGCGGCCACCCGCCGCCATCTCGAACTCGACACCCGCGTCGACGGCGACACGAAACATACGCTGCTCGGCGTGCTCGACAGCACGGTCACGCCGATGGGCGGCCGCCTGCTGCGGCGCTGGCTGCATCGCCCGCTGCGCGAACGCCGGATCGTGAGCGAGCGCCATGACGCAGTGCAGCAACTGCTCGCGGCGCGCGCGGACCATGACGTCCGCGACGCCTTCCGCGGCCTCGGCGACATCGAACGCATCCTCTCGCGCGTCGCCCTGCGCAGCGCGCGCCCGCGCGACCTGTCGACTCTGCGCGACGCGCTGCTGCTGCTGCCGAAGGTCCGCGATGCGCTGGCCGGCATCGACTCGCCGCGCTTGCTGTCGCTGAGCGCCGAACTCGGCGAACACGATGCGCAGGCCGTGTGGATGGCGAGCGCGATCATGCAACAGCCGCCGCTGCTGGCGCGCGACGGCGGCGTGATCGCCGAAGGCTTCGACGCTGAACTCGACGAACTGCGCACGCTCAGCACGCATGCGGACCAGTTCCTGATCGATCTCGAAGCGCGCGAACGCGCGAGCAGCGGCATCGCCACGCTCAAGGTCGGTTACAACCGCGTCCACGGCTATTACATCGAAATCAGCAAGGGCCAGGCGGTGAAAGCGCCGGTCCACTACACGCGCCGGCAGACCCTGACCGGCGCCGAGCGCTACATCACCGAAGAACTGAAACAGTTCGAGGACAAAGTACTGTCGGCGCGCGAACGTTCGCTGTCGCGCGAGAAGCTGCTGTACGAAGGCATCCTCGACGAACTCAACCGCGACCTCGAACCGCTGAAGCGCGCCGCGGGCGCGTTGAGCGAACTCGACGTATTGAGCTGTTTCGCCGAACGCGCGCGCGAACTCGACTGGTCGCGGCCGACGCTGGTCGACGACGCGCGGCTGCATATCGAACGCGGCCGCCACCCGGTGGTGGAAGCGGTGCGCGACGAACCGTTCGAGCCGAACGATCTGTCGCTCAATGGCGACGACGAGAAAGCCCGTCGCATGCTCGTCATCACCGGCCCGAACATGGGCGGCAAGTCGACGTACATGCGCCAGAACGCACTGATCGTGCTGCTCGCGCACATCGGCAGCTTCGTGCCGGCGTCGAAAGCGGAACTCGGCCCGATCGACCGCATCCTCACCCGCATCGGCGCCGGCGACGATCTCGCGCGCGGGCAGTCGACCTTCATGGTCGAGATGAGCGAGACCAGCTACATCCTCCACCACGCCACCGCACAGTCGCTGGTGCTGATGGACGAAATCGGCCGCGGCACATCGACCTACGACGGCCTCGCGCTGGCCGAAGCCTGCGCGAAGCATCTGGCCGCAAGCAATCGCTGCTACACCCTGTTCGCCACGCATTATTTCGAACTCACCGCCCTCGCCCAACCCGGCAGCGGCATCGCCAACGTGCATCTGGATGCCGTCGAGCATCACGACAAGCACGGCGGCGACACCCTCGTCTTCATGCACGCCGTGAAGGACGGCCCCGCCGACCGCAGCTTCGGCCTGCAGGTCGCCGCCCTCGCCGGTCTGCCGAAATCCGTGGTCCGCGAAGCCCGCGGACGCCTGGCCGAACTCGAACAGCGTCGCAACGATCCCGCGCCCGTGCTCACCCCGCAGACACTGGACACCCCGCAGCAGTTCGGACTGTTCACGCCGTCGTCGGCCGCGCTGGATGCCCTCGCCGGCATCGACCCCGACGAACTCACGCCGAAGCAGGCGCTTGAAGCATTGTACCGCCTAAAAGCCCTCGAATAACCCCCGTAGAGCGGCCTTCAGGCCGCCGGCCTGTCATCCCGAACGAATGTGAGGGATCTGCTGTTTGTTTCAGCGGCCTGAAGGCCGCTCTACACATATTGAGAGCAGTCCCCCCGTGAGCGCGGCAGCGGCCAGCCATCGGACATTGATGCGTGTCCTTTTCAAATCCTTCTGTCTTTGACGGGAAAAAGCGTAACGGCCGCAGCCAAAGTGCCGCTCCTCGCCGCCCGCTCGAAAAAACCCGTCCTGCCACACTTTTGCCGGTCCGCTGGGTCTAAAGTGCGACGACAACGCCATCGAGGCCCAAGGAGAGCACCATGACCGCATTGACCGACGAATTGTTCGCCCAGCTCGAGGGCGCGCCGCTGCAGCAGATTTCCCAGCAGTTGGGCATCGGCAAGACCCAGGCCGCGGGTGCGGTCAGCGCTGCGTTGCCGCTGCTGATCGGCGCGCTGGGCAAGAACGCCAGTCAGCCGCAGGGCGCGGAAGCGCTGTTCGGCGCGCTGCAGAAAGACCACGCCGGCGGCGGCGACATCGGCAGCCTGGTCGGCATGGTGCTGGGCGGCGGCGCGGCCACCCGCCAGACCGACGGCGCCGGCATGCTCGGCCATATCCTCGGCGGCCAGCAGGGTCGCGCCGAGCAGCATCTGGGCGAAGCCACCGGCCTCGGCGGCGACCGCGCCGGGCAACTGATGAAGATCCTCGCCCCGATCGTGATGGCCTATCTCGCCAAGCGCATGTTCAGCGGCAACGAGGGCGGCGGCGGCGCGGCGTCCGGCATCACCGGCGGCGGCAATCCCACCGCTGACGTGCTGGGCGCGATCCTCGGCCGGGAGCAACAGCAGGCGCGCCAACAGGGCGGCATCGGCGGCGGGCTGCTAGGCGCGGTGCTCGATCAGGACGGCGACGGCCAAGTCGGCCTGGGCGATCTGCTGAAGATCGGCGGCGGGCTGCTGGGTGGGAAGCGCTGACTTGATCCGCAGCGCTATCGGCGCGGCGGTCCTGACCGTCGCTCTGGCGGGCTGCACTCGACAGCCCGGACCGGAACAGGTCCGCGCCGACGCAGAACGACAGATGCCCGGCTGCAAAACGCTCGGATATGGCGCGGGTGAAGGCGATGACGACACCGTTTATCTCATCGTCCAGATGCGCTGCGCGACCGCGCCGCAGGAACGCCGGCTGGAGCTGGGCTATCGGTTTACAGGAGACCGATGGCGGCTGTTCTCCAAATGAACGATTGACCAAGCCGATGTAAAAGGACGGAGCAAGTCATATCGATAGTTGAAACTGATCGATTCAGTCAAAACAATCGAATTCCATCGATGGATCGCTGGCAGTAGTTTGAGCGCACATCCCATGTCCGCCACCCAAGGAGAGAACCATGTCAACCGAACCGAAGTGCCCGTTTCCGGGCGGCGCCCGCCACCACAGCCATTCGGGCAGCAGGGGCAACGCCGACTGGTGGCCGAACCAGCTCAACCTCGGTCTGCTGCATCAGCATTCGCCGCGCGGCAATCCGATGGGCGAAACATTCGACTATCGCGAAGCATTCAAGACGCTCGACCTCGATGCCGTCGTCGCCGATCTGAAAGCGCTGATGACCGATTCGCAGGACTGGTGGCCCGCCGACTACGGCCACTACGGTCCGTTCTTCATCCGCATGGCCTGGCATGCCGCCGGCACCTATCGCATCCATGACGGCCGCGGCGGCGGCGGCACCGGCGACCAGCGCTTCGCGCCGCTCAACAGCTGGCCCGACAACGGCAATCTCGACAAGGCGCGCCGCCTGCTGTGGCCGATCAAGCAGAAATACGGGCGCAACCTCTCCTGGGCCGACCTGTTCATTTTGACCGGCAACATCGCCCTGGAATCGATGGGCTTCCGAACCTTCGGCTTCGGCGGCGGCCGCGCCGACATCTGGGAACCGAACGCCGACATCGACTGGGGCCCCGAGACCGAATGGCTGTCGACCAGCGACAAGCCCGGCGGCCGCTACTCCGGCGAACGCGACCTCGCCAACCCACTCGCCGCCGTGCAGATGGGCCTGATCTACGTGAACCCGCAGGGCCCGGACGGCAATCCCGACCCGCTGGCCTCGGCGCGCGACATCCGCGACACCTTCGCGCGCATGGCGATGGACGATGAGGAAACCGTGGCGCTCACCGCCGGCGGCCACACCTTCGGCAAGGCGCACGGCGCCGGCGACGCGGCGCTGGTGCAGGTCGAACCCGAAGGCGCCGAGATCGAGCATCAGGGCTTCGGCTGGATCAACAGTTACGAAAGCGGCATGGCCGGCCACACCATCACCAGCGGCATCGAGGGCGCGTGGACGCCGACGCCGACGAAGTGGGATATGAGTTACTTCGAGACCCTGTTCGGCCACGAGTGGGAGCTGACCAAGAGCCCCGCCGGCGCGCACCAGTGGAAGCCGAAGGGCGACGCCGGCCGCAACGTGCCGGACGCGCACACGCCGGGCGTGCTCCACCAGCCGATGATGACCACGGCCGACATGGCCATGCGCATGGATCCGGCCTACGAGAAGATTTCGCGCGACTTCCTGGCCAATCCGGCCAAGTTCGCCGACGCCTTCGCCCGCGCCTGGTTCAAGCTCACCCATCGCGACATGGGCCCGCGCGTGCGCTACCTCGGCAAGTTCGTGCCGTCCGAAGAACTGATCTGGCAGGACCCGGTGCCGGCCGTCGACCATCCCCTGGTCGATGCCAACGACGTCGCTGCGCTGAAGGCCAAGGTGCTGGGCTCGGGGCTGACGATCCCGCAGTTGGTCTCCACCGCCTGGGCGTCGGCATCCACGTTCCGCGGCAGCGACAAGCGCGGCGGCGCCAACGGCGCGCGCATCCGCCTTGCGCCGCAGAAGGATTGGGAGGCCAACCAGCCCGCGCAATTGGCCAAGGTGTTGGGCGTTCTCGAAGGCATCAAACGCGACTTCGACGCCAGCGCGAGCGGCGGCAAGAAAGTGTCGCTGGCCGACCTCATCGTCATCGCCGGCAACGCAGCGGTCGAAGCGGCGGCGAAACAGGGCGGCCACAACGCGACCGTACCGTTTTCCCCGGGCCGCACCGACGCCACCGAAGCGCAGACCGACGCGGATTCGTTCGCACCGCTGGAACCGAAGGTCGACGGCTTCCGCAACTACGCTGCGAAGGGTTTCGAAGGTTCCGAAGCGGAGATGCTGATCGACCGGGCGAATCTGCTGACCCTGAGCGCGCCGGAGATGACCGTGCTGGTCGGCGGCCTGCGCGCACTCGACGCCAACGTCGGCGGCGCGAAGCACGGCGTGTTCACGCAACGGTCGGGTACGCTCAGCAACGACTTCTTCGTCAACCTGCTGGACATGCGCACGAAGTGGAAGCGCTCCGAAACCAACACCCACGTGATCGAAGGCCGCGACCGCAGCAGCGGCGAACTGAAGTGGACCGGCACGGTGTCGGATCTGGTGTTCGGCTCGAACTCGCAGCTGCGTGCGCTCGCCGAGGTCTACGCCGCCGCCGATGCGAAACAAACGTTCGTCGATCACTTCATCGCCGCCTGGACCAAGGTGATGAATCTCGATCGCTTCGATCTGAGGTGATTCCGGGCAGCGGTGTCCATCCAGCACCGCATCCGCATCCGCTTCAACGACAACGCCGACGGCTCACCCCGTCGGCGTTTTTCATATCGCAGGGGATTTCAGATGGCGTCGATATCGCCCAGCGCGCGGATCAACCGCCGCGCGCGCTTGTCCGGTTTGCTGTCCGGCGGCTGGTAGCCGGCGCGTCCCGCGCGCAGACCCGCGATCGTTTCCAGTCGTTTCGCCTTCGACTCGTCCGATTCGGCATAGAGCGTCTGCGCGACCGACGCCGGGCCACGCTGTTCGCTCAAACCCGCGACCACGATCTCGAAGACTTCATCGCCACGCGCGATGCGCATCGCGTCGCCCACGCGCACCGTGCGTGAGGCTTTCGCGCGCTGTCCAGCGACATCGACCTTCCCGGTGTCGATCGCCTGTTTGGCGAGGCTGCGGGTCCTGAAAAACCGCGCGGCCCAAAGCCAGAGGTCGAGACGGACGGTGGTGGCGTCGGCTTGCATGGGGTTCGGAGGAACGTTCGAAAAAGAAGGATGCAAGGGCAAGGATACCGGCATCGAGCCGGTGCCGGGACTTGCCGGATCCGTCGTGGCTGAGCAGAATCGGACGCATGCGGATCGAACCGCAAGGACAGATCGGCATGGAAGCGCCTCGACCGGCCACCGCTGCGCGGCGAGGATCCATCAACAGACACAGGGAAGGTCATGAAGAAGATCGCCGTCGATTACTGGAATACCGTCGCCGCGAAAAGCGACGCCTCGGCCCGCGACGCGGTGCTGTGCGGTTTCACCGCCGAACGCGACTTCGACGCATCCGGGCGCGAAGACGCGGCGCATCTGCTGCTGCCGTTCGTCGATCGTACCGACGTGGTGCTGGATGTCGGCTGCGGCCTGGGGAGGCTGCTCAAATGGGTCGCGCCCGCATGCAAGCGCGCGATCGGCACTGATATTTCGAAGGTGATGCTGGCCAAGGCGAAGCGCCGGCTGGTGGACGTCGCCAACGTCGAGTTCGAACAGATCCCATTGACGCTGCGGCTTCCGGTGCGCAGCGCGAGCGTCGACTTCGCGTACTTCTATCACGTCTCCGAACACATGGAGCGGGAAGACGCTTACAGGCTCCTGTGCGAAATCAAGCGCTGCCTGCGCCGCAACGGCTCGGCCCTGGTGCAATTCTCGCTGATCGACCATCCGGACAACCGCGGCGAATTCGTGCGCTGGGCGCGCGCGGGCGACGACGAAGGCGTGCGCTCGCGTTTCTACAGCGAAACCGAGGCGAATGCGATGCTGGAGATGGCCGGTCTGCACCCGCAGATCCGCCTCTACATCCCCGGCGAAATCGCGGTGATCGTCACCCCGCGGGACGAGCGTCTGCTGGGCGAAATGCCGCTGGTACGGCTGAATCCTGCTGGGTCGAAATGAATCTGGCGTCGATACCGGCGATGCGCGGATCGCGTCGATAAGCTGGCGAACGCGAGAACGAAAAGACCTCTTCTCGCTGGCCTGCATTTCCCGAAAAGCGAAAGGCCACCTTGCGGTGGCCTTTCTGCACAATCCTGCGGCTTGCGGCGGATCAGACGGCGGCAGCGGCCTTCGTCTTGCTGTGCATCGACAGATCTTCTTTGATGCGCGCCTTCTTGCCTTCCAGCTTGCGCAGGTAGTACAGCTTGCTGGCGCGAACCGCGCCGCGACGCTTGACCTGCACCGACTCGATGATCGGGCTGTGGGTCTGGAAGACGCGCTCGACGCCGTAGCCGTGCGAGATCTTGCGGACGGTGAACGCGGAGTTCAGGCCGCCGTTCTTGATGCCGATCACCACGCCCTCATAGGCCTGCACGCGCTCGCGGTTGCCTTCCTTGACTTTGACGTTGACGATCACGGTGTCGCCCGGACCGAAATCCGGAAGCTGACGCACGACCTGCTCGGCTTCGAACTGCTGCAGCAGCGTGTTGATGGAGGGTTTGTTCATGGGACTGGCCTGTTGTTGATTGCCTTCAAAGAGGCATTGTTGTTGCGCGAGTGCACGTGGACCCGCGTCATGGCATGGGCAGAACTGTGTGGAATAAAACGGTAAGCCGCACATTATAAGGGAAAATTTCCCCGCGGTGCTAGGGCTGGGCTACTCCAGGGCGGGGGCCGCCTGCTCGGCGAGGAAGGCGTCCAGCAAGGCCCGGTCGGCTTTGGACAGCGCCGCGCGGTCGATCAACTCGGGCCGCCGCAGCCAGGTCCGGCCCAGCGATTGCTTGCGGCGCCAGCGGGCGATCTCGGCATGATTCCCGGACAGCAGCACAGGTGGAACGCCGCCCACCGGGTGTTCCAGCGGCCGGGTGTAATGCGGGCAGTCCAGCAGTCCGCCCTCGCCCTCGAAACTGTCCTGGGCGGCCGATTCGACATCGTTCAGCGCCCCGGGCAACAGCCGCGCGGCGGCGTCGATCACCACAGCCGCCGCCAGCTCGCCGCCGGACAGCACGTAATCGCCAATCGACAGCTCCTCAGCGACCTCGGCCTGCAGCAGACGTTCGTCCACGCCTTCGTAACGACCGCAGAGCAGGACCAACCGCTCGCGCCCCGCCAGTTCGCGGGCCTTGGCCTGGGTCAGCGGCACGCCCTGCGGAGACATATAGATAATGTGTGCCGGGCGCGGGTCTGCCTCGCGCGCGGCCTTCAGTACCGCCAGCAGCGGGTCGATCAGCATCACCATGCCGGGACCACCACCGAACGGGCGGTCGTCGACCCGACGGTAGCTGCCCTCGGCGTAGTCGCGCGGGTTCCAGCCGTGGATCGACAGCAGCCCGCGCTCCTGGGCGCGCCCGACGACGCCGTGACCGGCGACCTGGGACACGAATTCCGGGAACAGACTGACGACATCGATGCGCATGGCTGCTTTTCGTAGGAGCGGCTTGAGCCGCGAACTCAGACGGAGGCGCCGATCAGAAATCCGCGTCCCAGTCGACGACGATCTTGCCGCCGTCGAAATCCAGCGAGACCACGTAATCCGGCCGGGCAAAGGGAATCAAGCGCTCGCGATCGCCGCGGACCGCCATCACGTCGTTGGCACCGTTCGAGAACACGCTGGTGACCACACCGAACTCGACGCCTTCGACATTCGCGACGCGCATGCCTTCGAGATCGATCCAGTAGAACTCGCCGTCTTTCGGCGGCGGCAGCGCGCTGCGCAGCACGTAGAGTTCAGCGCCGCGCAGGGCCTCGGCCGCATCGCGGTCCTCAACCCCCGGCATTGTGCCGATCAGACCTTTGCCGCCGGCACGGGCGCGGGCGCCGTCGATTTCACGCTCGCGGCCCTGTGCATCGCGCAGGATCCACGGCTGATAGCGCAGCAGATTGCTCTGCGGCTCGGTCAGGGATTCGAGTTTCAGTTCGCCACGCACGCCGAACGCGCCGTGGATCCTGCCTACCAGGATGCGGCGCGTCGGGTCGTTCATCGGGCTGGATGGCCGCGGCGAACCGCGGCCGGCCGCTTAGGCGGCAGGAGCCGCAGCGACGGCAGCGGTGGCGGCCTGCTTCGCGAACTGCTTGTAGAGATCGGCGACCTTGTCGGTCAGCTGGGCGCCATGGCCGATCCAATGCTTGGTGCGCTCGAGGTCGAGCTCGACGCGCTTTTCGTTACCGGCGGCGACGGGGTTGTAGTAACCCAGACGCTCGATGTTGCGGCCGTCGCGCGAGCTGCGGCTGTCGGTGACGACGATGTGATAGAAGGGGCGCTTCTTGGCGCCGCCACGGGTAAGGCGAATCTTGACCATGAGTCGATAGTTCCTGTGGAGCCCAGCTGCCGGAGTGGCAGGGTAAGCCGGCCATTATAGCCGTCGAGCGTTTGCGGGGGAACCCTACCGGTCCATTCCTTTGTCGAGCGGCCTTCAGGCCGCTGAATTGTCGCAGCGAACGATCTGCGGCCTGAAGGCCGCTCTACAGACTCCGGCGCTCACCGGAACGGCATCCCGCCGCCGCCCCGCCCGCCCATCATCCCCTTCATGCCCCGCATAAGGCCCTTCATGCCGCCTGAGCTGAGCTTGCTCATCATCCTTTCCATCTGCTGGAACTGCTTCATCAGCTTGTTGACGTCGGCCGGGGTCAGGCCGGAACCGCGCGCGATGCGGGCGCGGCGCGAGCCGTTCAGCAGCGCCGGGTTGCGGCGCTCTTTCTTGGTCATCGAATTGATGATCGCGATCAGCCGCGGCACTTCCTTGCCGGTGACCTGATTCTTCACGTTGTCCGGGATCTGGCCCATGCCCGGCAGCTTGTCCATGAGCCCGTGCAGGCCGCCCATGTTCTGCATCTGTTCGAGCTGGTCCTTCATGTCGTTGAGGTCGAACTTCTTGCCCTTGGTGATCTTCTCGGCGAGTTTCTGCGCCTTGTCCTTGTCGACCTGCTGCTCGACCTGTTCGACCAGCGACAGCACGTCGCCCATGTCGAGGATGCGGCCGGCGGCGCGATCCGGGTGGAAGACATCCAGCCCGTCGGGCTTCTCGCCGATGCCGATGAATTTGATCGGCCGGCCGGTGATGTAGCGCACGCTCAGCGCCGCGCCGCCGCGGGCGTCGCCGTCGGTCTTGGTCAAGACCACGCCGGTCAGCGGCAGCGCTTCGCTGAAGGCCTTGGCGGTGTTCGCGGCGTCCTGACCGGTCATCGCATCGACCACGAACAGGGTCTCGACCGGATTGATCGCGGCGTGCAGCGCCTTGATTTCGGCCATCATCGCTTCGTCGATGGCGAGGCGGCCGGCGGTATCGACGATCAGCACGTCGACGTAGGACTTGCGGGCATCGTCGATCGCGGCGCGGACGATGGCTTCCGGCTTCTGCGATGCGTCGGACGGGAAGAACAGCACGTCGACCTGTTCGGCCAGCGTTTTCAGCTGTTCGATCGCGGCCGGGCGATACACGTCGGCCGACACCACCATCACTTTTTTCTTGCGCTTTTCCTTGAGGTGTTTGGCGAGCTTGCCGACCGTGGTGGTCTTGCCCGCGCCCTGCAGGCCAGCCATCAGGATCACCGCCGGCGCCGGCACGTTGAGATTCAGATCGGACGCCGCCGCGCCCATCACCGCGGCCAGTTCGTCGCGGACGACCTTGATCAGCGCCTGACCGGGCGTGAGCGACTTCAGCACTTCCTGGCCGACCGCGCGGACCTTGATGCGCTCGATCAGCGCCTGCACCACCGGCAGCGCCACGTCGGCTTCGAGCAGCGCGATACGGACTTCGCGGGTGGCTTCGCGGATGTTCTCCTCGGTCAACCGGCCGCGGCCGCGGAGCCGCTCGATGGTGCCGGACAGACGTTGGGTGAGGGACTCGAACATGGGCGCGGACCGCTGCGGAAAAGACGGCGATTATAAGCGGTGCCGGTCTGGGCGGTGCGGGTGAGCGCTACGGTTGAACGGTGCGGGGAGGCATGGCCGTATGCGACACTGCCCCGATGACAATCGTTCTCATCGCATCGGTCCTGTACCTGCTGTCCACGGCGCTGCTCGCGCGCCGGTTGGCGCAGGCCGGGCCGGGCGTACCGCTCGCGCTGTGGGCCATGCCCGCACTGGCGACCCTGTTGCACGGTGCCGCGCACCTGCTGGCGTGGCGCGAAGCCGGCGGCGCGAACCTGCATTTCTTTTCGGCGCTGTCGCTGGTCGGGCTGGGGATGGCGGCGCTGACGGTGCTGGTGGGCATGCGCGGACGGATGGCGGCGCTGGGCGTGATCGTGTTTCCGATCGCAGCCGCGACGCTGCTGCTCTACCAGGGCTACGGTCGCCAGGATCCGCAGTCTTTGGACTGGCGCGTGCAACTGCATGCCTGGTGCGCGCTGCTGGCCTACGCGACGCTGGCCATCGCCGCCCTGCTCGCCATGCTGTCCTGGGCGCAGGAGCGCGCGCTGCGACGACGCCGGCTGCACGGCTGGCTGCGTGCGTTGCCGCCGCTGGTGGCACTGGAAACCCTGCTGTTCCGCACCATCACCGTCGGTTTCATCCTGCTGACCGCCACCCTGCTGACCGGCGCGCTGTTCGTCGAAGACCTGATGGCGCAGCATCTGGCCCACAAGACCGTGTTCAGCGTCCTGTCGTGGCTGGGGTTCGGCGCGCTGCTGGTCGGTCGCTGGCGCTACGGCTGGCGCGGCGTGAAGGCGGTCCGCTGGACCCTGATCGCGATGACGCTGCTCGTGCTGGCCTTCTTCGGCAGCACGCTGGTGCTGGAACTGGTGCTGCAGCGCCGCTGAGCGCGCGCCGGAAGACAAAAAACGCCCCGGGCTCTGGAATCCACGGCCCATCTGGCTTACTTTTCATGGTCAAAGGACATCATCCTGCGTCCCGGGCTCCGCACTGCGGCGCCCAGGACGGATGACACCGCCCGCATGGAGGCCTGGCTGCAATCAACCACAGGGGATCTCTGTTGTGAAATCGATGGCTTCGATCTGGCTTCTCTTGCTCGCTTCACTCTGGGCTGGGGTTTCCAGTGCGCAAACCGCATCCCAGGACCCACTCGCGGACTGTCCGGCCTTTCCGGCCGATGCAGCGGAATCCCTGCGCTGGGAGGTATTGCGCGTACCGAACATGCTGCTGTGCCGCGCCGTGTCCACCGAGGGCGGCGGAGAAGCGTTCGCGCTCACCATCAGTCCCGAGTCGCCGTTCAAGCCGCGCCGCGGCGATCGCGCCGAAACAGGCAATCTCAACGGCCGGGAAGTGCAGTGGTATCGCGGCGACGTGCCCAACGAGCCCACGGTCCTGATCCGCGAAACCCTGATCGAGCTTGGTGAAGAACGCGTCGTCCACGTGTTCATGCGCACGAACAATCCCGAAACCCTGGCCAAACGCCAGCAGATGGTGCTGTCGCTCCAGTTCCCGGCTTACGTAGACGACTGATCGCCCGACCGTCTCTCTCCAGCGAGATGCGGCCGCGTCCGGCGCCTTGCCTGCCGAATTTCCGGCCGGCTTTCCCGTTCCACCGTCGCACACAAGGAGAAGACTGATGATCAAACGTCTGAGCGCCGAATTCATCGGCACGCTGTGGTTGGTTCTGGGCGGCTGCGGCAGCGCGGTGTTGGCCGCGAATTTCGGCGGGGACGGCAATCCACTGGGCATCGGCCTGTTGGGGGTGTCGCTGGCCTTCGGCCTGACGGTCCTCACCGGCGCCTACGCGCTGGGCCATATCTCCGGCGGGCATTTCAACCCGGCGGTGAGTTTCGGGCTGTGGGCCGGCGGCCGTTTTTCGGCGAAGGATCTGGTGCCTTACATCGTCGCCCAGACCCTCGGTGCGATCGCAGCCGGATTCCTGCTGTTCCAGATCGCCAGCGGGCGGCCGGATTTCGTCATCGACCCCACCGCGGCCGGCGCGTTCGCCAGCAACGGTTTCGATGTGCTTTCGCCCGGCGGCTACAGCGTGGCGGCAGCGTTCCTGTGCGAAGTGATCATGACCGCCTTCTTCCTGGTCATCATCCTGGGCGCGACCCACAAGAACGCGCCGGCCGGCTTCGCGCCGATCGCCATCGGCCTGGGCCTGACGCTGATCCATCTGATCAGCATCCCGGTCACCAACACCTCGGTGAATCCGGCGCGCTCCACCGGCGTGGCCCTGTTCGCCGGCAGCGGCGCCGTCAGCCAGCTGTGGCTGTTCTGGCTGGCGCCGATCCTGGGC
>CBIHKW010000049.1:0-28653 GCA_966203835.1 uncultured Thermomonas sp.
GTCGTGGGTCACGGTGAACGTCAACGCACGCGATCCTGCCAACGCCTGACCGTAAGCACCGGGATCGACCAGATTGCTCATGCTGCCGCTGAACGAAAACGCATTGCGGCTCGAGGTCTGCAATGGAAAGTCGTAGGCCGCATGATCGGTATTCTGCAGATAGGGTTGCAGGAAGCGGTCGTATTCGAGGCTGCCCGCGCCGCCGCCGGTGATGATCTCGCCGAATACGTACATGCCACTTTTGATGTCGGCGGTGAACACACCGTTGATGTGCGACATCGGCATATGCTTCGCGGCATCGATGCGGAATCCTTTCACGCCGATGGTCTTGAGCTGACGCAGGTATTCCTGCTGCTGCCCGATCACGTAGCTGCTGCCTTTGAGATCGGGCAGGCCGACATCGCCGCCTCCGCCGCACAGCCGCCAGTTCTGCACCTGCCAGACATCGTTGTAATCGGCGATGCAGCGCGTCTCGCCGAAATCGCCGGCGCCCAGGAAGTTCAAGCCGAGGTTGCCGAAGAGTCGGATGCCGTTGTAATAGCCGGTATTTCCGCCATACAAACCCAGAACGCTGGCGCCCGGATAATTCAGATCCGGACGTTGTCCGGATTCGTTGGCCATGTGATTAATGAGGATGTCGGCATAGACATGGATGCCGCGCGCTTTCAGCGCATTGACCATGTTCTTGAATGCCTGGGTGTCGCCGAGCGGATGATGGATCACCCGATAATCCTGCGGCTGATAGCGCGCCCACCACTGGCTGCCAGTCGATTTGTAGGCCGGCGCGACCAGCACCGCCTTGTACCCCGCAGACTGGATCGCCGCCGCACGCGCTTCGACATCGGCATAGCGCCAGTTGAACGCATGCAGGATCGCATCGGCCTGCGCAGTGCCGACCGCGGCGCCGGCCAGAAACAGGATCGAACACAAACGTAGAACACGGGTGCGGAGCGAAGCGAACTTCTTCGATGCGGACTGCATTGGATTCTCCTGAAATGGACGACGAAGCTCCGCCTGTCGGCGGAACGGACATTCCCTGCATCCGTCGTCGCGCGTACGACGCACGGACGGATCCCGATTGCGAACGCTCGACCGGCCCCTGCTCCGGACGTGTGGTCGCGGCATTGCGCCCGCGACTGGAATGGGATGCTAGATGCGCATCGCAATGCAGCATGGAATGCTGCATACGTATTCAATTCTGCGCAAAGACGACCGCCATCACGGAGACGCGATCAAGGTCTGCCGATCGAAGAAATTACGCGCGCAGAGACGAGCGGAGATGCGCAGGATCGGGAGCCGCGCTGCAGCGCTCACGCATCGCTGAGCGCCGCGGCACATCCACGCGGCGTGCCTTTGCGGCAGGCATCCGAGCAATAGCGCACCTGGGGCCAGTCGCGCGCCCATTTCTTACGCCACGCGAACTCGCGGGCGCACACGGGGCATGTCTTCTTCGGCAGGTCGCGCTTCGCGGTCATCGCAATCCCGGATACGAAGCGCGCGGGATCGGGGTGAGATCAGGCCTTGCGCAGAAAGCAGGTCTTCAGCACCAGTCCCTTGATCTTGTCCGAATGGCCTTCGATATGCTCGGCATCGCCATCGACCAGACGGATGTGCTTGATGACCGTGCCCTGCTTCAGCGGGATCGACGAGCCTTTCACTTTCAGATCCTTGATCACCACCACCGTGTCGCCATCGGCGAGCAGGTTGCCGTTGCTGTCGCGCACCGCCTGCGCCGCATCGGCGGTTTCAGGCGCCGCCGGCCACTCGAAGCCGCAATCGGCGCAGACGAAGTTCGCACCATCCTGATACGTGTTGGTGAGGGTGCATTGCGGGCAGGACAGCGGTGCGGTCATCGGAAAGCCTTGTCGACAGGGGGTGCGCCGACGGTGTGCGGTGCGGTGCGTCATTGTCGGAGAGCGGCAGCGCGGTGACAAGCGAAGCCGCAGCACCGACCACGGACAAGCCGTCGCAATCATGGCAGGATGCCGTGGACGCCTGTGTGCGCGAGACCTGGATGACCGCCGACCGCAGCCCCATCGATCCGGACGCACTCGCCGAACGCGCCCACGCCGCCTTCGACAACGGCGATCTGACCGAAGCGCGCGCCCGCTTCGATACGCTGCTGGCCGCGGCACCGGATCGCCCCGCTTACCACTACATGCAGGGACTGATCTGCAAATATCTGCGCGACTGGCCCGCCTCGCTGCATCACAACCTGCGTGCGCTGGCGCTGTGCGGGGAAGTGGATGCCGATGAAGTAGAAGCCCCGCGATGGAATGCAGCCATCGCCGCGACCGCGCTGAGCGACTGGGCCGAAGCGCGGCGGCAGTGGGCGGCTTGCGGACTCGACATCCCGGGCGACGATGGCCCCATCGACACGAATTTCGGCGTCGCCAGTCTGCGGCTCGAACCCTGGGGTCGCGCCGAAACGCTGTTCGCGCGGCGCATCGACCCGGTACGCGCGCAGTTGATCAACGTACCGCTGCCCGACAGCGGCTATCGTTATGGCGATGTCGTGCTGCACGATGGCGCCGCCACCGGGCAACGCCGTTTCCACCAGAGCATGGTGCCGGTATTGAACGCATTGCAGCGGACGAAAGTCTCGGAATATCAGAGCTTCGCCGTGTTCGTGACGTGTCCGCAGCGCAAGGACCTCGAAGCATTGATGGAAACGCGGGTGCCGGGCATCGCATTCCTCGAAGACTGGACCGAAAGCATCGCGCATTATTGCCTGCGCTGCAGTTATGCAACTCCGCATCGTCACGACGACAAGCGCGATGCCGAAAATCAGAGCCCATGGCGACAGGAACGCAACATCGGCATCGCCGCGCAGAGCCGGCATTCGGTGGTGCGATTGATCGACCGCTGGAAAGCGGAGGTGCGCGGACGCCGACTGGATGCGGTGGAAAGCCGCGACGCCGTCCCGAGCGCGCCACCCGCGACCGGCGAACGCTGGTGGCTGTCGCCCGATGATCGCGACGTGGAAGCCGGCGAAAACAGCACGATTGCGAGTGCCGACTGACGCCCGTCGATGTTGCAGCGCAGCTTGCCCCATCGGCCAATGTCGTCGAAGCAAGGCCTGTGGCTCACTGCTGACCTTCGCCACAGGAGGTGCCAACGATGTCCGCCATCGCAGGATTCACCCGTTCCGTTTCCCTCGCGCATGGCGCATCCATCGCACTCGCGCTGCTTGCGTCTTCGATCGCCGCACCGGCACTCGCGCAGACCGAAGTCACCGGCTTCGGCAGCAATCCGGGCAATCTGCGAATGTTCAAATACGTACCGGCCGCATTGCCGGCAGATGCGCCATTGGTGGTCGCACTGCACGGTTGCGCGCAAAGCGCCGCAAGCTACGACGCGGAGACCGGCTGGCAGCTGTTCGCGGACCGCTACCGTTTCGCTCTGCTGTTGCCGCAGCAGCAGAGCGCGAACAACGCCCTCAGTTGTTTCACCTGGTTCGAGACGGGAGATATCACCCGCGGCCAAGGCGAAGTGCTGTCGATCAAACAGATGGTCGATCGGATGGCCGTCGATCACGGCATCGCACCTTCGCGCATCTATGTCACCGGACTGTCGGCCGGCGGCGCGATGGCGACAACACTGCTCGGCGCGTATCCGGATGTCTTCGCCGGCGGCGCCATCATCGCCGGCTTGCCGCATCGCTGCGCCACCACTCAGGCTGCAACATCCGGCTGCATGAACTCAGGCACCAACCTCACGCCGGCGCAGTGGGGCGACAAGGTGCGCGCCTCTTCGACCTGGACCGGACCGTGGCCGATCGTCTCGGTCTGGCATGGCAGCAGCGATTCCACCGTCACCCCCAGCAATCTGACTGAAATCATGGAACAGTGGACGAACGTCCACGGTATCGACCAGACCGCGGAAGTCAGCGACACCGTCGGCGGTTTTCCGCACAAGGTCTACAAGACGGCATCGGGACAGGCGCGGGTCGAAACCTACAGCATCACCGGCATGGGTCACGGCACACCGGTGGATCCCGGCGCCGGCGAAACCCAGTGCGGCACCGCCGGTGCGTACATCCTCGACGTGAACCTGTGTTCGAGCTACTACATCGCGCGCTTCTTCGGTCTCGACAATCTCGACGGCATCGCACCGACCGCAACGATCACCGCACCCGCAGACGGCGCAACGGTCACAGGCAGTGTCGCCATTACCGCGAATGCCAGCGACAACATCGGCGTGGATCGCGTCGAATTCCTGCTGGATGGCGCACTGCTCGGCAGCGACACGAGCACACCCTACACCTACAGCTGGAACAGCAGCACCGCGAGCAACGGCGCCCACGCACTGCAGGCGCGCGCAGTCGATCTCGTCGGCAATACCGGCAGCTCGCCGCTGGTGAACGTGACCGTCAGCGGCGGCACCGGCGGCGGCACATCGCCGGTGACCGTGAGCTTCGCGAACGAAGACGTCAACGACGGTTACGTGAAGGCCGCCAGCGGCGGCAGTTCGCCCGCGGTCGGGACACTGGAAGCGAGCCTCGGCCTGGCCATCGGTCGCGGCACCGACAGCAAATTCAATCGCGCATTGCTGTCGTTCGATACTTCATCGCTGCCCGACGGCGCCACGGTGACAACGGCCACGCTCACCGTGACCTATCGCAGCGCGTCGGGCGATCCGTGGAGCAGCCCTGCCGGCAACAGCCTGGTGATCGACGCGCACACCGGCTGCCTGGGCGCCTGCACCATCGAGACCGGCGACTGGGCCGCGACGTCCACCACCAGTGCCGTCGCGCAACTGCTGCCGTTCACCGGCGGCACCCGGACCAGCAATCTTTTCTCCGCCACCGGACTCGGCGCGGTGAACAAGAGCGGACGTACGCAACTGCGCCTGCGCTTCGCCAGCAACCAGACATCGACAAGCTATCTCTGGATCGACAAGGGCGCGACGGCGACGCTGACGGTGACGTATCAGCCCTGAGATGATCATGCGCTGGCGACGAAGCGGCCGGAAGCCTCACTTCGTCGCCAGTGGATCGCCCAGATGCGCGCGCAGGAAGCCCGCCACGCCGTCCCAGACGAGCTTGCGGCTGTACTCGCCGTCGATGCTGTGCCCCTCGTCCTCAAGCTCGACCAGCACGGGCGGGCGCCCCGCCAGATTCAACATCCGCAACAAGCGGCGGGTGTGTTCGTAATCGACCCGCTGATCCTCGCCGCCATGCACCAGCATCACCGGTAGATTCAATTCGGCATAACGATAGAGCGGCGAGTATTTGCGCATCTCGTCCATCTCTGTTTTCGGATCGCCGATCAGCTGTTCCAGCTTTTCCCGGCCTTCCTTCGACTCCGCAGCATCGCTGGCCGTGAAGAACAGCGCGCGGTCGCTGACGCCCGACATCGAGATGGCGCAGCGGAAGCGGCCCGGCCAGCGGATCGCCGAGACCATCGCCGAATAGCCGCCGTAGCTCGCGCCCATCGCGCACATGCGCGCCCCGTCCAGCGGATATTGCGCGAGCGCCGCGGTCAGCGCCGCATCGATATCGTCCTCGATCGCGCTGCCGTAACTGCGCTCGCCCGCCTTGCGGAACGCGGTGCCGAAACCTTCGGAACCGCGGAAATTGACCTGCAACACGGCATAGCCCAGCGAGGCGAGGAACTGGACTTCCGGATCGAAGAAACGACTGTCGCGCACACCGATCGGACCACCGTGCGGAAACACCACCAGCGGCGGCTTGTCCTTGTCTTTTCCCACGACCGGCAAGGTCAGATAGGCCTCGATCTCCAGGCCATCCTTGCTTTTCGTGCGGATGGTGTGGGACGGGGCGAACTTCCGCTCCGCCAGCCAGGGCTTGGTCTCGCTCACCAGTTGCACGCGCGACGCCGGCCGGTCGAACACATACACATTGGTGGGCTGGTCGCTGCCGCCGACCGCGATCAGAAAATGCTGTGCCGCCGCATCGCGCTGCAGGATGCTGACCGATTTGTCCGGAAATGCGGCGCGAAGCCGCCTGGCGATACTGGCATCGTTCTTCTCGAAGTAGTCGCTGACCAGCAGGCCGTCGCGATAGTAGCTGGCGCCGATCAGTTTCCCGGTGCTGTCGAACAGCGGGTCGTCGACGTCGATGCCCGGCTTGCTGAACAGCGTACGCGTGATCGTCGCGGTCGCCGGATCGAACTCGACCAGATCGCGCTGGTCACGATCCTTGTCGGTGGTGCCGTAGATCAGATCGCCGTCGGCGGAGAGCGCGACCGGACGGAAATCGTTGTCGTCGCTGAAATTCATCACCTGCTTGAACTCGCCGTCGATGCCGTGCATCAGCACGCGCTCGCCCTCCTTGTTCCGCGCAGTGGCCATGCGCAGCCGCCCGCGCGCATCGGCGTACCAGTGCAGATCATTCTTCACGCCCTTGTTGAGCCGGTCGCTGCCCGGAAAATTGAAGTTCTTCAGGGCCAGCGGGCGGCGGATGTCGATGCGATGCACCTGCAGCTCGCCATTGGACGACAGCGACTCGAACAGGATATGACCGGGCTGATCGCGCAGCACCTGCAGCAGCAGGCCGATGCGCGGCACCATCGACGTTTCGTATTTCCGGCCGTCTTCGGCATCGGTCATGTTGGCCACGATCAAGGCGTCGGGCTCGTGGTCTGCACCGATGCTCATCACCAGCGACCGGCCGCCGGCCCAGTCCAAACGCGATACTTTTTTCGGCGAATCGTAGAGACGCACGATCTTCTCGGTCTTGAGATCGATCAGATCGATGGCCCAGCGCCATTTCTTGTCGCGCTCGAACGCCACCACTTCCGCGATCAGGTCGCCGGCCGGGTTCAGTTCGACGATCTGCAACTGTCCCGGCCGCCAAAGTTCCTCGACCGGGATCGGCAGAGCGCCCCGCGGTGGCGTCGGCGCAGTGCGGTCCTCGCCCTGCTTGCCCGCGGCGATCGCCTCGCGATAGAACGCCGGAAAAGGATCAGGATAATGACCGGTGTATTCGAATGCGTAATCGCGGTAGAGCGCCGGATGCTTCGACTGCAACCAGTCCATCGCACGCAGGCCGCGGTTCGCGAAGTGCAGATTTCCCCACCAGACATTCGCCCCGCGGTAGATCATGTCGCCCGGATAATTGATGCGACCGGGCCTGACCTCGAAATTGTAGTTCTCGTCCCTGTTCACATCGAAACGCACGCCGCCTATGCCCATCGTGCCCAAGGTGATCGACGACCAGCGATACTTGCCCACGGGCACCGCGAACAACTGCGCGTTGCGCCCCTTGTCGAGCGAACGCATGCTGCGCGTATCGAAATTCGCGCCATTGCGGACGACGCGCACCGACGAAATATCCACGTCGGTATCCACGCCGATCAGAAGCAACGCCTCATCGGCATCGAGTTTCGGGATTTCGCCGGGCTCGACTTTGCGCATGATCGCCTGCGCCGGCAATGCGCACAGCAGGCAGAGCCACATCAGCAGCGCGATAGCGATGCGTCCGCGGCGCTTGCGGCAGCGTAACCAACTGAAGTATTCGGACATGCGACCCCTCGGAAAAATGCTGGGGTCTTGCCGGTGCGACCTTGCTGCCGGCCCGCGCTCCCTCACGACCGATCGACGACTTCCCCCGGGAAAAGCATAGCTGAACTGCATGCGGCAGTGACTTCCGTTCGCGGGGAAAACAGGAAACCACGGTTCCGGCACGGCCCCCTTCCGTGCCGGAACCCTTCTACGTTTCGTTCAGGCCGCAATCACGGCACCGTCCGTCAAGGCACGATCGTGCAGCACGGGCTCTGCGCGGGAATCGAGATCAGCGTCGGCAGCGGCACCTGGCTCATGGTCTTCACCGTCACGGCAACGCCGAAGGTGCCGCTGGCCAGCTGCAGATTGGTGGCCGGCGGCACCCAGTCCACGGTACACATGGTCTTGAAGCCGCTGACATCGGGACGGACCGTGAGCGCATGCAGGAGGTCGCCGTTCGCCAGCCAGTTGGTCGAGGTGGAGCCGCCGAAATACGCGCCGTTGTTGGCGGCGGAAATCGTGAACGCCTTCTCCGCCAGCGCGCCCTGGGTGCCGTAGCGCTTGCCGATCACCGGCAGACCGGTGGGCAGCACGTACGGCATCAGCGACTGCGGGTGCGCCAGGTGCATGAAGGCGTCCTGGCTCAGGGCCACGCCGCCGTACGGGCCGTTGACTTCGCCGCCCAGCATCATCACGCCCGCGGGTGCGCCGGCATACGTGGTCGCCAGGGTGAGGTCGGTACCGTAGCCGATCTCACGATCCCCGGTGGCGCCCCAATGGGTATGCACACGGAGCAGGCAGTTCGGCACGAAGCGCGACAGATACACCTGCTTCGCAGCAGCACTGCTGGTGCTGGTTTCGCCGACGACGAGGAACTCCGGCGTGCCGGTGCTCGTCTTGACCGCGACCACATCGTGGTACTGCGCCACGCCCAGGCCGTTGGTGCGCGAGGTGCAGACCACCATGCCGTTGTCACCGTTGACCTGCATCACCGCGGTCTGGCCGCCGATGCGGCCCACGGCGACCAGATCGCCGGTGAGGCTGGGCGTCACCGGTACAAGCTCGGCGATGGCGTGCAGCTCGAAATCGCCGATGATCGAGGCTTGGTAGTCGCGCGCCCAGAGGATGGTGCCGTTCGAGCGCGTACGCACGATCCGGGTCCGATAGATCGCCGCCGCAGCCGCGGTCGGGGGCCGGTAATACTTGCCCAAGGCAACCAGATCGCCGGCCTGGGTCGAGAACGCGCTGTTGCCCGAGGTGGTCTGCAGGATGTCCCAACCGGTGTTGTAGTCGGTGGTATCGCCGTAGGCGAAACGCCAGAGCGGTGCGCCGTTGCAGCCGATCTTGGTGATGACGAACCGCGAAGTCGGCGTGGCGGTACTGGTGGGGTCGATACTGCCGACCACCGCAAAACCGGTGCCATCGCGGAACTCGACCACCTGCGCCGCCTGCTCGGGCAGGCCGCCGGTGTCGTACTGGAACCGGAACATCAGGCCGGCCGAAACGTTCAGCCGTTCGGCCAACATATTGGTGTTGATGCTGGTGGGGGTGGCCGTGCCGACGCTGATCGAGCCGCCGGGGCTGGCGCAGGTCCGGACTTCCTTGGTGCCGCGATGCACCTCGCGATGAGAAACCAGGCCGGAGGTCATTTCCCAGTTCGACGCCATCGCGGCGGAGGGGATCAGCGACAGACAGGCCAGCGTCAATGCTGTTTTTCTGAATGCGTTCATGCGTCTCTTCCTTTGATCGAATGTCCATGGAGGCGGTCCACGGAGCGGCCTTTCCCTGCGCGACGGGCACGGCGGCGCCATCCGGTGCCGGCACGGCCTCGATGTCAGTGCATGTTGTCCTGTCGGGCGCTCCTTGCATTGAACCGCCTGGCGAGTCGACGACTGCCAGCCCTTCCAACGCAGGGATGCGCGGCCGACGGCCATCCGCAGGTCGCGTTCCCGGGCATGCCGTGATCGCGATCACGACCCGGCCCGACAGGCGGCGGCCTTCGTCGGCAAGCTGAATCGAATCCCGGTGCGGCCGGCTTCGGCCAACAAAGCCGGCGACTTCAGCGCAGTTGGCTGTCTTTGCTGCCGCGACGGTTGTAACCGCTGTTCGCGGCCTCGCTTTTGTCCTGGATGTCCTGGCAGTTCACGCACAGGCGCACGCCCGGGATCGCCTTGCGTCGCGCCTCGGGAATAGCTGCATCGCATTCTTCGCAATGTTCCAGACCCGGCCCCTGCGGCAGCCGGTTGCGTACGCGCTGGATGCCGTCTTTGACGGTCGCGTCGATCTGATCCTGCACCGCGCCGTCGCCTGCCCAACCCGTCGCCATGATCGCCTCCCGGACTGTCCGGAATGATGCCTGCAGAGAGAGGGAAACATCATACGCCGCGCCGCACAGCAGGCGCGATTCTTTTGCGACTCATCGCGTGCGATTCATCGTGCATCGCCGCATGCGTGCCGTGCAGAATGCAGCGCGATACTGCATGCGATGGACGATCGGCTGAACCATCGCCCAAGGCGATCGCTCGCGTAATGAAGTCTTTCTGTTTTCCTAAGCGTTGCTTATCGAACGCAGCGTAATGTCGTTCACGCCGACGAACATCGGTACGGCGCAAAGCGAGACGCGCAATTGATACGCAATGAATGAAACAGGAGATCGACATGGCTCACCAGAACACGCCCAACACCTCCAGTCGAAACACCCCGAACACATCGCATGCGAAACGCCTGGACAAGACCGATTTCGCAGAAGAACGCACCTACTGGAAAAATCAGCTCGCCAAGGAACCCTATTACGAGACCGGCCAGCAATTCTCCGACTTCGAGTCCGCTTACCAGGTCGGCGTCGAAGGACGCGGCCGCTACGCAGACCAGAGCTTCAGCGATGCCGAACCCAATCTTCGCAGCGAGTGGGAAGAGATGAAGGGTTCGAGCAAGATCGGCTGGGAAAAGGCCAAACACGCCGTCCGCGCCGCGTGGAATCGCGTCGAAGATGCGCTGCCCGGCGACTCGAACAAGAACGGCCACTGACCGCTTCCTTCATTGATCGAAATCATCGAATTGAACCGTCGTTGGCCGCAAAGAATAAGATGGGCTTTCTAACCGATGGGCGGGAGCGAACCCGCGCTTCCGTCCATCGACTTGAATTCAGTCGGTGTCTCAGCGCGGAGACAGGCCTACCGACGACGACCTGCAGGACATCCCCATGAAAACGCCCGAACAGCTCGAAGAAAAATTCTGGAAAGCCCTCAAGTCCGACCGCACCGCGATGCTCGGCCTCATCGGCGTCGAAAGCGGCCATACGCGGCCGATGACCGCGCTCGTCGAGGAACCGCGCGGCTCGATCTGGTTCTTCAGTTCGAGCGACAGCCTTCTGGTGCAGCACCTGACCGAAGGCCATCGCGCGACGATCGCGTTCGCGTCGAAGGACCACGACCTGTTCGCCTGCGTGGAAGGTTCTCTGTGGTTGCAGAACGATCGCCCAGCGATCGACCGCCTGTGGAATCCGTTCGTGGCCGCATGGTATGAGGGCGGCAAGGACGACCCGAAACTCGCGCTGTTGCGCTTCGAGGCGCAGCACCTCGAGATCTGGCTCAACGAATCCAGTCTGGTGGCGGGCGTGAAGCTGCTGTTGGGTGTGGACCCGAAGAAGGGCTATCGCGACAAGGTGGCCGAAATCGATCTGCACTGACCGATTGCCGGAGCACGCACGCATGCGGCGCAATCCGCATGCGTCTCGCTCAGGTCGAAGCGGCTTTGCGCACGCGCGGGGTCAGCGCGATATTCAGACTGTCGCTCATCAACTGCAACTCGGTGTCCTGGATCATCGCGGTGAGGCGCATGCCACGCTGCAGATGACCGACGAGCGCGTCGATCGCAGTCGTATCGATATCGAGCACGGTCAGATTGGCGAAGCGCGCCAGAGCGGTGGCGTTCTTCTTCCACCAGACTTCGGACGCCTGGCCGCCGTAGTTCACCACCACGACCTGCTCCGCGCGCGCGCTGGCCTTGCGGATGCGGCTTTCGTCCGGCTGGCCGAGTTCGATCCAGCGCTGGATGTCGCCGACGTAATCGCGCTGCCACAGGTCGGGCTCGCTGTCGTCGCTCAGGCCGCGGCCGAATTCCAGGCGCTCATCCGCGTACAGCGCGAACGCCAGCAGCCGCACCATCAGCCGCGCGTCGGTTTCGGACGGATGCTGCGCGAGGGTCAGGTTGTGCTGGGCGTAGTAGTGCCGGTCCATGTCGCTGACCTGCAGTTCGACCTTGACCACGGTGGATTTGAGCGCCATCGCCGGTGCCTGACGGGAAAGGTCGGCGATTGTAGGTCTTTCGTAGACCATAAGCAGGCTTTCCGCCCGGCATCGGCGGCGCTTTGCTACCCTTCCGCGATGTCCGCACCGCTCCAGACGCGCCGTCTCGACGCCGCCCGCCCCGAAGATCTCGACGAAGCCGTGCGCCTGCTGCGCGCGGGCCGGCTGGTGGCCGTGCCCACCGAAACCGTCTACGGGCTGGCCGCCGACGCCTCCAACCCGGACGCCGTGCGCGGGATTTTCGCGGCCAAACAGCGTCCGGCGAACCACCCGCTGATCGTGCATCTGGCCGGCGCCGGACAGTTATCGCGCTGGGCGCGGGAGATTCCCGATGCCGCCTGGCGGCTGGCCGAGGCGTTCTGGCCCGGCCCGCTGACCCTGCTGCTGCACAAGGCCGACGCCGTGCCGCCCGAAGTCACCGGCGGGCGCCCCAGCATCGGCCTGCGGGTGCCCGATCACCCGGTCCTGCTGCGCATCCTCGAAACACTGGACGGCGGGCTCGCAGCGCCCTCGGCCAACCCCTACAAACGCCTGAGCCCGACCACCGCCGATCAGGTGTTCGAAGGTCTCGGCGGGCGCATCGACGCGGTGTTGGACGGCGGCCCCTGCGCCGTCGGATTGGAATCGACCATCGTCGATCTCACCGGCGATACCCCACGGATCCTGCGCGCCGGACCGATCACCTGTCGCCAGCTCAGCGACGTGCTGGGGGTCGCGGTCGACTTTCCCGAACATCACGATGCCGCGGTGCCCGGCAATGTCGCCGTGCATTACCAGCCGCACACGCCGCTGTATGTGTTCGACACCGAGACGCTACACGCACGGCTGACGCAATTGCCGGCCGATGCCGGCATCGCCCTCGCCCACACCAGCGACGGCCTGCCCGCCTCCGCCGGCGTGCTGCGCACGCTGCGCCTGCCGGCCGACAAATCCGGCTTCGCCCGCGCGCTCTACGACGCGCTGCATACGTTGGATCAGTCGGGTGCGAACGCAATCTGGCTGGAACGCCCGCCCGTTCACGAAGACTGGCGCGATGTGCATGATCGGTTGTCGCGTGCGGCGACGGCTAGCTGAATTCAGGCGACAAAAATGCTCACCGCATTCTGGTTCGAAACAAACACCTCAATAGGCTACGGCGCTACGGCCGAGTCACAGGATGCGGCATTGCATCTACTTGCAGAATATGGATATCCGTTGCAAGGGCAAGTTATTACCGGTGTAGTCGAAGGCATCGGATACGACAGGCTTGATCAAAATCATGTCGTACCAAATGCCGGACCGCTTGTGGTGCGGGGCATCTGGTATCCAATGCACAATATTTGATCTCTCGGGCAGACTTACTGACTCGCAGATCGGTCAACCCAAACCCGCAACGCCTATAACTGCAGCGCGCGCGTCACATTCGGCATCATCCATCCACTGGAAAACCCCGGCGGCTGTTTCAGGCGACGTTTGAGATTCGCCGCAACGCGCAGGCGCAACGCCGGCGTCACTCTGAAAGTCGGCGGCACCTGTCGCGCACGCATTTCCGCCAGCATCGCCGCTTGCGTCTTCGGTGCGAGCGGGAACCCCAGATCCGCCAGCGGCGCGGCGACGATATCGGTGCGATTCACGGTATCGCCGCTGTTGGCGCGGCCGTAGAACGGCACGAATCTGCCGTCGGCGCTGACCAATCCCTGGTAATCGCCGACGAACAAGCCGTTGGCGAAGGGCGCGACGCTCATGTCGAACGCTTCGGCGACGCGCGTTTCCGTCCACGTCGCGCCCTGGTTGCCTGAGCGCGCCAGCCAGTAGTCTGTGGATAGCGCGGCGGTCGGCGTATTGCTGCGGAAGTCGTAGTACGTCACGCCGACCACGCCGTCGCGGTTCACATGCACGCTCGGCGTGAACGCGGGCACGGCGGCGACCGCATTGACCCGCGTCGGCGCGGACCAGGTGAGACCGCCGTTCGTCGAACGCGAGATCGCGATACCGTCGACGACACCACCGCTGAAGCGCGAATCCTGCCAGACCACATAAGCATCGCCGTTCGGCGCCGCAGCGATGGCGGGAACGATCGCGCCGTCGCGCACCGCGGTACCGCTTTCCGGATCGCGGGTGCCCAACGCAAGCAGATTGGCGACGTAAACCGGTGCCGACCAGGTGGCGCCGCGATCGAGCGATCGCATCACAGCGACGCGCATGGTCTGCATGCCGCCCAGGGTGGTGTCGATCTGGTTGAAGACGTTGAGCAATACACCGTTCGACAGCACGACGATCAGGTTGCCGATGGTCTGGTTGCGGGTGCCCGGGTCGAAAATCGGTCGTGCGGCTTCCCAGCTCGCGCCGCCGTTGGTGCTGCGCGAGAAATAGGTCGGGCCGGTGTTGTTGGCGTCGATCAAGCGGTCCCAGACCGCGTAGACATGATTCGCATCGTGCGGATCAGCGGTCAGCGCATTCTTGTCGTTGAATGCGCCCAACCCGTCGACGATGAGCGCGATGGGATTGGTCCAGTTGAGGCCGTCGTCGAACGAACGGCTGACCAGCATGGCATTGGTGTTGCCGAGCGTGGACAACGACATCGCATGGACCACGCCGTTCGGCGAATAGGTGACCCACGGGTCCGAGGCGCGGCTGTAGTTGCCGCCGTTCATGACATTGCCGCCGCCGCAGCGCGAAAACGGCAGCAGCGTACGTCGCCAGGAACGCCCACCGTCGTGCGTCGTTGCGCTGACCAGGCCGCGCGCGCTGCCGTTCGACCAGCGGTCCTGCTGCCAGGTGCCGACCATGGTCTCCGGGTCGAGCGGATCCACCGCGACGAACGGCTCGACCTCGGCGCTGGGGTACAGCGTGCCGTTGGCGGCGACGCCATCGCAGCCATCCGCGAATGGCGTCGATCCGGATGCGATGGACTGCGATGCGGTCACCGCAAGCGCCGGATTCGGGCCGCCGGTGATCTGCGGTTTGTCGGCGGCCGCCCGCATGGCCGATGCGGCTTGCGGCGAGGCGACATCACGGCCTGCCTGCGGCCTGTCGCAAGCGGACAGCGCCACCGCGACGGCCAGACACGGCCAGACGTACCGGAATACCGGCGGGAGGATCGGGCGTGCATGCATGGCGGCGTCTCCGGGAAGGTGACCGACACAGCCCTCAAAGCAGAGGCCGGCTGCTCCGATTCTCGGCCTCCATCAAGGGTTTGTCATGGCCCACTTTGGCGGATCCGCCTCGCTGGCGCTGCGACATCCGGGTTTGATCCTGTTTCGGCGCGGGTTCCGCTGAGGCATCTGGGCCCTCGCCACTTGGACAGGGTTTCCCGGCAGCGGATTCGACGATGCGCTGCCGGGCCATCCCCCTCGGTCCGCTCAGGACCGATCGTGTATTCAGATATCGACAGGAGCAGTAATCCTATGAAGAGCATATTGACAGCCACCCTCGCGAGCCTCGTTTTGACCGGCCATGTCTTCGCCGGCGATGCGATGGCCGCCGACGGCTTGAGGATCGAAAGCGAAGCGCAGTTCGTGCGCGACTACGGCGACCGGATCGAACAGGTCAGCCCGGGCGTCTACCTCATCGTCGACGGCGAACTCGCCGGCAAAACCGTCTCCATCGGCGAAGCCGGGCTGGCCTACGACATCAGCGTCCAGCGCGAACAACTCGCCAGCTCCCGCCGGACCAAGACGCAGACCCAGGCACTGATCCGTCAGATGGAAGGCGTTCGCGCGCGCTATGCGGAACTGCATGCGCATCAGGCTGCGGACACGAGCATGAGAAAAGCCGCAAGCGGCTCGTTTCCCTGTCACTACTCGTCCGGCGCCAACTCCGTCTGGTACAACGGCTACGCGCAGGTGAACGCCACCACCGAGCTCTATCTCGACAACGGCGGCGGCGGTTTGAACTATTACTATGCGCGCGCATCGGCCGGCGCGACCGGATTTGTCTCTCCGCCCGCCGGCGTCCCGCCCTTCGCTTCGGTGTCGGCCAGCGCCCTCGCAAAAAACCTCTACACCGGCCAAACCGTCCACAGAACCAGAGCGGGTGTCTACAGCGCCGGCACTTCGACCGGCTACGTCTACAGCGGCCCCGAGTTCTCGCACAACCTGATCGCCCAGGCTTCGGTCTATGGCATCGGCAATTGTTTCGGCTACGTATCGATCTCGGACGCCATGCAGCCGTAAATGTCATGGGAGTTCCGGCGCACAGGGAGGTGCGCCGGCCTCTTTCCGCGATCGCCCGCGGCGATCACTCGTGATCGAAATTGATGCGGACATCCTTCACCGTGCTGGACACCAGCACGATGGAGAATCTCCGGAAGAAATGCCGCTTCACCAGCACGTCCTCGCCGTCGTCGAGATCCGCGTCCACCCACTTGCCGGCCTGGCGGTCGATGGCGGCCTTCACTTTGCGCGCGACCCGGTTCTCGCCGTCGTTGCGTTCGATCAACACGCTCACCCGCACCGGCGCGCGCCCGGACGGCACGATCTCCAGCACCATTTCGCCCGCGGATTCGGCCGCGCCGCTGAACTGCAGGCGCCATTTGTTCGATTGCGACGCGAACGCGGGTGCGATCAGCGAAAACGACAGCGCGACAGCGATGATCGCGGTTCGGCAAAAGCGGAAGAAAGACATCGGCAAAAGATCCTGAACAGCGGCCGCGATCACAGGCCCGGGCTCGCGATCATAACCACCCGCACAGCCACGACACGACCGCCACCGGCCTGCGTTCAGCTGCCGCGCGGAAATCCGGCGTTCGCTTCGGCGCCGCTCTCGCCGTGTTACCGCGGTGACGACAGTCATCCCCTTTCCGCCGAAGCGCATGCCCGGCTACAGTCGGGCGCATGACCGAAACCACCAAGACCCCGCCGCGGCGAACCGCGCGGACATTCGCATTCGCCGCGCTGTTCGCAGCCTGTCTTGGCGGCTGCGGCACCGGCGCGCCGCCGCCCACTCCGGAACAGATCCGCGCGCAGATCAAACGGCTGATGCCGTCGACCGTGCAGGATCGCGCCGGCTGGGCGGAGGACATCCAATCCGCATTCGCAGCGCTCGACATCGAGCCATCGGCACAAAATCTGTGCGCGGTGCTGGCGGTGACGGAACAGGAATCGACCTTCAATGCCCATCCGGCAGTGCCCGGGCTGGGCCGGATCGCGCGCAAAGAGATCGAAACCCGCGCGGAACGCAAGCACATCCCGCTGTTCCTGGTCCGCGCCGCGCTGCAGCTCGAATCCCCGAACGGCCAGACCTGGGACACGCGCATCGCCGCTGTGCGCACCGAGAAGGAACTGAGCGATATCTTCGAAGCCATGATCGCGCGCGTGCCGATGGGCAAGCGGCTGCTCGCCAACGCCAATCCCGTACGCACCGGCGGGCCGATGCAGGTCAGCATCCCGTTCGCCGAAGCGCATGCCGACGAACGCACGTACCCATACACCGCAGAGGCCTCGATCCGCCACGAAGTGTTCACCCGCCGCGGCGGCATGTATTTCGGCATCGCCCATCTGCTGGATTATCCGGCGTCCTACCGGAAGCCGCTGTTCCGCTTCGCCGATTTCAACGCCGGCCGCTACGCCAGCCGCAACGCGGCGTTCCAGAACGCGGTCGCGGTCGCGACCGGCATCGCGCTGGATCTCGACGGCGATCTGATCCGCTACCGCAAAGACAAGGGCAGCAGCAAGGTCAGCGCCACCGAAACCGCGGTGCTGACGCTGGCCGGCAAGCTCGGCATGACGCCCGGCGAGATCCATCGCGCCTTGTCCGGCGCCCATCGCCATGCGTTCGAGGACAGCGCGCTGTATGTCCGCGTGTTCGAGATCGCGGACAAGCGCAACGGCAAACCGCTGCCGCGCGCGACGCTGCCGCGCATCCGCCTGCAAAGCCCGAAGATCACCCGCAAGCTGACCACCGAATGGTTCGCGACCCGCGTGAATCAGCGCTACACGCGCTGCATGGCGAAAGCGAAATAAAACGCTATCAGTCGTCGTTTTCGGCGGCTTCTTCGCGGCCCTGCTGGCGGATGATCGCTTCCTGGCGCGCGTCCTCGATCGACATCCGCACCGCTGCAACGTCGACGCGGCGGGTGTCGAATTTGAAGCGACCGGTCAGCGCGGTATCGGGGCGCAGGTCGCCCTTCTCGTACAGCGCCCACATTTCTTCGCCGTAATAGGTTTCGACCAACTCCGGCGCGAAACGGCCAAGCGTATCTCGCAGGTTGTGGACATCGCGCAGCAGCATGTCGCGCGCGGCGTTGTTGCCCGCGGCGCTGACCACCTGTGGGAAATCGATGATGATCGGGCCGTCCGGCGCCACCAGCACGTTGTATTCGGACAGATCGCCGTGGATCAGGCCGACGCAGAGCATGCGCACGACATCGCCGATCAGCCGCGCGTGGAAGGCGCGGGCCTCGTCGGCGGTGAGTTCCACCTCGCCCAGCCGCGGTGCGCTGTGGCCTTCGGCATCGGTCACCAGATCCATCACCAGCACGCCGTGGAAATAGCCGTAAGCGCGCGGCACGTGTACGCCGGCCTCGGCCAGCGCGAACAGCGCGTCCACTTCGGCATGCTTCCAGGCTTCCTCCTGCTCGCGGCGGCCGAACTTCGTGGCCTTGCCGATCGCCCGCGCCTGGCGGCTGCCACGCACCTTCCGGCCTTCCTGATATTGCACGCGGGCCTGGAAACTGCGCTGCGCCATATCCTTGTAGACCTTGGCGCAGCGGATCTCCTCGCCTGCGCGCACCACGTAGACCGAGGCTTCCTTGCCGCTCTTCAACGGGCGCAGGACGGCATCGATCACGCCGTCGTCGATCAAAGGCTGCAGGCCCTTGGGGGTCTTCATCGCATCGTGGTGCCCTGTGAATGTGGGCGCATTGTCGCCGACTTGGCGATTCGGCGCTCATGGCGGGTCTTCGGCCGCAGTGGTGTCGGGTTCATATCAGTGTCGGATCGCGCATCGCGGCGCATTGCGGACCGGCTTGCCGCCCGGCCCGCAATGTGTACGCACTGTTCCGATACCTTCAATCCGCGCCCGTCAATCTGCGCCGGTCGTGCTGGCACTGTCGGGTGCAGGCAGGTTCTCGGACACCGTCGCTTCGAGCAGCTTGCCGCGGCCGATGATGCGATTGACCACGTGATAGGCCGACAGAATCGCGCCTTCCTGCCAACCCGGCAGATACGACACCTGGTCGCCGCCGACATGGAAACGCCCGTCGCCCTTCAGCAGCCGCTGATACGCCTTCGCCTGCGCCGGATCGCTGGAATTCCACTCCGCCCAGCCGCCGGCGATGTAAGGCACGTTCTGCCACGCGATGGACAGGCCGGTCTCGATCGACACGTAAGTATCGAATTCCGGATGCAGGCGTTTGGCGCCTTCCATCGCCAGCGTCAGCCGTCGAGGCAGCGACAAGGCGCCGAATTTCTTCGCGACCGCATCCTTGGCCGAATCGTAGTTGTAGGTGCCGGTGAGAATCGCCGGACCCGTCGAGAAATAACCCGAGGACGGATACCACATCTGGGTGATCGGATGATCGATCCAGCTGATGCCGCCGAAAATCTGCGGCCCGTTACGCAGGATGCCGGGCGTGAGCACTTCCCAGAACCGTTCGCGCGCCTGCCAGCCCACTTTGCAGGTGTTCGCATATTCCGGAACGCCGATCGCGCGCACGAAATCCGCATCGAAACCGCTGCCCAGCAGCTTCTTGAGCAAGTGCAGCGGAATCGTGCTGAAGCAATAGTCGAACGTTTCCGCACGCCTGCCGATGGTGATTTCCACGCCGTTTTCGCGATTTTCCAATCGCGTGACCGGGCTATTGACGTGGATCGCGCGCAGCCCGGCCCGGTCGGTGAAGGCCTTGGCGATGGCATCCACGATCATCGACATCCCGCCTTTCGGATGGAACAGCGTGGTCTGCCAGAGGTAGTCTTCGGCCTGATAGAAGCGATGCTCCCAGAATTCCGATGTCAACAGATCCTTCAGCGACAGTGGCGGCGGGCGCTGGCCCGGATCGTTCACGCCGGGATCGGTGGTGTAGCCGCTGCGGGTAGAACCGCGATATTCGTACTGCGGTTTCGAATCTTCGCGGATGTCGCCGAACTTCCTGAGCAGGCTCAGCATCCGCTTGCGGTCCTCGTCGTTCAGCGGGACGTCCGGCGATTCTGCATGGATCGCCTTGGCCAGCAACGACGCGATATAGCCGCGGGTATCGTTGGCGATCCGCCGGTTCAGCACCGGCTCGCCGTCGAACGCGACCGGCGTCTGGAACAGATTGGCGCGGGTTTCCATGATGTAAGGCTCCATCTCCACGCCCAGCTCGCGGCACAGCTCCAACGCTGCGATGTGGTGATAGGGAATGCGGCCTGCGCCGGCCTCGAACAATTGCGTCTTCGGGTCGCGCGCGAAATGGCAGACCTGCCGCGTGCGCCCGGCGGCGCTCTGTTCGATGATGACATTGCGCTTCTTCGACGCATCGCGGGTCACGGTGAAATTGCGCCCGCCGAGACGGTCGGACGCCTCGAACACGGTGACCACGCTACCGGCCTGCGCCAGCCGATACGCAGCGGTCAATCCGGCCACGCCCGCACCCAGCACCGCCACCTTTTTGCCGTTGCCCGGAGCGCCGCTGGTGTCCGGCGGTCCGGCGAAGGCCTCCGGGGTGACCAGCATGCCCATCGCCACCATCGTTTCGTAGACCGCCGCGGCCCCGCCGGCGGCGCCCACCATCTCCAGAAATCTGCGCCGCGACAGCGGCTTGTCCTCTGTGCTCATCTTCCCTCTCCCTGGTGTGATCGCACCGCAGCGGCATCGGATAACGAACGAGCGTTGCCTGCCCTGGCGCGTGTGACGAATCCTTCATCCCCGCTCGTCCGGTGGAATCGGGCGATTGCGATCTGCAGCAAGTCCTTTACAGCATTCCCTTTGCCGGCATGCCCTTGGCCGGCATGCTCTCCTGCGACACCGGCGCACGCGCGTCGTCCGCCGCCGATTCGACCGCAGTATCCGCAGTGCGGTCGAGGATCGCGCGCACGATGAACACGAACGCGACGGCGCTGAGCAGCGCCACCAGCCACAGCCAGCGACTCGCGCGTACACGGGCTGCAGGCAGGCGCCTTGCGGGCGCGGGCATAGGCATGATCGCTTCCTGCGGCACGAACGGTTCCGGCACCGGCCCGAGCATCGTGCGCAGCACCTCGCCATCGATCAATTTCACTTGCGCGTGCCGCTGCGCGGCGTCGATCGCGGCGCGGGTGAATTCACCGCTGCCGACCAGGATCCCGCCGGTCGCGCCTTCGCTGGCGATCGCTCCGAGCAGCGCGTCCACCGCATCGTGAGGAAGGTCCTTCGCATTCCAGTATGCGCATTGCACCAGGACGAATTCCGCATCGCGGCGGATCCTGAGATCGACGCCGGCATCGAATCGCGCATCCGTTCCAGCAACGCCCGCATGCTCCACCCACCAGCCGACATCGCGGTAGTAGGCGGCGAGCAGTTGCACCAGCGCCGATCGGTCGATCCGGCCGAATGCGTCGTCGTGGCCCTGGCTGATGTTCTTGAGCCCGCTCATTCCGCCCCCTGCGGTCGTGTCGTGCGGAACCGATGCCCCGCGGCGGCAGACCCGCACTGTGGCGCATCGAACCGTGACGGACCATAGCCCGCCCGCGCCGTGCGAAGCAATCGGGGATTCCTGCAGCCGGCAACGCCGCCGGGCAGACCCCTGATTTTCCGGCCTTTTGGTTTCCAAACGCCTGATTTCAGGCGCCTGTTTGTCCGCTTCCGGTTGCGGGATTACACTGGCGGTCCCTGCACTGAGGCACTTCCATTGGCCAAGCCCAATTACTCGTTCGAAAAACGTCAGCGCGAGATCGCGAAAAAGAAGGAAAAAGACGAGAAGGACGCGCGCAAGCGCGAAGCGCGCGATGCCGCCAAGCAGGCCGCAGGATCGGGCGACGCGACCACCGACGACACCGGCACGCCGCCCGCAGCGGGCTGATGCCGCTTATCGAAAGTTTTATCGACTGGATTTATCGAATCAATGAATTCAGTCGAACAGCGCAACAGAAAAACGAAGGCGGAACCGTTTCACGGGTCCCGCCTTGGCGTTTTCGATCCATCGGATGATTTACCGGCCTCCGCCGGAACCCATCAACTCACCCGCAGCAGCGTGCAGGCTTCGGCTGCGGCGCGCAGGCCCGACAGCGCCGCGCCTTCCATGGTGCCCTGCCACTCGTAGAAGCTGCTGGTGTGCTCGCCGGCGAACATCACGTTCCCCACCGCTTTCGCCTCGTTGTGGGCGATGGTGGTGAAGTAACCGGGACGGGCGCAGGTGTAGCCGCCCTTGCTCAGCGGATTGTTCGACCAGTTCTGCGCGAACGCCACTACATCGCCGCTGGCGTTGCGCCGGGCCGATGCGACGGCGCCCGGCATCGCCGCATCCAGGTCGGCGAGGAACATCGCGGCCTCGGACTGCAACTGGCGGGGATCCAGCGAACGCGCCATCGCGCCGCCCAGTTGGCTGGTCAGCACCGCGCGGTGGATGTTGCCGTTGTAGGCGTTGGTTTCCCACGTGGACTGCAGGCGCGGGCTGTCGCCGTAGCCGCTGCCGTTGGTGCCGTAGCGGATATACCAGTAAGGATGATTGAAACCGACCATCAGCTTGCTGCTGTCGCCCATCGCCGCGTTGTTGATCGCGTAACGCTTCCACGTCGGTAATCCAAGGCTGGCATCGAGTTTGACATCGCGCAGCACGCTGAACGGCAGGGTCAGCACCACCGCGTCATGATCGCTCTGCACGGCGCGTCCGCCGACATCGAACGTCAGCCGCACGCGACCGCCGGAAAGCCTGCGCACCGCGATCAGCTTGTGGCCCAGGCGCACCGGCGTCGGCAGGCGCTCAGCCAGGCCGGAGGCGATGCGGTCGTTGCCGTCGATCACATGGAAGCCTTCGCCGCCCTGCAGGCCGCCACCGGCACCGCCGACCTGCGCGAACTTGCCGCGCTTGTCGCCGTGAATGAAGCGCAGGAAGCTGATCGAACTCAGTTCGTCGATGCCCGCACCGTACTCGGCGGCATACGCCGAGCCGATGACCTTGCGCAGCAGGCCGCCCGAGCCCTGCAGGCTGAGGTAATCGTCCAGGCTCATGAGGTCGAACAGTTCGTCGGCCTCGTTGAAACGGTCGGCGGTGGGATAGCTCAGCGTCGCCAGATCCGCGCGCATCGAATCCGCGAACCCACGATATTCCTCGACCAGTTGCGCTTCGGAATACGTCTGGCCGTCGAAATGGTAGAACGTGTTGCCCGGCTGCAGCGAAACGTCCTCGAGCGGCAGCTCCAAGGCGCGGGCGTAGCCCAGCATGGTGTGATGCGAGCTGCCGATGAACTCGGCGCCGCGCTCGACCACCTGCCCCGGGAACACCCCGCGGAGGCTGGCGCAACGGCCGCCGACCCGTCCGGCCGCTTCGAAGACCTGGGTGGCCACGCCCTTGCGCGCCAGTTCGGACGCGCAGCTCAGGCCGGCCATGCCGGCGCCCACCACCGCGACATTGCCGCCGCCGGAGATCATCCGCCGGATTCTGGAAGCCCCGGCCCAGGCGGCGGGCGTCATCGCGCCGGCCGCAGCTGTTGCCGCGCCCGCGATCGCCACCTGCGCGAACCGCCGACGCCCGGCGTCGCGCAGGGCTTCCTGCGCGCTGGCGTCGCGCGCACTGGCGTCGCGCTCGATCACTTCCTGCGCGCTCTGCCCCGTTTTGTCTGCTTGCGCGGCCAAGCGCGCCAAGCGCATCAGCTGCGCCATCATCGAATTGCGACTCATGTGTTCCCCCGGTGTTTGTCGTCGTGCCCAATAGAAGTACCGGGTCGCCAACGGGCGACAAGACATCCTTGGACCGGCCCAAGCTCGAATCCCCCCGGACGCGAGCACTTGCCTCAGCGCCGTCTCGGCGCGAGCCACGATAGTACCGCAGCCGGCACGGCGCAGGGCAGCGGCAGGCATCCGGACACCTCGATGCCCCCGGCACACGGCGGAGCCGCCCTGGTTTCTAGACGGACCGCACAGTCGGCGCGCTGCCCTCGATCGACCGCTTGCGTCCGTCACCGCATGCGTTCTAGCTTGGCCGTGCGGGCCGGTACAGACCCGCACTTGTCGCGCCAGGGATTGGTCAGTTGCGACGATGCTCTGCGGACAGTGCGGGCGCCAGAAGGCCCGTCGAAGCTCGGTCCGGCACACGCCGGACCTCTCCCGTCGATATCACATGGAAATCAAAGGAATGAACGTGAAACACAGACGCACCCTGCTCTCCGCCGCCATCGGCGCATCCCTCGTCCTGTCCGCCGCGGCCGGTTCCGCGTTCGCCGCGGACCTGCGCATCGCGAAAAACCCGGTCGCCGGCCAGTACATCATCGTGCTCAAGCCCTCCGCCGCGGCGCTCACCGGCGAAACCAGCCGCGCGGCCCGCGTGCCCGTCGTCGCCAACGACATCGTTTCGACCCATCGCGCGCAGCTGGTCCGCAGCTTCAACCGCGCGCTGCGCGGCTTTGTGGTGAAGGCCGACGACGCGACGCTGGCCCGGTTGCTCGCCGACCCGCGCGTGGCCTATGTCGAAGAAGACGGCTACGTCCGCGCCAATCCCACCCAGACCGGCGCGACCTGGGGCCTGGATCGCATCGATCAGCGCAATCTGCCGCTCAACGGCAGCTACACCTACAACACCACCGCCGCGGGCGTACATGCCTACATCATCGATACCGGCCTGCTCGCCAGCCACAGCGAATTCGCCGGGCGCGTCGGCAACGGCTTCGACAGCGTCGGCGGCGGCACCAACGACTGCAACGGCCACGGCACCCACGTCGCTGGTACCGTCGGCGGCACCACCTGGGGCGTCGCCAAGGGCGTGACCCTCCACCCGGTGCGCGTGCTGGACTGCAGCGGTAACGGCACCTGGGCGGGCGTCATCGCCGGCATCGACTGGGTGGCCGCCAACCGCGTGCTGCCCGCCGTGGCGAACATGAGCCTGGGCGGCGGCGCGAACACCGCCGTCGATACCGCGGTCGCCAATCTCAACAACGCCGGGGTGACGGTGGTGGTCGCGGCCGGCAACAATGCCGGCGACGCCTGCCAGAACTCGCCGGCGCGCGCGCCTTCCGCGATCACCGTCGGCGCCACCGGCAGCAACGATGCGCGTTCGGTCTGGGGCGCGGGTTCTGAATCCAATTTCGGCAGCTGCCTCGACATTTTCGCGCCGGGCACGGCGATCACCTCGGCGTGGCACACCGGCAACACCGCCACCAACACGATCAACGGCACATCGATGGCGTCGCCGCACGTCGCGGGCGCCGCGGCGCTGTACCTGGCCGCCAATCCTGCGGCCACCCCGGCGCAGGTCACGGCCTCGATCATCGGCAACGCCACGCCGAACGTGGTCACCGATCCGCGCGCCGGCTCGCCGAACCTGCTGCTCTACACGCTGGGTACCGGCAACGGCACCAACAAGATCTTCGAGCAGACCGATCTCAGCGGCAAGATCACCATCGCGGTGTTCGAGCGCGTGTCGCCGACCGCTTCCGGCCACAACACCGATTTTGCGATCGCGGTGCCGGACGATTACGTGGTCATCGGCGGCGGCGGCGAAGGCAAGAACGCACCGCAGGGCAATCTGCTGACCGCCTCGTATCCGAATGCCGGCCTCACCGCCTGGCTGGTGTCCACCAAGGATCACTACAGCGCCGATCCGGTGCAGGTGCGCGGCTGGGCCATCGGTCTGAAGATCGCCGGCCTCACGCCCGCGCAGGTGCGCAGCAATATCTCGGTGAATACCGCCACCAGCGCGAACACCGCGCATCCCGACGTCACCGCGGCCGTGCCCGCGGGCTATGTGCTGGCTGGCGGCGGCATCAAGGTGAACTGGAGCGGCGCCGGCAACCTGGCCACCGCCTCGGCGCCGTCCGGCAACGGCTGGCGCGTGCGTTCGAAGGATCACAGGGTCTCGTCGCCCGCCACCGCTACCGCTTACGCGATCAGCCTCAACGGTTCCATCGCAGGGGTCGGCACCATCAGCAATGTCGTCAACGGTGGCACTTCGGGCGCGGCCTCACATCCGGCCTTCACCCAGAATCTGGCCTCGGGCTTCGCGCTGAGCGGCTGCGGCGCGTTCGTGAACTGGTCGGGCGCCGGCAATCTGTTGTGGCGTATCAAACCGATCAGCCCGGCGGCCGGGCAGACTGCATGCACGGTCGCGTCGAAAGACCACGTCGACTCGTCGGCGGCGTCGATCAGCGGCTACAGCATCGGTCTGCAGGCGAACTGACCAGGCCGTGGCGCCACGCGTCGCAGGCGATCCATGCCTGCGACGCACCTGTCGTCCGATGTCTCGGCATCGGGCGACAGTCGTCGCAAGGCATTCTGTCGTTCGGAGCTACGCCATCACCACGTTTTCGAGCGTGAACCGGAACGCGGTGGAGCCCGCGCCCGGGCCGCCGCCGGTCATGACGATGTCCGCGCTGGCGATGCCCAGCAGCGAAAGTTCGGTATCGACGCTGGAGACGATCGTGGAATCCATGACCTCACCTTCCTCCATCCCGAAAACCATGCCGACAACGAGCGTGGGCACGAATGCGAACACGGCGGTCTGTCCGGGCGGAATCGACGCCGACTGCTGCCACAGTTTTCCGGACTTGTAGAGGCTCACGGCGATCGCCTTCTGCACCAGATCGTTGCGGCACTGTATTTCGTGGGGCGACGAGGCCGCGCCAAGCAACGACAAGGCGTCGCCGGAATCCGTGCCCGTCACGCCGTAGAGCTGGCCGTTTTCCACCGGCATCATCGGCGTGTAATTCCCCCATGGATCCCTGGAGGAGATACCCGTGGACAGCGGATAATCGAATGGATACGCGTCGCCCCGCCCGAGGGGACCGAACACCCGCCACGCGACCGGACGATCATCCGCACCCGCCGCGGGATTCCTCTGGAAAATCACGATCTGCGAATTGTTGGCGTCGTTCGAGCGGTTGATGAGGTTGAGTTTGATATCCATTGATGTTGCTCCGAAGAAAAAACGAAGGTGAGACGCATGGCGGTCCGCTTGCATAGGCATGCATGCTTGATATCTGCCGATCAAGCCCGTAGAGCGGCCTTCAGACCGCTGCCCCAATGGCCTTGGCGATCTTCAGCGGCCTGAAGGCCGCTCTACCGGGGATGAGAGCATTTTCCTGTGGCTGCGATTTCAAGAACGCAGATTGAAACAAGTTCATATCCACATGCTCACACCGGTATCGACTGCGGATAACGGAACAGGTCGGTCGGATCATAGCGCCGCTTGGCCGCCTGCAGCCGCGGCAGATTCTCGCCGTAATACGCATGCAGATAATCGCGCTGGCTCGGGTCGATGAAGTTCTGGTAGCAATACGCCGACGTGTACGGTTCCATGCGGTCGTGGAAGCGCGACAGCCACTGCTGGTTCTTCGCCAGCACCGCCGGGGAATCGGCCGGCGACCATTCCAGCTCGGCGCTGGTGATCATCGAATAGCCGCGATGCACGAACGCCATGTCGGTCGGCTTGTAGTCATCGATCTTTCCGCCCATCAGGAAGAATTTCCAGGTGCCGGCGACGGTGGTGCCCGGCCATTCGCGCAGGTTCGCGAGAATGGCGTTGATGGCCGCGCCCGACAGCGCGCCGCGCGCGAAGCGCGAACGCTCGTGCGAGTACTCGGGCGTGCCGTCTTCGGACAGGAATTCCTGCGCGTCCCAGTAGCTGCGTTCCTCGACGATGGACTCGTCCGGCGCGCGCACCGCGAACACCGGCGCCAGCAGCGCCTTGAGTTCATCCTGCGGCCCCGCAAGCTGACCGAGGATCGACAGCGACAGCCCCGATGCGCCGGCCTTGGCGACCACGCTCAGTTTCATGCCGAGCCCGTTCGGCGCGGCCAGCGCCATGTCCTGCAATGCCGCGAACACATCGGCGAGGCGTTCGGTCCAACGCATCGAGAACACCGTGTACATCGCGACCGGAAACGTCTGGAACGTGAAACCGGCGTGGATGCCGAAGTTGCCGCCGCCCGCGCCGCGGATCGCCCAGAACAGCTCGGCGTTCTCGTTCGCGCTGCAGGTCAGCGCACGGCCGTCGGCCAGCACGATCCGCGTTTCGGTCAGCCCGTCGCAGGTCAGCCCGTGCGCGCGCATGTTGAAACCGATGCCACCGCCCAGCACCAGCCCGGCCACGCCCACGTCCTTGCAGCGCCCGTGCGTCACCGCGCGCCCGTACGGCCGGCACGCCGCGTACACATGCTTGTTGCGCGCCCCTCCGCCCAAACGCGCGATGCCGGTGGCGCCGTCGATCTCGACGCGGTTCATCGCCGACACATCCACCATCAGCCCGGTGGTCGTCGAATACCCCGCATACGAATGCCCGCCGCTCCGCGCGACCAACGGCACCTTGTACGCCTGCACCCATTGCAGACACGTTTGCACGTCCGCCTCGCTCAGACATTGCGCGATGCCCTGCGGCAGCGTCGACGCATATTGCAGCGCCCACGGCCGCGCCTTCGCCGCGAAGTCCGGCGCGCCCGGCATCAACAGCGGCCCCTGCAGACTCGCCGCCAGTTCGTTCCACGCCGGCGTACGGGATACCGGCAGCGATGTGCAGCCGGTCAGCCATCCCAGCGATGGCAGCCCCAGACCCAGCGCCGCACCCGTACCGGCGCGCAGGAATTGCCGCCGCGACAGCGACACCGGCGGCGTCTGTTCGATCGATTCGTTGTGCCTCATCGGAACCTCCCCTGTTCGTCAAGTTGATCCATTCCACCCGCACATCGAAACCCAATCGAAATCCGTAGGGTGGGGTAAGCGCAGCGCAACCCCACCATCCCGGCACATCGGCCGCGGCAAGCACCAGGCGAAACCCATCGACCGCCCCAGCATGCAT
>CBIHKW010000050.1:0-28619 GCA_966203835.1 uncultured Thermomonas sp.
GTTCCGTCACCTGCAGCCGCTGAGCGTGCCCGACCAGGAGGCCATGATCGGTTTCGGCCAGAAAAACGGCTTCGCGATCTTCCTGCAGCCGGGCGGGATCGACTCGGTGCATGCGCTGTGGCCGGAGGCGCCGCGGTTGTCGTTCGCGCTGCCGCAGTGGGACGTCGAGTTGAATTTCCGTCCGCTGGATTTCATCCAGGTCAACGCCGGTCTGAACCAGAAGATGATCGCGAAGACGCTGGAACTGCTGGACGTGCAGCCTGATGAGCGGGTGCTGGATCTGTTCTGCGGGCTGGGCAATTTCACGCTGCCGCTGGCGCGCGTTGCGCGCGAAGTAGTGGGCGTGGAAGGCGAGGCCGGGCTGGTCGCGCGCGCGAAAGAGAATGCTGCGCACAACGCGCTGACCAATGTGCAATTCCATGCCGCCGATCTGGCCCAGGATCTGTCCGGGCTGCCGTGGATGCGCGCGGGTTTCGACAAGCTGCTGCTCGATCCGCCGCGCTCCGGCGCCGATGGCGTACTCAAGCAACTCTCTTTGAAAGGCCTGAAGCGGATCGTGTATGTCAGCTGCCATCCGGGCTCGCTGGCGCGCGATGCCGGCTATCTGGTCAACGAGCGCGGTTGGGTGCTGAAGTCCGCGGGGGTGATGGACATGTTCCCGCATACCGCGCACGTCGAGTCGATCGCGGTGTTCGAGCCGAAGTAATCCCGGTCGGCATGACGCTTCGGGAATGTAGCGACTTCATCCGAAGCCGCTACATTCAAGAAGATTCATCAAAGAAACGCCCGCGCTGTGCGCGGGCGTCGTCGTGTCTGCCGCCAGAAACGTCTCAGACGATGGCGCGCGGCGCTGGCGTTTCGATGGGCGTCGACTGTTCCTGCACCGGCTTCGGCGGCTGCAGTTCCTGCTGCTGCGGCGCGATCGCCTGCGCAGTGCTCACGTCGAGCGGTTGCGCGCGCGCCTGTTCCACCGCGACGCTGGTGTAGACCGCATTCGGCGCTTCCGGGCTCTGGCCGTTGATCGCGAACACGCGATCGCCTTTGTCGCTGGCCGCGATCGACACCTGCACCGCATCGGTCTGCTCGCGCGGGAATCCCTGGGTCTGGGTCATGTTGGCGGTGAGGGCCGCCGCGACATTGGCCTGCTCCGCGGGCGTCAGCGCGACCCGCGCCGGGTCGAGATCGCCTACACCTTTCAGCACCGCATCGAACAGCGGTTTGTTCGGATGGGCGGGATCGTTGAGCAGGGTCGTTTGGCCGGGTGCGGCGCCGGGGTTCGATGAGACGGTCGCCGCCGGGGACGTCGCGCTTTCGACGACGACCGCAGACGAACCGCCGGGAGCGGTTCCACCCGCGCCGCCGGGCTGCTCCTCCGCTTTGGCGCCGCCCGGTTTGAGCGCTGCGCGGACTTGCTCATTCAATTTTTCGCGCATGTGGCGGCGGCCGGTGCGCAATTCCAGGACTTCTTCGGTATCGCTGTCGTCGTCGACCCGCCGACGCGCGGCCAGAATCTGGCGCTGTTCGCCCAGCGACAATTTGCGTTCGCCTGCGGTCAGGAAGTTCACGCTCTCGCCATCGTTGTCCGTGCCGATGCCGTGGCCGATGTCGCTGTCGTCGAAATCGTCGCCCATGGAGGGTTCGAGATTCTCGAGGCCCAGGGCGCCTGGGGTGTCGTGGCCCGTGTCGTGGCCTTTTTCGTGTCCGTGGGTGCCGGACTGGTGGGCAGCGCCGGTGCTGGAAGCCGGGATGCCGTCCTTTGGAGTTTCGCTGCTCATCGCGATATTCCTTGCGTGTTGTGGGTGGACGATCGGCGTTCGTCAGTTTCGTCCGGCGGGCCGAGAATTGTTAAAAATTCGCTAATGGCCGGGCAACCGTATTCATCGTAACACGGCTTTCGGGTCGGGAAACACGTGCCCGGGCGGTTGCCGCGAAGCGGCCGGGGGCAGAGTCGCGGCCTGCAAACCCCTACAATGTCGCCCCAGCCTACGGGTATGTATGGAGCCGCTGATGGCCCTCGAAATCGAACGGAAATTCCTCGTCGTCGACGATGCCTGGCGCACGCAGGCCAAGCAGGTGATTCCGATGGCACAGGGGTATCTGAACGATCAGGCCTCCATGGACGCGGGTGCGCAGCGGGTCTCGGTGCGGGTCCGGCTGGAAGGCGACGAAGCCCGGCTGAACATGAAATCCCGCGAACTGGGCCACACCCGGCAGGAATTCGATTACCTCATTCCGGTCGCCGATGCGCGCGCGCTGCTGGCGCTGGCCGTCGGCGGTCTGATCGACAAACGCCGGCATCTGGTCGAGCATCGCGGCCATCTTTGGGAAGTCGACGAATTCCTCGGCGATAATGCCGGGTTGGTGGTCGCCGAGATCGAACTCGATGCCGGCGACGAATGGTTCGAGCGCCCGTCGTGGCTCGGCATGGAAGTCACCGAAGCCAGCCGTTACTACAACCTCGCGCTGGCATCGCGCCCGTATTCGCAATGGAGCGAAACGGAGAAAGCCGGCATCGACCTGGAGTCCGCTACATGCTCGTAATCGGCGTTGCCGGTACCGAATTGACCGCGCAGGAGCGCGACTGGCTGCAGCACGATGCCTGCGCCGGCGTGATCCTCTTCAAACGCAATTTCGCCTCGAAAACGCAGGTCGCGGAGCTGTCCGCCGCGATCCGCGAGGCGTCGCCGCGTCCGCAACTGCTCTGCGTCGACCAGGAAGGCGGCCGCGTGCAGCGTTTCCAGGAAGGCTACAGCGCGCTGCCGCCGCTGGAAGGTTTCGGCCAGATCTACGCCGCCGACCCGGTGCGCGCGCTGGCCCTGGCTGAAGAACACGCCTGGCTGATGGCCAGCGAAATCCGCGCCACCGGCGTCGACCTGAGCTTCGCGCCGGTGGTCGATCTGGGGCGCGGCAATCTGGCCATCGGCAATCGCGCGTTCGCGACCGAGCCGGACGTCGTGGCCGAGTTCACCCGTGCCTACGTGCGCGGCATGCACAGCGCCGGTATGGCGGCGACGATCAAGCACTTCCCGGGTCACGGCACGGTGCGCGAAGACACCCATTTCGACGTGGCGGTGGATCACCGTTCGCTGGACGTGATGCGCGCCACCGATCTGGTGCCGTTCGTCGCCGGCATCGAAGCCCGCGCCGAAGCGGTGATGCTGGCGCACGTGACCTATCCGCAGATCGCGCCGGAGCCCGCGGGCTACTCGCCGTACTGGATCAACACCATCCTGCGTGAGGACATGGGCTTCCGCGGCGTGGTGTTTTCCGACGACATCGGCATGGCCGCAGCGTTCTCCGCGGGCGGCATCAAGCAGCGCATCGATGCGCATCTCGATGCCGGCTGCGATGTGGTGCTGGTCTGTCACCCGCAACTGGTCGAGGAATCGCTGGCCGCGGTGCAGGGGCGCACACTGGACACGATGGCGTGCGCCAGCCTGATGGGCCGCGGCGCGATGGGTTGGGACAGCCTGCTTGCCGAGGCGCGTTACGGCGAAGCGCAGGCGCGCTTGGCCGGTGAGCTGGGAGCGTTCGCATGACCGCGCCGAGTCTCGCCGAAGTGCTGCCGGCCGCGGACGTGATCCACGACCGTGCGACGCTCGACGCCGCGATCCTGCGCATCGCCGGAGACATCCACGGCACCTATGCTGCCGATGCTGTGCCGCCGCTGTTCATCACGGTCATGCACGGCGGCATGCCGTTCGCCGCGCAGTTGGCGTTCGCGCTCGGCGAACGCGGGCTCGATCTCGAATTCGATTATCTCCACGCCACGCGCTATCGCGGCAACACGTCCGGTTCGGGACTGGCGTGGCTGCATCGCCCGGCCACGCCGATGCGCGGGCGTCGGGTGCTGCTGGCCGACGATATTCTCGACGAAGGTCATACGCTGCTGGCGGTGAAACGCTGGTGCGAGGATCAGGGCGCCGCCGACGTGCGCGTCGCGGTGTTGGCGGTGAAAGTCCACGACCGTCGCGTCGAAGGCATCGATGCCGATTACGTCGGCGTCGAAGTGCCGGATCGCTACGTCTTCGGTTACGGCATGGATTATCGCGAGCAGGGACGCAATCTGCCCGCGATCTACGCGCTGAAGGATTGAGCGCGATGGCGACCGCGCGCAGCCGGATTTCCGGTCGGCTGGTGCTGGTCGCGGCCGCCGGTCTGGCGCTGGTGCAGTGCGCGATCGAAGCGCGCGCGCGGCTGCATGCCGGCGTCGGCGTGCACGCATTCTTCGGATACGCGCCGAATCTCTTCTCGGCGATCGCGTTGCCGTTCCTGTTCTGCGGGTTGACGATTTCGCGCGGCGCGGCCGATTACGCCTGGTCGCGCGCGTGGCGCGAAAACCGCGCCTGGGCCGCCGCCGTCGCCATCGCCATCATCGGCCTGCTCGGTTGGGAATTCGTGCAGCCGTATCGGCCGAACCGCACATTCGATTGGTTGGATGTCTCCGCGACCCTCGTCGGTGCGCTGCTGTCGATCGGCATCGTCGGCGCGGGTCGCCTGCTCACTGCGCACGATGCGCACAAGATGGAGTCCGCTGCGTCATGAGTCTGCTTGCCATGAACCCGCTCGCCCTCGCCATCATCGGTGGCACTGGTCTGTACAACCTCGCCGAACTGCAGAATGTGGAAACGCATCAGCCGGTGACGCGCTACGGCGCACCCTCCGGCCCGATCCGGGTCGGCACCCTGGGCGGCAAGCGCGTGGCGTTTCTCGCCCGCCACGGTGAAGGCCACTCGGTGCCCCCGCACCGGATCAATTACCGCGCAAATCTGGCGGCGCTGAAGGCGATCGGTGCGCAGCAGGTGCTGGCGCTGAATACCGTCGGCGGCATCACCGAACGCTTCGGGCCGCGCGTGCTCGGCTGTCCCGATCAGTTGATCGATTACACCTGGGGTCGTATTTCCACCCTGTGCGAAGAGACAGGCGCCGATGTGCTGCACGTCGATTTCGGCGACCCCTACACCCCTGCGTTGCGCGGCGAAGTGTTGGCCGCTGCGGCGCGCGCGGGCGTGGCCCTGGTCGACGGCGGCTGCTACGGCGCGACCCAGGGCCCGAGGCTGGAAACCAGGGCCGAAATCGCGCGGATGCGGCGCGACGGCTGCGATCTGGTCGGCATGACCGGCATGCCCGAAGCCGGATTGGCGCGCGAACTCGGCCTGGATTACGCCTGTCTCGCCATCGTCGCCAACTGGGCCGCCGGCGCCGGCCCCGATCCGGACGAGCAGATCACCCTGCAAGAAGTACTAGCCAACGTCGAAGCGGCGAGTTCCGGGCTGGGATCGCTGCTGCGCGCACTGCTCGCGCGCGGCTGAGAAAAGCGCTGGTGGGATACGCCGGCGTGTGTCGTCAAACTGCGGCATATGCCCTTGCGTAAGGGTTCCGCTCAGGCATACTCGCGGCTGTGCGGTCGTCGGGGAATGACGACGCACGCCACCGCATCCCAATCGAGGTCAAAAGGAATATGCCGTACGGAACTGTGAAGTGGTTCAACGATGCCAAGGGATTTGGCTTTATTGCCCCCGAGGATGGTACAGACGACGTGTTCGTCCACTTTTCGGCAATTAACTCCAAAGGCTTTCGCAGCCTGCAGGAAGGTCAGCGTGTGAGCTACGAAGTGACGACGGGCCCGAAAGGCGCCCAGGCCGCCAGCGTGATGCCGGTTGTTACCGCCTGAAGTCGTCGACTCCGTGTCGCATCTTTCACGATCAGGCCCCGCTTCGGCGGGGCCTTTTTCATTGTCGCTTTCACAGCATCTTTCATAGCATCGGATCGTCGTCGTAATGAATACCACCATGCGCATCGCCATCGTCGGATACGGAACCGCAGGACAGACGCTGGCCGTCGCCTTGAGTCGCGATGGTCACCGTGTCGAAGTGTTCGAGCGCGTGCCGGAACCCGGCCCGGTCGGCGCAGGATTCCTGCTGCAGCCCACCGGCATGAGCGCGCTGTGGGAACTCGGTCTGCTCGATGCGGCGCTGCAGCACGGTGCGGTGGTGCGGCGCCTGTTCGGCGAAACCGTGGCCGCGCGCCCGGTGATGGACATGCGTTACCGCGAACTGCATCCGGCGCTGTTCGGGTTGGGCATGCAGCGCGGCGCGATCTTCCAACTGCTCGACGCCGCGTGGACGCAGGAACGACAGCTGCATTGCGGTCGCGAGATCGCGCACGTCGATCACGCACGCGGCGTGCTTCGCGACACGCACGGCAACACGCACGGCCCATACGATCTGATCGCGGTCGCCGACGGCGCCGCGTCGAAGCTGCGCGCGGAGATCGGCGAAATCGCATTCGATCGGCCGTATCCGTGGGGCGCGCAGTGGTGCCTGGTGACGGCGGGCGATTGGCCGTGGCGCGACGAATTGCGTCAGCGTTACCGTCGCGCGCGGCGCATGGCGGGCATGTTGCCGGTCGGCACGCGGCCGGACGATCCGGTGCCGCGACTGAGTTTTTTCTGGAGCCTGCCGGTGTCGCAGCTCGCGGAAGCGGGTCGCGATGCCGCGCGTTGGCGCGAAGAATTGGCCGAAGTCTGGCCGGAAGCGCTGGACAGCCTGCGCGATACCGTTGTTCCCGATGGGCTCGCGCAGGCGCGCTATCGCGACACCGTGCTGCGTCGCTGGCATCGCGGGCGCGCGGTGCTGGTCGGCGATTCGGCGCATGCGATGAGCCCGCAGCTCGGGCAGGGCGCGAACATGGCGCTGGTCGACGCGCTGGCGCTGCGCGATGCGCTGCGCAAGGCCGACAGCGTTCCGGCGGCTTTGGATGCGTATCAACGCGGGCGTCGCGAGCATCTGCGCGCCTATCATTTCTGGAGCCGTTGGCTGACGCCCTTGTTCCAGTCGGAGCACGACCGCATCGCGATGCTCCGCGATGCGATGTTCCATCCGTTCTCGCGCATCCCCGGCGGACGCGGGCAATCGCTGCGCGTGCTCACGGGCACCCGTCGCGGCTGGCTCGGCACCTGGCCGCTGCAGAAGGCATTTCTCGAAGCCCTCGCGGCGCGCTAGTCGACTGTCGTCGTATAGAGTCGCGGTTCCCTGCCATCCGTGCGGAGTGCGCGATGTCCAACCACGATGACGCCATCGGCGCCGCCCCCAGCTCCCACACGGTCGATACCCATGCGGTCGACACCCACGCCGTGAGCAATCAGCCGCCGGAATTCGCGCCCTGCGATCTGTGGATCACCGATCCCGCGCTGTGCGAGGCGGTGGCGCGCGAAGGCGGCGATGCTTTCGCCGGACATCTCGCCGGCTACGGCCGTCTCGCGGGCGATGCGCTGTATCGCCTGAGCTGGGACGCGCATCGCGACCGCCCGCGGCTGCGCAGTCACGATCGTTTCGGCCACCGCATCGATACGGTCGAATTCCATCCCGCGTATCACGAGATCATGGGCGCGGCGATCGCGCACGGCGTCGCGGGGCTGTCGTGGGCGCCGCAGCACTGGGCGCTGCCGACGGCAGGTGCGCACGTCGCGCGCGCGGCGCTGAGTTTTCTGCATCACCAGGTCGAACCCGGCAGCAGTTGCCCGCTGACCATGACCCATGCCGCCGTGCCGGCGCTGCGCCGCGAGCCCTCGTTGCGCGATTGGGCGGACAAGGCTGCTGCGGCGCAGTACGACCGTCGCGATGTGCCGATGGCGGACAAGACCGGCGTCACCCTCGGCATGGGCATGACCGAGAAGCAGGGCGGCAGCGATGTGCGCAGCAACGAGACCGCGGCGACGCCGCTGCCCGGCGGGGACGATTACGCGCTCACCGGACACAAGTGGTTTTTCTCCGCGCCGATGTCCGACGGCTTCCTGGTGCTGGCGCAGGCGCCCGGCGGACTGAGCTGTTTCCTGATGCCGCGACGCCTGCCCGACGGCGCGAAGAATGCATTCCGGATCATGCGGCTGAAGGACAAACTCGGCGACTGGTCGAACGCTTCGTCCGAAGTCGAATTCGCCGGCGCGCGTGCGCATCGTATCGGTGAGGAAGGCCGCGGCGTTGCGGTGATCCTCGACATGGTGATGCTGACGCGGCTGGACTGCATGCTCGGCTCCGCCGCGGAAATGCGCATGGCGCTGATCCAGGCGCTGCATCACTGCCGGCATCGCAGCGCTTTCGGCAAGCGCTTGATCGACCAGCCGCTGATGCGCAACGTGCTGGCGGATCTGGCGATCGAATCCGAGGCCGCCACCGCGTTCGCGCTGCGCCTCGCCGGCGCTGTGGATCGCGCGCCGCACGATGCGCTGGAAGCCGGATTCGCGCGCATCGCGACGGCCATCGGCAAATTCTGGATCTGCAAACGCGCGCCGGCCTTCGTCAACGAGGCGCAGGAATGCCTCGGTGGCGCCGGTTATGTCGAAGAGTCGATGCTGCCGCGGCTTTACCGTCAAGCGCCGCTGAATTCGATCTGGGAAGGCAGCGGCAATATCCAATGTCTCGACGTGCTGCGCGCATTGCAGCGCGAACCGGTGGCGGTGAATGCGCTGCGCGCGGCGCTGCTGTCGGCGACCGGGCGGCATCCCGCCTACGACGCCTGGGCGATGGCGGTTGCGGCCGATACCGCGGCGATGCAGTGCATGGATCCCGACGCTGCCCAGGCAGGCGCCCGCGCGCTGGTCGAACGCCTCGCGCTGGCGCTGCAGGCGGCGACCCTGCTGCGGGCCGACAGCCCGCTGGCCGATGCGTTCTGCCGCAGCCGGCTCGGCGGGGGGCGCGGCATGGTGTTCGGCACGCTGAACGCGGATGCCGGTATCGAGATCTCGCTTATCGGGACCTCGCTCGACCGGGCCTGGAGCGGCTGAGCGGGCGTTCGGCGTGCGGAGAATCGCCTTCAAGTCCGGCGTTCCGGCCGATCAGGCGGGCCAGGGCTCGGGCAAGAGGCGCCTTTCTGGCGGCGAATGGTGCGCTGCGGTAGGCTTGGCGGTTCTGTCCGAACCGATGATGCCGCCGTGTCCGCCGAGCCCGCCCAGACTGAGCCCACTCAGTATTCCCCCCGATCCGCAGAAGCCGCCGCCCAGACCTTCTGGAGCGAGTCCCGCGCCTTCGAGGTCGACGAGCGTTCGGACAAGCCCAAATACTTCTGCCTGTCGATGCTGCCGTACCCGTCGGGCGCGCTGCACATGGGCCACGTGCGCAACTACACCATCGGCGACGTGATCAGCCGCTTCCGGCGGATGACCGGCCACAACGTCCTCCAGCCGATGGGCTGGGACGCCTTCGGTCTGCCGGCCGAGAACGCTGCGATCAAGAACAAGACCGCGCCGGCGAAGTGGACCTACGCCAACATCGAGCACATGCGCAGCCAGCTGCAGTCGCTGGGCTACGCCATCGACTGGTCGCGCGAGTTCGCCACCTGTCGCCCGGACTACTACGTCCACGAACAGCGCATGTTCACCCGGCTGATGAAGAAAGGCCTGGTCTACCGCAAGAATTCGGTGGTGAACTGGGATCCGGTCGATCAGACCGTACTCGCGAACGAGCAGGTGATCGACGGCCGCGGCTGGCGCTCCGGCGCGGTGGTCGAGAAGCGCGAAATCCCGCAGTGGTTCCTGAAGATCACCGCCTACGCGCAGGAGCTGTTGGATGGCTTGGACACGCTGCCGGGCTGGCCGGATTCGGTCAAGACCATGCAGCGGAACTGGATCGGTCGCAGCGAAGGCCTGGAATTCTCGTTCGATGTCGCCGGCGGCGGTGAGAAGCTCGGCGTCTACACCACGCGCCCCGACACGCTGATGGGCGTGACCTTCGTCAGCATCGCTGCCGAGCATCCGCTGGCCGTGCGCGCTGCGGAGAACAATCCCGAACTCGCCGCGTTCATCGCCGATCTGCGCAAGGGCGGCGTGTCCGAGGCCGAACTCGAGACGCAGGAAAAACGCGGCATGGCCACCGGCCTGTTCGCGATCCATCCGATCAGCGGCGAGCAGGTGCCGATCTGGGTCGCCAACTTCGTGCTGATGGGCTACGGCACCGGCGCGGTGATGGCGGTGCCGGGCCACGACGCGCGCGATTTCGAGTTCGCGACCAAGTATTCGCTGCCGATCAAGCAGGTGATCGGCGTGCGCTCGCCGATGGGTCCGCAGCAGTTGCCGGAAGAACTGCGGTACGACGCCACGCAGTGGAAGGACTGGTACGGCGACAAGACCCGCGACGATCTGATGTGCGTGAATTCTGGTGAACTCGACGGCATGGGTTTCAAGCAGGCTTTCGAACATCTGGTCGCGAAATTCGAGGCCGAAGGCCGCGGCGAGCGCCGCATCAATTTCCGCATCCGCGACTGGGGCGTCAGCCGCCAGCGCTACTGGGGTTGTCCGATCCCGGTGATCTACTGCACCAAATGCGATGCGGTGCCGGTGCCCGAAGACCAGTTGCCGGTGGTGTTGCCCGAGAACGTGGAAGACGCCTTCGCCGCCGGCGTGGTGCTGTCGCCGATCAAGGCCGATCCGGAGTGGCGCAAGACCATCTGCCCGCAGTGCGGCGGCGCGGCCGAGCGCGAGACCGACACCTTCGACACCTTCATGGAGTCGAGCTGGTACTACGCGCGCTACACCTCGCCGGGCGCGACCGATATGGTCGACGAACGCGCGAAATACTGGACGCCGGTCGACCAGTACATCGGCGGCATCGAACACGCGATCCTGCATCTGCTGTACTTCCGCTTCTATCACAAGCTGCTGCGCGACGAAGGGCTGGTGAACAGCGACGAGCCGGCGATCAATCTGCTGTGTCAGGGCATGGTGATCGCGGAGACCTACTGCCGCGACAACGCCAACGGTTCGAAGGAATGGTTCAATCCGGCCGATGTCGATGTGGTCCGCGACGAGAAGGGCCGCATCGTCGGCGCGACCCTGCGCAGCGACGGCCAGCCGGTGCAGATCGGCGCGGTCGAGAAAATGGCGAAATCGAAGAACAACGGCGTCGACCCGCAGGCGATGGTCGACAAATACGGCGCCGACACCGTGCGCCTGTTCTCGATGTTCGCCGCGCCGCCGGAACAGTCGCTGGAGTGGAACGAGGCCGGCGTCGAAGGCATGTCGCGCTTCCTGCGCCGGTTCTGGCGCGAAGTGACCACGCATGCGTCGCAGCCGGATCATCCTGAAGTTGACGCGCCGCAGCTAAACGCCGCGCAGAAGACCCTGCGCCGGCAGTTGCACGAAGCGATCCAGAAGGTCGGCGACGACTACGGCCGCCGCTACAGCTTCAACACCGCGATCGCGGCGCTGATGGAACTGCTCAACCATGTCTCGAAGTTCGACGACATGAGCGAGCAGGGCCGGGCGGTGCGCCATGACGTGCTGCAGACCATGGTGCTGCTGCTCAACCCGGTCACGCCGCACATCAGTCATCACTTGTGGCAGGTATTGGGCAATGCCGAGACGCTGCTCGAAGACGTGTCGTTCCCGCAGGCCGACCCCGCCGCGCTCGCCCGCGATGCGGTGACCCTGGCGGTGCAGGTCAACGGCAAGCTGCGCGGCACCATCGAGGTCGGCGTGCAAACGCCGCGCGAGGATATCGAAGCTGCGGCCCTGGCCGAGCCCAACGTCGCCAAGTTCATGGACGGCATGTCCGTGAAGAAGGTGATCGTGGTGCCGGGCAAGATCGTGAATATCGTCGCTGGCTGAGCCCGTCGCTGCTTGCCCCCCGTCTCCACCTCCGCCAGACTGCGCCCATGAAAATTGCCCGTGTGAAAGCCGTCCGCCCCAAAGCCGTCCGCTCGAACGTCGCCCGTCTCGTTCTCGGCCTGTCGCTGCTGCTGGCCCTCACCGGCTGCGGCTTCCACCTGCGCAGCGCCCTGGTGCTGCCGTCCGACCTCGGTCCGGTCGCGGTGACCGCGCGCGACCCCTACAGCGCACTCGCCACTTCGCTGGCGCGTTCGCTGGAGCGCGCGGGCGCGACGCCGGCCGCGGCCGATGCGGTCGACGCCTCGACCAAGCTGGAAATCCTGTCCGAGAAATGGGCGGACCTGCCGATCTCGGTCGATGCCCTCGGCCGCGCCCAGGAATACAGCCTGCGCTATGCGGTGGTATTCCGGCTGCGCCAGCCGGGCGCGACCGCCGAGGACGACCGCATCCTCGTGCCGCAGCAGGCGGTGGAGCTGTCGCGCGACTACATCGCGCCGGCCAACGACGCCATCGGCCGCAACAGCGAGCGCGAGCTGCTGGTGAACGAAATGCGCCGCGACATGAGCGCCGCGATCCTCCGCCGCATCGATGCCGCCATGCGCGCGTCGGCGCCCGCGAAGGCGCCCTGACGCGCGGCAAGCGTTGCGCCCGCCCGCATGGAACTCACCCCTGAACGCCTGACCGCGCAGCTCGCCTCCGAACCGCTGCGCCCGGCCTATCTGATCGCCGGCCCGGAAACGCTGCGGGTGCTGGAAGCCGCGGATGCGGTGCGCGTCCAGGCCCGTGCCGAAGGCATCGGCGAGCGCGAGATCTTCGACGCCGACGGCCGCGATTTCGACTGGAACCAGCTCGCGCAGAGCGTGAACGCGCCGAGCCTGTTCGCCTCGCGCCGGCTGCTGGAAGTGCGCTTGCCCTCGGCCAAGCCCGGCAAGGACGGCAGCGCGTTCATTACCGAGTTCTGCGCCGATCCGCCGCACGATGTGGTGCTGCTGATCACCGGCGAGGACTGGAGCCGTCAGCACGGCGGCAAATGGAGCGAGACCATCGCCCGCGTCGGCCATCACGCCATCGCCTGGGCGCTGAAACCGCACGAAATGCCCGATTGGATCGAACGCCGCCTGCGCGCGCGCGGCCTGCGCGCCGATCGCGACGCGGTGGAGCGGCTGGTCGAGCGGGTCGAAGGCAATCTGCTCGCCGCGGCGCAGGAGATCGACAAACTCGCGCTGCTGTCCGACGGCGAATCGATCGATCTGGCGCGAATGGAGTCCTACGTCGCCGATGCCGCGCGTTTCGACGTGTTCCGGCTGCTCGATGCCACCCTCAACGGCCAGCCCGCGCAGGCGCTGCGCATGCTGCACGGGCTGCGCGCGGAAGGCGAGGCGGTGCCGGCGCTGATGGGCATGCTGGTGATGGAACTGCAGCGCGCCGCCGCACTGGCGCGGGTGCAGGCCAAGGGCGGCAATCTGGCCGCCGAATTCAAGGCGCAGCGGGTATGGGACGCCAAACAGGCGGTCTACCGTCGTGCGCTGCAGCGCCATGACGCCGCGCGTTGGGAGCGTTTCGTGGTCGAGGCCGGCCGCGTTGATCGCATCGCCAAGGGCCGGCCGCGGATCGGCGAGGAGCCGGCCGATGCCTGGCTGGCGCTGGAACGCCTGCTGCTGGCCATCGCCGAATCGCGCGGCACCACGTTGCTGACGCGGCGGGCGGTGGTCTGATGTCATTCGCGCTGCCCTTGCGCGCCTTTTACGGCGGCACTTTCGATCCGGTTCACAACGGCCACATCGCGATTGCTTTGGCTGCGCGGGACGCGCTGGGCACCACGATCTGGATGATGCCGGCGGCCGACCCGCCGCATCGTGCCGCGCCCGGCGCAGGTGCCGAAGACCGCGCCGCGATGCTCGATCTCGCCATCCAGGGCCACGCCGGGCTGCGGGTGGACCGGCGCGAACTGGCTCGAGACACGCCCAGCTACACCATCGATACCCTGCGCGAGCTGCGCGCGAAACACGGCGAGCAGGCGCCGCTGGCGTTCCTGATCGGGGCCGACAGCCTGCACGGCCTGGCCACCTGGAAAGAGCCCGAAGCCCTGATCGCCGGGGCGCACTGGGTGGTGGCCGAGCGTCCCGGCAGTGCGCTGGACGAACATCTGCCGCCCGAGGCCGCCCGGTTGGTCGGCGGGCGCTGGACCCTGAACGCCGCGGACCTGCGCGGCAGCCCCGGCGGCAAGGTGCTGCGCCTGCGCCAGCCGCTGCACGAAGCATCCGCGACCCAGATCCGCCGCCGGATCGCCATCGGCGAGACCTGGCACCACCTGTTGCCGCTGGCGGTGTCGCGCTACATCGTCGAGCATGGCCTGTACGGCGCCAGCCCGTTCGCCGGCGGCCCCCGGCCCGCGGCGGCGCCGGGCGTATAATCCCGGGATTCCAAGCGAGGATCGCTCTTGTCCAACACCAATAATGCGCACGTCATCAAGACCGTGCTGCCCACCCCGGCGCCGTCGGCCGAAGCGCTGCTCCGCCAGGTCCATCTCGCGATGGAAGATCTCAAGGCCAAGGACGTGATCGAAATCGACGTCCGCGGCAAGACCAGCGTCTGCGACTACATGGTGATCGCATCGGGCACCTCGACCCGTCACGTCAAATCGATCGCCGATGAATCGGTGCGCAAGGTCAAGGACCTCGGCGTGATGCCGCTGGGCGTCGAAGGCGAACGCGAAGCCGAATGGGTGCTGGTCGACCTCGGCGATGTCGTCGTCCACGTGATGCTGCCGCGCGTCCGCGAGTATTACGCGCTGGAGCGGCTGTGGACGGTGGGCGACGAGCCGCCGGACGCAGGTTACTGAGTCCGCGATGCAGCGTGTCCAGATCACGACCGCGTTCGAGCTGCCCGACCAGCCGGTATTGAAGAATCTCGGTGTGGTGCGCGGCCTCACGGTGCGCTCGCGTTCGGTGGTCGGTAATTTTCTCGCCGGCATCCAGGCGCTGTTCGGCGGCGATATCAGCCTGTATCGCGAACTGTGCGAGCAGGCGCGGCGCGATGCCTTCGATCAGATGTGCCGCGAAGCCGACCGGCTGGGCGCGAACGCGATCATCGGCGTGCGTTACGACGCGACCGAGGTCATGGCCGGCATCACCGAAGTACTCTGCTACGGCACCGCGGTGCGCGTGAGCGAACCGGCGGCCTGAGCGCCGCCTCTTGAAAGCCCGCCTGATCGCCGTCGGCGAACGCGCCCCCGCCTGGGTGGCGCAGGGCTTCGCCGAATACCAGAAGCGCCTGTCCTACTGGCTGCCGCTGGAACTGATCGAAATCGAACCCGGCCTGCGCGGCAAGGGCCGCGACGCGGTGCGCGCCACCGCCGACGAAGGCGCGCGCGTGATCGCCGCTCTTCCCAAGTCCGTGCATCTCATCGCACTCGATGGTCGCGGCAGGATGCACAGCTCCGAAGACCTGGCGCAGCGGCTGGAACACTGGCGGGGCGGCGGCCGGGACCTCGCATTCCTGATCGGCGGCCCGGAAGGGCATGCCCCCGATGTGTTGTCGCGCGCCGATGAACGCTGGTCGCTCGGCCCGCTGACCCTGCCGCACATGCTGGTGCGGCTGGTGTTGGCCGAGCAGCTCTACCGCGCCGCGGCGCTGCTGGCGAACCATCCTTATCACCGGGCCTGACTGCGCCCCTGAGTGGAGTCTTGCGCCGAATGTGCGTTGCGTCACGATTTTTTGCGTATCCGGACGTGTCAGGAGCATGCGCAGATCACCGGGATTATGTGAATCCGCACGGAAAGTGCATGCAAAACAAATACTAAGCTGGTATTAACGACGGCAATCACGGTTTATTCGCGGAGAGCGCGGATAAGTTGCGTTGCCCTCGCCGATGCCGGCAGCCGGTTCGCCGCGCTCGCCATGTCGCCGGGGCGCTGCAGGCCGCTGCCGACGGTCCGCAGGCATTCCCCCTCGGCGTCATTGTCGGAACCCGTTCCCCCGCGTGTTCCGCGCTCCAGGTGATTCGCATGCACAGGCTTCAGCTCTCGGTTTCCGCGCGGCGCGGCGCTTCCCTGTTCTCCGCCAAGCTCCCCGCCAATACCTACGTTTCCGTCCGATACGCTCCGGCAAGACTGGCCGCGCTCGTCGTCCTGATGTTGACGCTCAACGCCTGCAACACCGGCAATGCCGAGGTCCGCATCGCCGGCAACAGCGGCAAGCGTCCGACGCAGGCCGAGCCGCGCGATGCGACGCCCGTGCGCATCCGCCCCGGGTCGGTCGTGGCGCAGCCCGCGCCGCAGCCTGCGCCTCAACTCGCTCCTCCCATTGGCAACGCGGTCGGCGGGACCGTCAGTCCGCGAATGTTCAAACCGCTGATGGCCGCCGCCGAAACCTTCGGCGTGGTCGATGTGCGTTTGCATCCGGTCGAAGGCGTGCCCACGGGCGCTCCGCAGCTGGTGACCTTCGGCGTGCCGCTGACGCGCGGTTCGATCACCCAGGCGGGCCTGTCGAAACTGCGCGTGCTCGACGCGAAAGGCATCGAGATCCCGGCGTTCGTCGAACAGCTCACCCCGTGGCGGCATGCGACTAACGCCGCGCTCGACAACACCTCCGTGCGCGTCGCCCGCGTGCAGATCCGCTACACCTTCGCCGCGGGCTATCCGAATTCGGAAGCCATCCGCGTCGAGTGGGGCTATCGCGACCGCACCCAGCCGGTCGCGACGCTGGAGAACCCGCGCAACGGCTGGCAGCCGGTGACCACGGGCAGTTTCGTCGCCGGCGACGGCGTGTCGGAACCGCGAGTCTATGCGGTGCTGCCGTCGTCGACGCTGAGCAAAGGCCTGCTCAAACTCGGCCCGATGCGGCCGTTCTCGCCGCAGATCCTCGCCACCCGCGACGACCCGGCGACGATGGACGCCACCGAGCATTACCCGGAATACACCGAACAGATGTACGGCGCGAAGAATTTCTTCTACGCGCACATCAACGAAGACGATCCGCGCGTCACCACCGCCAACCAGATTCCGTACAAGGCCGCCGAAGGCGAGCCGTGGTTGTACGACCGCGTGTCGGCGTTCTACAGCCTGTATTTCCGCAGCGGCTTCTTCAAGGCGTTGCGTGAATCGGTGCGCGCGTCCGAGTACTACCGCGTCAATCTGTATCCGCAGGGCACTACGCCGGACAGCGCGGTCGGCGCCTTCAGGCTGAAGAATCCGAATCCCAGCGCCTACATCGGCGCCACCGGTGCGATGTACAGCGATTCCGAAGGACTGGCGGACACCCATTGGACGACCGGCGACGATCTGTCGAAGGACGGCGCGAAGCTGGCCGCGAAAGCGCAGCAGGACGCCAACGACGAGCCGGATCGCTGGTCGTCGACCAGCAGCTATACCGAGCGTCACATGGGCATCAAGCTGATGGCGCTGATCGTCGGCTACGAACTGTTCGGCGACGTGCCGTACAAGGCGGGCTCGGCGCTGACCTACCGCGAGCGCCTCGTCACGCTCACCAATCATCGGGTCTGGCACCAGAACGGCGCCGGCGGCGCGCTGCCGGCCAATCGCGTCGATGGCGGGCTGTGGAAATACGGCAGTCAGGAAGGCAACGGCCCGGAAACGCAACTGCTGGTGAGTTTCTGGCAAACACCATTTGTGGTCGATCCGATGGTGCGCGCCTATGTGCTTACCGACAGCGCCGATATCGCGAATTTCATCCGCCGTACCGGCAACGCGCTGAAGTACGGCGCCAAGTCGTACACGCCGGCGCAGCGCGACGTGTACACGAACGTGCCGGAAAACCTGCGTCTGGTCGATTACGTGACCCTGGTCGACGGCTCCACCTACGCCGCCGATGGCGTTGGCCCGGAACATGTGCTGTCGGTCGCGGGCTCGATGGCCTGGGCGTATTACTTCAGCAAACTCACCGGCCAGCAGGACGACACCCTGGCAGTGGCCACGAACGAGCTGTATCGCACCTACGATTACGAAACCAACGAGTGGACGCGGCCCACGGCGCCGGCCAGCGGCTTGACCGCGTACCGCAACAATCCGCCGCGCCGCTACAACTGGACCTACAAGACCAGCGGCAGCCTGTCGTGGTGCATGTCGGATGTGCGCTGGGTACAGAACTGACGCCGCGCGGGCGGCGCCGGTTCTTCACTGGGCCGGTGTCGCTCAGCCCGCGAAGCGCGGGTAGTCGGTGTAGCCCTTCGCATCCCAGGTGTAGAAGGTGCTGCGATCGGCTTCGGCCAGCGGTGCGTTGGCGCGCAAGCGTTCCGGCAGGTCGGGGTTGGCGATGAACGGGACTCCGAAGGCCACCGCGTCGAGCTTGCCATCGGCGATCGCGGCCTCGGCTTCCTCGGCGCTGTAACCCATGTTGCCGATCAGCGTGCCGTCGAAGCTCTCGCGTGCCGGCGTCATCACATCGCCGTGTTGCTGGCCGAGGAAATCCGCGCGCATCACGTGCCAGTACGCCAGGCCGTAGTCGTTGAGCCGCTTGCCGAGCCAGCGCACGAGACCGATCGGGTCGCTGTCGCGCATGCTGTTGTAGCTGTTGAGCGGCGACACCCGCAGACCGACGCGACCGCCGCCCCAGACGCCGCAGACCGCTTCCAGTACGTCGAGCATCAGTCGTGCGCGATGTTCGATCGGGCCGCCGTACGGGCCGCTGCGCTGGTTCGCGCCGTCGCGCAGGAATTCGTCGAGCAGATAACCGTTCGCGCCGTGGATTTCCACGCCGTCGAAACCGGCGGCTTTCGCATTGCGTGCGGCGTGCGCGAAACCGGCAACGATCCCCGGCAGTTCATCGTCCGCCAGCGCGCGCGGCACGACGTAATCGACCTTGCCTTTCGGCGTGTACACCTGATCGTTGGTGATCGCGATGGCACTCGGCGCGACGGGCTGCGCGCCATCGTTGTGATCGGGATGGCATGCGCGGCCGCCGTGCCAGATCTGCAGCGCGATGCGGCCGCCCGCGGCATGGACCGCATCGGTGACGCGCTTCCAGCCGGCCACCTGCGCTTCGCTGTGGATGCCGGGTTCGCGCCAGAACGCGGAGTTGCCGGCCATCGCCATGGTCGCTTCGGCGATGATCAGGCCGGCACTGGCGCGCTGCGCGTAGTACTCGGCGATCAGCGGCCCGGGGATGTGGTCGTCTTCGGCGCGACAGCGGGTGAGCGGCGCCATCAGGATGCGGTTGGGCAACGCCAGATCGCCGGCCTGCAGCGGCGCGAACAGATGCTTCATCGGGAGTACTCGTGTGTGGGGTGGACGAGTGTCGCAAGCGGACATGGCGATGACCATGCGTCATTGCGCACACCCGCAGAACGATCCAACGCATTCGCTGCAGATGAAATCCCGGCGCATAAAAAAGCCGCCGGTCGCTTCGTCGACGACCGGCGGCAAGCCTCCGAGGGGATGGTCCGATGGAACTGACCTGGAAGAACGGAAAACGTTCGCCGCGTCTGCGTTATTGCAGACTGAAACTCACCGGCACCATGCCGAACACCTGGATCGCCTGGCCGTCGCGGATCGCCGGACGGAACATCCACTTGCGCAGCACCTGCCGGCGCGCGGCATCGTCGAGCCTGCGATTGCCGCTGCTGCGCTCGATTTCCACCGACAGCGGCTTGCCGTCCACGTCCACCAGCACTTTCAGCAGCACCGTGCCTTCGATGCCATCCAGCATGGCTTCGCGCGGATAGATCGGCGCCGGCGCCGATGCGTATTCCAGCCGCGTGCTCGGCAGCGGGCCGGGATTCGTAGGCAGGGTCGGGCCGATGTCGAGGGTCGGCTCGGTGTTGTTGGGCGGCACGTAATCATTGCCGTTGGGGACGATCACCTCCTGATCCCTGACCGGCTGAGTCGTGGGCGGCGTGATCGATACCGGGATGTTGTTGCGCACCGGCTGCTGTGGCTGGACCACCGGTACGGGGATCGGGGGCGGCGGTGGCTTGACGGTGTTGTCGAGGTAATACGGTGGCGGCTCATCCGGTTTTGCCACCGGCACCGGCGCCGAGACCGGCACCAACAGAAGCATCAATGCGGCGGCGTTGAGCGTGATCGCGCCGGCGATGCCGAAGATCCGGCTGGGCTGGATGCGTGCGATCGCCTGGTGCAGGGCCGTGGCCTGCGCGTGTGGATGACGTTGGATCAGGACCATGGCACACCTCCATCGGTTAGGGACGTTGGTGTGAACGCGGCTCCGATTCGGGCGGGGTTAAGCCAGACGAAAAAAATTTTCCCGGCGGCCACAACGAAAACACCCGCCATGCGGCGGGTGTCGTCGGGTTCGATCTTGTCGAGGACGTAGCCGGTCAGCAGCCCGGCTCAGCGGCCGAGTTCAAACACCACGTTGAGATTGACCGACAGCGAGGTTTCGCCGGGCGAGATCTGGGTGTCGCGGGCTTCCATCGCCCCGGCTTTCATCATCATCGGCATCGGGCCGGGCTGATTGAAACCGCCGCCTTCGCTGATGCTGGCGATCCGGCGCACGCGCAGGCCGAGGGTCTTGGCGTACATCTCGGCGCGGGCTTCGGCTTTCTTCAGTGCGTTGCGGCGAGCCTCGTCGTAAGCGGCTTCCGGCTCATCGATCTCGAAGCTCGGACCGTTGATCTGGTTCGAGCCACTGGCGACAAGGGCGTCCAGCACTTTGCCCAGTTTGGTGAGGTCGCGGATCTTCAGGCTGACGGTGTTGGTGGCCTGGTAGCCGGTGATCGCCGGCGGCTGGTTTTCGGCATAGCGGTATTGCGGATACACACCGATGCCGGTGGTCTGGACGTCGCGCTCGGCGATGCCGGCAGCTTTCACCGCGGCCATTACCTTGCTCATCTGTTCGGCGTTGGCGCGCAGCGCGCTGTTGGCGTCGGCGGCCTGGGTGACCACGCCGCTGGAAATGGTGGCGATATCGGGGATGCGGGTCGCCTGCGCTTCGGCGCTGACCGAGAGCAGGGTGCCGTCGTTGGACGCGGCGGGCGGGGTCTGAGCGGATGCGGTCATGGCGAGGCCCGAGGCGAGGACGGTGGCGAAAGCGAGAGAAAGGATGCGGGGCAGGGCGCGGGGGGACATGCGAATCTCCATGAGTGGGCCGGTCTGGGCCGAAGGAAGCGACGGAACCAGCGGGTGAACGCATGGTGAGCCCATTCGGGGTTCGCGATGCGCCATGCGCAGGCTGCGGCGGTCCGCAGGGTATCCTAGCTTCATGTTGCATCTTGCCTCGAAATCCCCCCGCCGTCGTGAACTGTTAAGGATGCTCGGTCTCGACTTCGGCATCCTCGACCTCGACCTCCCTGAAGTGCCCGCGCCCGCGGAGCCGCCGGACGACTACGTGCGCCGCGTCGCGCGCGAGAAGGCCGGCGCCGGTCTGCTGCGTCTGGTCGGCCAGCCGACGGCGGTGGTGCTGGGCGCCGATACCGAAGTGGTGCTGGACGGCCGGATCTTCGGCAAACCGGTCGATGCCGACGACGCTGCGGCGATGCTGCGCAGCCTGTCCGGGCGTAGCCATTCGGTGATCTCGGCGGTCTCGATGGTCTCGGCCGCCCGCGAATTGCATGCGGTGTCGGTGTCGGAAGTCACCTTCGCGACGCTGAGCGAAGACGACATCCGCAGCTATCTCGACACCGGCGAGTGGGACGGCAAGGCCGGCGCGTATGCGATCCAGGGCATGGCGCAGAGTTTCATCTCGCACCTGTCCGGCAGTCATTCCGGGGTGATGGGCTTGCCGCTGCACGAAACGTCGGCGCTGTTGAAGCAGTTCGGATTGTTCCCAGTGACGCCGCCCCCGGTCGGATCGCTTCAGGCGCATGCCGTCATGGAGTCGGTGCGATGACCGAAGAAATCCTGGTCAATGTCACACCTCGGGAAACGCGGGTCGCGGTGGTCGAAAACGGCATGCTGCAGGAGTTGCACATCGAACGCGGCTGGCGGCGCGGCGTGGTCGGCAACATCTACAAAGGCAAGGTGCAGCGGGTGATGCCCGGCATGCAGGCGGCCTTCGTCGACATCGGTCTGGACCGCGCCGCGTTCCTGCACGCCAACGACATCTTCCGCGCCAATATCGTCCCGGCCATCGATACCGCGCTGGAGAACGGGCTGGACGGCGCGCTCGAAGGCGATGTCGCCGTCGCCGTCGCTGCCCCGACACAGGCACAGGCACCGGCCTCGGCCGTACAGGTCGTGCCGTCGATCACCGAGCTGCTGCGCGACGGTCAGGAGATCGTGGTCCAGGTGGTGAAGGATCCCATCGGCGGCAAGGGCGCGCGGCTCACCACCCAGGTCAGCATTCCCTCGCGTTACCTCGTGCTGCTGCCGCAGTCGAAGGTGATCGGCGTGTCCTCGCGGATCGAGGACGAAACCGAACGTCAACGACTGAAGGCGCTGGTCTCCGCCGGCGGTCAGCCGCACGGCTATATCGTCCGCACCAATGCCGAAAGCCAGCCGGCCGAAGCGCTGGCCGAAGACATCGCCTATCTCGGCCGCGCCTGGTCGCTGATCGAAAAGAACGTCCGCACCGCGACCGTCGGCGAATGCATCTACGAAGATCTCAGTCTGCCGATGCGCGCGGTGCGCGATCTGATCCGCCGCGATGTGGAGAAGGTGAAGGTCGATTCGCGCGAAACCTGCGACCGCCTGCGCACCTTCGCCGCGCAGTACATGCCGGGATTGGCCGAAAAGATCGAGCACTACGTCGGCGCGCGCCCGGTGTTCGACCTGTACGGCGTGGAAGACGAAATCCAGCGCGCGCTCGAAAAGGAAGTGCCGCTGAAATCCGGCGGTTATCTGGTCATCGACCAGACCGAGGCGATGACCACCATCGACGTGAATACCGGTTCGTTCCTCGGCCAGCGCAATCTCGAAGAAACCGTGTATCGCACCAATCTGGAAGCGGCGCAGTCGGTAGCGCGCCAGCTGCGGCTGCGCAATCTCGGCGGCATCATCATCATCGACTTCATCGACATGATCGATCCCGAACACCGCCGCCAGGTGTTGCGCACGCTCGAAAAATCGCTGGCGCGCGATCACGCCAAGACCACCGTCTACGATTTCTCGCCGCTGGGTCTGGTCGAAATGACCCGCAAGCGCACCGTGGAGAGCCTGCAGCGCCAACTCAGCGAGCCCTGCCACGAATGCAGCGGCCGCGGCACGCTGAAGACCGCCGAAACCGTGACTTACGAGATTTTCCGCGAGATCACCCGCGCCGTGCGTCAGTTCGAAGCCGCGCGGCTGTTGGTGATCGCATCGCCGAAGGTCGTGGCGCGGATCACCGACGAGGAATCGCCGGCGGTGGCGGAGCTGGAGGAATTCCTCGGCAAATCGATCCGCTTCCAGGCGGACGAGCAGTACACGCAGGAGCAGTTCGATGTCGTTCTGCTCTGATGCGTTCGCCGGGTCGCCGTTGATCGGAGCCCGGCGCTGATGCCGACGTCGCTGCGTCGTCGCCTGCGTCTGGCGCGCCGTGGGCTGTGGTACGTCACTGCGGTGTCGCTGGTGCTGTTGGCGCTGGGCGCGGGCATCGTCAGTCAGCTGTTGCCGCTGGCCGAGCGGCACCCGGACCGCATCGCCGAATGGCTGAGCGCGCGCGCCGGACGTCCGGTGCAATTCGACCATGTGCAGACCGCGTGGACGCGGCGCGGGCCGCTGCTGCGTCTCGACGGCCTGCGCGTGGGCGCGGGCAAGGATGCGGTTGCGATCGGTGCGGCGGAGATTCTGGTGTCGCAGTACGCCGGCCTGCTGCCGGGACGTTCGTTCACCGAACTGCGCGTGCGCAATCTCGCACTGACGCTCGAGCGCGCCGACGACGGCCGCTGGCAGGTCCGCGGCCTGCCGGGTCAATCGCAGGGCGGCGATCCGCTGAGCGCGCTGGAAGGCCTGGGCGAGCTGCAGGTGATCGATGCGCGGCTCGGCATTTCGGCGCCGTCGCTGAAGATCGAAACCGTGATTCCCGATGTCGATCTGCGCCTGCAGGTCGATGGCGAGCGCGTGCGCAGCGGGCTGCGCGCGCGCAGCCGGCGCGACGGTTCGCCGGTCGATTTTGTGCTCGATTTCGACCGCGCGAGCGGCAACGGCCGGCTGTATGCATCGGCGAAGAACGCCGACCTGTCGTCGTGGTCGTCGCTGTTGCATGTGAACGGCGTGACCATCGTTGAAGGCCGCGGCCGCGCCGAAGTCTGGGCGAGTCTGCGCCGGAATCGCATCGCATCGATCAGTGTCGACGGCGATCTCAAGGACGTACGCCTGCGCGGTGCGCCGTTCGCGGCGACGGCTGCCGGCGCTTCCGGCAATGTGGTCCCCCATGTTTCCGCGAAGGCAACGAACGCTGCACCGGTCGCGAGCTTCGCGCGTCTGCAGGCGGTCGCGCACTGGCGCGCGGAAGCCGGCGGCTGGCGTCTGGATGCGCCGAGCATGCAGGTACATGCCCAGGCCGACAGCAAACCGCAGATTCTCGACGGTCTGGTGCTGGCCGGCGGCAAGCGTTACGGCCTGAGCGCCGAACGCATCGACGCCGGCCCGCTGTTCGCGGTGCTCGCGCTCAGCGACCGGCTCGATCCGAAATTGCGCCGCTGGCTGACGGCGGCAAAACCCGGCGCGGTGCTCGAACGGGTGCGCGTGGGCGGGCTGCGTGCGGTCGACGCGACGGGCATCGGCGCGACCCACCTCGGCGCGACGGGCAATGGCAATCTCCGCATCGAAGCGACGGTGCGCGACCTGCAGTTCGCTGCGATCGGCGATTCGCCCGGGATCGAAGGCCTCAGCGGCGATCTGCGCGGCGATGCCGAAGCGATCGCGTTCGCGTTCGATTCGAAAGCGAAGCTGCGCTTCGACTGGCCGCGCGGTTTCGGCGTGCCGCACGTGGTCGGACTGCGCGGTGAGGCCATCGGCTGGCGCGAAGGCGCCGGCTGGCGGGTCGAAACCCCGGCGCTGCGCATCGACGGCGACGGTTACGGCGCCGATGTGCGCGGCGGACTGTGGTTCCAGGGCGACGGTACCGCGCCGCGGATCGATCTCGCCGCCGATCTCGACGATGCGCTGGCGCCCACCGCCAAGCGCTTCTGGCCCAAGCATGTGATGTCGCCGGCATTGGTGCGCTGGCTCGACACTGCGCTGCTGTCCGGACATGTGCGCGACGGTCGCGCGGTGATCGCCGGCGAACTGGAACATTGGCCATTCAAATCTCCGGCCGGCGCGGTGCCGACCGGGGTGTTCGACGCCCGCGCCACGCTGCAGGACATGCGCGTGAAATTCAACGCCGATTGGCCGGCGACCGCCGACATGGATGCCGATATCGCCTTCATCGGCAACGGTTTCTCGGTCGCCGGCAAAGCGGTGCTGGCCGAGGTCGGCATCCGCGAATTCAAGGCCGGCATTCCCGACTACGGCAACGGTGCGCTAGGCATCGACGCGCATGCAGATGCCGATGCCGCGAAGCTGCTCGAGCTGGTGCGGCAGAGTCCGCTGCGCAAGGATCACGCCGGCATCCTGTCGAGCCTGGGCGCCAGCGGGCCGGCGTCGGTCGGATTCACCCTGGCCTTGCCGCTGCACGGCCCGGCATCGCGGAAAGCCAAGATCGACGGCGAGATCGAACTGCGCGGCGTGCGTTTGTCCGAATCGGAGTGGAAGCTCGCGTTCGCGGGCGTGAACGGGCGCGCGCGCTACGACGAAAACGGCTTCAGTGCGAACGATCTGCGCGCGCAGTACGACCGTCAGGACGGGCGACTGTCGCTGCGCGCCGGTCCGGGCCACGTGCGCGACAAACGCCAGGGCTTCGAGGCCGAATTGGAAGCGTCGCTGACCAGCGACGATCTGCTCGACCGCGCCAGCGATCTGGCCTGGCTCAAACCCTTCGTGCGCGGACGCGCGCGCTGGACCGCGGGCATCGCGATCCCTGCAGGGGCTGCTCCGGTCGGCGCCGCCGCGTCCGCATCGACTAAAACGCCTGCATTGACCAGAACGCCCGCATCGATCAAAACGCCGACCGCGAAGATCACCCGCCTGCAGCTGCGCTCCGATCTGGTCGGCATGGCGCTGGATCTGCCCGCGCCGATGGACAAGGCCGCCGGCACCGCGCTGCCGACCACGCTCGATCTGCAACTGCCGATCGGCAAGGGCGAGATCGCGCTCGCGTTCGGCCAGCGTTTCGCGCTGCGCGCGAAGGACACCCAGGGCCAGCTCGGCATCCGCGCCGCGTTCGGCACCGACCGCATCGCCGAAGCGCCGCCGACGACCGGTCTGATCATCGGCGGGCGCGCTGCCACGCTGGATGCCATCGGCTGGGTCGCGTTGACCCACGGCAATGGCGGCAGCCGGCTGCCGCTGCGGCGTGCCGATGTCGTCGCCGACCGTCTGTTGTTGCTCGGCGCTGCCTTCCCCGACACCCGTTTGCAGATCGTGCCCGCCAACGGTGGGCTGGGCGTGCAGCTCGATGGCGCGGCCCTGGCTGGCGCGCTGCTGGTGCCGGACACCGACGGCGGCAGCATCGCCGGGCGATTGCAGCGTCTGCATTGGCGCAGCGCCGGTTCCGCCGTAGCGACATCGACGCAGGTATCCACTGCGACCACGGCATCGGGCTCCGGCGATATCGATCCCTCAAAAGTACCTGCGATCAATCTGCGCGTCGATGATCTGCGCATCGCCGGCGCGGTGCTCGGCGATACCCAGTTCCGCTCGCGCCCGACCGCGGCGGGCATGGAGATCGTGCAACTGCAGACGCGGGCGCCGAAGCGGCGGATCGATGTCACCGGCGACTGGAGCGGCCGCGGCGCCGCGACGCGCACGCACTTGAACGCGACGCTCGTCAGCGACGATTTCGGCGCGCTGCTCACCGATTTCGGCATCGGCGGGCGGCTCGACAGCGGCAAGGGCGATGCGCGTTTCGATGCCTCGTGGGCCGGTAGCCCGATGGCGTTCCAACTCGGCGCGCTCGACGGCACGCTGGTGGTGAACGTCAAGGATGGACGTCTGGTCGAGATCGAGCCGGGCGGCACCGGTCGCGTGCTGGGTCTGCTCAGCATCGCCCAACTGCCGCGTCGTCTCACCCTGGATTTCCGCGACTTCTTCTCCAAGGGCTTCGCGTTCAACAAGCTCGGCGGCACCGTGAAATTCAGCGGCGGCAGCGCGCGCAGCGAGGATTTCGCGATCAACGGCCCGGCCGCGTCGATCAATATCCGCGGCGCCGCGAACATGCGCACGCAGACTTTCGACCAGACCATCGAAGTGCTGCCCAAGACCGGCAATCTGCTGACGGCGGTCGGCGCCATCGCCGGTGGTCCGGTGGGCGCGGCGGTGGGCGCGGTCGCCAATGCGGTGCTGCAGAAGCCGCTCGGCCAGGCCGCGGCCAAGAATTACCGCGTCACCGGGCCGTGGAAAGATCCGAAAGTGGAAGTGATCGAACGCAGCAGCACGTCCTCGCGCTCCACGCCCGGCGCGGGTTGATACCTTCGTCGTCCGCCACCACTCCTGTCCTGCTAATCCATTCACCGGAACCCTCATGCCCCCGATGCTGCAACTCTCCGAATCGCGACTGCTGGCGCCCGCCGGGCTTGACGATGCCGCCCTCGAACGCGGCTTCGGCCTGCTGCTGGGGCCGGGCATCGATTTCGGCGACTTCTATTTCCAGCACTCGCGCCGCGAAGGCTGGACGATGGAGGACGGCATCATCAAGGACGGCTCGCACGCGATCGACCAGGGCGTCGGCGTGCGGGCGATTTCCGGCGAAAAGACCGGTTTCGCGTATTCCGACGAAATCAACGCCGATGCGCTGATGGCCGCCGCGCGCACCGCCAAGGCCATCGCCCGCGACGGCGACAGCCGCACGCCGCCGACGCTGACCCGCACCGGCATGGCCGCGGCCGAACCGCTGTACGCGGCGGCCGATCCGATCGACGCCTACGACAACGCCGACAAACTCGATGCGATGCGCCGCGTCGACCGCCTGCTGCGCGCCGCCGACCCGCGCGTGCGCCAGGTCACGGTGTCGCTGAGCGCCGCGGTCGACACCATGTTCGTCGCCCGCAGCGACGGTGTGGTGGCCGGCGACATCCGGCCGCTGGTGCGCTTCAACACCCAGGTGATCGTGGAGCAGAACGGTCGCCGCGAATCGGCCAGTTCCGGCTACGGCGGACGCTACGACTACGCCGAACTGCTGGGCGGCGACCGCCCCGAGCGTTGCGGGCAGGAGGCGTTGCGTCAGGCGCTGGTGAATCTGGAAGCGGTCGACGCGCCTGCCGGCGCGATGCCGGTGGTGTTGGGCAACGGCTGGCCGGGCGTGCTGCTGCACGAGGCGGTCGGCCACGGTCTGGAAGGCGATTTCAACCGCAAGGGCACCTCGACCTACGCCGGACGCATGGGCCAGCGCGTGGCGTCGCCGGGCGTGACCATCGTCGACGACGGCACCTTGCCGGGCCGCCGCGGTTCGCTCAACGTCGACGACGAGGGCACGCCCACGAGCTGCACGACGCTGATCGAGGTCGGCGTGCTGACCGGCTACATGCAGGACACCCACAACGCTCGGTTGATGGGCATGCCGGTCACCGGAAACGGTCGCCGCGAATCCTTCGCGCATCTGGTGATGCCGCGGATGACCAACACCTACATGCTCGCCGGTCAGGATTCGCCCGAGGACATGATCCGCTCGGTCAAGCGTGGTCTGTATGCGGTGAATTTCGGCGGAGGCCAGGTCGACATCACCAGCGGCAAATACGTGTTCTCGGCGACCGAGGCCTATCTGATCGAAGACGGCCGCGTCACCGCGCCGGTGAAGGGCGCGACGCTGATCGGCAACGGCCCGGAAACCATGCAGCGGGTGAAGATGATCGGCCACGATCTGGCGTTGGACGAAGGCGTCGGCACCTGCGGCAAGGACGGCCAGAGCGTGCCGGTGGGCGTGGGTCAGCCGTCGCTGTTGATCGAACAGATCACGGTGGGCGGGACGAAGGCGTGACGCAACAAGGCTTTTCGCCTCTCCTCTCGGGAGAGGTCGCCGCGCCTTGCGCGGCGGGTGAGAGTACGGCGGCCATCGAGGATCGTCAGCGGACGAACCCTCTCCC
>CBIHKW010000051.1:0-28134 GCA_966203835.1 uncultured Thermomonas sp.
TCCTTGACGACTGCGATCTGCAGGCCCGGTATGCGTTGTTCCTCCATCGTCTGCCGCATGAATTGCCGGGCCAGCTCGTTCGCTTCGTCCAGGCTGCTTGCGGAAACGCCAAGCGAATGAAGCGACAACAGGGCGGCGGCGATCGCTGCGACGGCGCGTGTTCCAAACGACATGAATCTTCCCCTGGCGAATTCGCCGATGATGAAATGGTTGACGACTGATTGTCCCGCGATACCGCGCCGGACGGGCCTGATGCCGGGAGCGATCGCAAGGCGCTGTTGAAATCGGCCCATTGGCGCCGGAGGCATGACCCTGGAAGTTAAAATCCGCTTCGGGTCGGAAGCGCTCACTCAAGCCAACGTCCGTCCCCGACCCGGGGCGGACAACGCCATCGGTTGCTTCTTCTTCGCGCGCGGCAAACCCGCCTCATTCCGCTTCAGTAAACACATATTCGTTCTGCGCATCCCGCAGGCGCAGCGTCCGCCCGGATGCGGAGCTGCCGGCGACCAACGGCGGTGGCGGGCTGGGGATCGCGCCGACGAATTCGACGGCACCATCGACACTGCGGCGCGAGGCGACCGGCATGTCCCAGGCGTCGAAGCGGAAGCGCAGGTTGCCTTGGGATTGCTCTACACGCAGCTCGCCGAGCCGATCGTTGCGGTAGCGGGACGCCAGCAAGGCGGCGTGTTCGCTGTCGATCGGAAACGTCCACTCCCCGCGCCGGGCCTCGCGCTGCTCGCGCTCGGTGGCTGCCGCGGCGGCCACCATGCTGTCGGCTTGGGGCTGCCCGTCGAATAGAACCTCCATCAGCTTCCTCGGCATGGCGTCCATCAGCACGTTGCCGGTGCTGGCGTTCATCAGGACGACCAGGCCGACGTCGTGCTCGGGCCACCAGACCATATTGCTGCGCTGCCCGTACAGACGGCCGCCGTGGTACAGCATCGGGGTGCCGTTCGAGACGTCGGTGTCCAGACCCAGTCCATACCAGGATTGCCGGCCGGTGCCGATCTGCGGTTTCCAGCGTTCGCGCAGCGCCGCTTCCGAGAGGTGGCGCCGGCCATCGGCCAGCCGCCCGCCGTTCAATTCCAGCTTCAGATAGGCGAGCAGATCGTTGACGTTGCTCCATGCGCCGCCGGTGGGACGCACGGCGCGCATCTGACGGTCCCGCCTCGGATCGATGAGTGCGGTGCGGCCGTCCATGCCCACGCCGTGCGAGCGCGCGAAGTTGCCGCGCATGGCCCGGTCGAAGTCGAAGGTGGTGCGCGTCATGCCCAGCGGCTCGAACACCCGCGTCGCCATCGCCCGGTCATAGGCCTGGCCGAGCTCCAGCTCCGGATAGGCGACATGGCCGCCCAGGTAGCCCGCGGCGGCGGCCGGCGGATTCGTGTACTGATAGCTGCTGCCGAAGGCGCTGGTCGGGCGCATCCGGCTGAGGATGTCGAAGACGATGGACGCCGGCGCGTCGGCCGGCGCGAACTCCCAATCCATGTTCCGGTAAGGCAGCCCGGCGCAGGCGCAGGAAAGATGCCGCACCTGCATCTTCGCAGCGACGTCCGCGTCGGCCAGCTTGAACCCGGGCAGCAACTCGACGACCGGCGTATCCCAGCGGAACCTGCCCTCGTCCACCAGTTTGGCCAGCATCAAGGTGGTCAGCGATTTGGTGTTGGATGCGATCGGATACAGCGTGTCGGCATCCACGGGCTCGGGCTTGCCGCTCTCGCGCACGCCGAAACCGCCGGCGTACACGACCTTGCCGCCCTGGACGATACCGATGGAGATCCCGGGCACATCCAGCAGCCGCTGCGACCGGCCGACGAAGGCTTTCAGTTCCTCGACCTTATCCGCATCGAGCGCGTGCGCCTTGCGGCCGGCGAAGCTCTCCCCGACATGACCGGCCGGCAGGAATTCGTCGCGGATCAGGCTCAGGTCGGCCGCGCGCTTGCCGGCGACGGCCATGGCGAGGTCGTCGATGCGCACGACCCAATGCTTGCCGTTGCGCATGACCCGCGCGCTCAGCTGGCGCGGCTCGCCGGCCGGGCTGCGGTAGACATGGTTGCGGCCATCGACCCAGCCGTTGCGGTTGGCCAGCGGCGCCGCCATGAGCAGTTCCGGCGGCGGCCGGCCGGCGTAGCGCATCCAGGCCTGCGCCACCGCGTCCGTCGCATCGCCGGCATCGACTTCGACCAGGGCGATCCACGATCCGCCCTCGGGAGCCTGCAGCACGACCGCATGGCCGCGCCGTACTTGGGTCCAATCCTGCGGAACGATGAAGCCATGCCCGGAGGGCGTCTTGCCCGGGGGGCCCGCTGCCGATTCTGCCGCCGCTGCGCTGCCGGCCGTTTGCGCCCAAGCGGCGACCACCGGCGTGGAGGCCAGCAGGACGGCGAGCAGGCACTGCTGGAAGACCGCGGCTGGGGACGACGGCGTGCGTTTCGGCAAGGCTTGCGACATGGATCGCTCCGTTGGGTGGGCCGGACCCAGTCTGGCGAAATCTTCGCCGGATCAGTGTCCTGGCGCGCTTCGCCGCACTCCCGAAACCTGTTTCAGGAGTCGGGCGCGCCGGCGAGCTGGACCTGCCGCCAAGCCGCGGGCGTCATGCCTTCCAGCTTCTTGAAGTTGCTGTAGAAGGTGGACATGGACAGGAAACCTGAGGCTTCGGCCACTTGCTCCATCGCCACCTGGCCCGGTTCGCGCAACAGTCGCTTGGCGGCGCCCACCCGCAGTTGCATCAGGTAGGGTTTGAAAGCGGTTCCGTGGTTGTCGTTCAGCAGTTGCGACAGACGCGCCGACGGCAGATTCAGGCGGCGCGCGAGCCTGGCGAGATTGAGGCGCGCGTCCTGGTACAGCGCCTCCTCGACCATCAGCCGATGCAGGGACTGCAACGCCGCCTGCGCCTCGTCCGCGGCGATCTTGCGGTCCTGGTAGGGTTCGGCGGCGATGCGCGCCTTGCGCCGGGCGAGCAGCACGACTGCGCCCAGGTACAGCACCAGCGAGAACGACAGCGCACCGACGATGTACGAGGTCAGCCCGGCGGTGAAATACGCCAGCCAGACGACCGCGACCCCGGCGATCACCGCCGCGACATGGCCCCGGCCGATGCCGTCGACAGCGGCCGGTAGCCCGGTTCGCCGGACGGCGCGCAGGTACAGGCCGACGGCGGCCAGCAGGCAGGTGAGCCAGCTGTAAGTCACCACGCGCCAAACCGGCATGCCCCACCATTGCGGATGGTCGGTATAGGGGAAGGCGGTGCCGAAACCCATGGCGGCCGCGAGCAGGCCCGCGGCGGCCATCCAGTCCCGGCGCGTGTGCTCGCCCACCGGATCCGCCCACGCCCGCACGAAGCCGACCAGGCAGGGCCCGATCAGGAAACAGGCGGTCAGGCCCACCTGCAGAACCGTCCTGGGAATCTCCGGGTAGAAATAGAACAGCACCGACTTCCCGGTGCGGATGCTGATCGCCAGGATCAACACCGCCAGCCACCGCTGCGCTGGCGTGACCGGGCGCCGCAACAGCAGATAAGCAGCCAGGGCCGATCCGTTGAACGCGCCCAGTCCGGCGAAGAAGAACAGCAGATAGGGGGCGATCATGGCGGCGACATGGGCGAAGGCAACCTGGCGGGTGAGGCTGCATCGGCGGAGGATACGGCTTGGGACGTCGAACGAGAACCATCTATCGGCTGACGGAAAGGAACCGACAAGTTCCATTTTTCCATTGGCAGCCAGCAATATCGGTCGAAGTTGAATTGAGCGACGTCCGCTTCGGGTCGGAAGCGAACGCCCGCAATGAGATTGGCTGCTATCGGCCAGTAACGGACGTGAGACGTCCGCTCATATCCGGGTCGAGCAACGTGGGACTTTCATCATCGTCGAACATGCAGCCCAAGAGACAATAGGCGCGACCTGCTTACGCGCATCTTTGTCGCTCACTTCTTCAAGCCTGCGATGATTTCCGACACGCCAAGTCCCAGTTCGAGCTGAAGGCGCACGTATTCGCGCTCCTTGCGCGACAGGCTGCGACCCATCTCGATGCGCACATCCTCCGCCTCCAGAATGCGCAGGAGCCTTGGCATCGCCGAGCCTATGGCGTCCGGCCCATAACCTGCCTCGCGCAAAGCCGCACTCAGAAGGGCTTCGATATCCATGATGCGTCCAGATCTGTTCAAGACGCCGCATTGTGCATCATCAGAACTCGTAGGGCGGGTCTCGTACCCGCCTACTGGACCAGAGCATGGCCTCTTGAACGACGCACCGCTATCTGAAGCATCGCTGTGATTTCGCGTGCGGCGGGTGCAAGACCCGCCCTGCGCGATGTCCACATCGGGTCGAAGCCAAGCTCTGACTATCGCAATCGACCGCACGAACGAAAAAGCCCGGCATTCGCCGGGCTTCACTTCTTCAAAACCTCGCCGATCAGGACGAGATCGCAAGCTTCTCCTGACGATAACGCCAGATCGCCGCCAGCCACAGCGCCGCGGCCAGCGCAATCGCGCAGACCAGATAGATCGCCCACTGTTCCGGCGATGCGTTCTCGCCGCGCGAAGCCTTCACCAGCATCTGGTTCTGCGACAGGAACGGCACCGCGTATTGCCAGAGATCCTGATCCTTCAGCGGATAGGCCATCAGCGCATAGCCCGGCAGCATCGGCATGAACATCAGCCAGACCATGTGGCTCTGCGCTTCCTTCATGCTCTTGGAGCCGGCGGAGATGAAGGTGAGCAGCGCGGTACCGATCAGCACCAGCGGCGCCAGCACCAGCAGCATCCGCGCGATGGCCGGGAACGACACGTCCAGCGAACTGGCCATCGCGCTGGTCGACATCGCCGCGCTGAGTTTGAACGACAGCAAGGTCAGGATGACGCTGGCGATGCCGATCAATCCCGCCGCGGCCATCTTGCCGCTGACCAGCACGCCGCGCGACACCGGCGTGGCCAGCAGCGGTTCCAGCGATTGCCGCTCGCGTTCGCCCGCGGTCACGTCCATGGTCAGGTTGGCGCCGCCCATGAACGCGAAAATCACCAGAATCAGCGGCAGGATGATCGACATCAGCCGCCCCTGTTTCGCTTCCGGGGTGGCCACGTCGCGCTGGGTCACCGCCACCGATTGCATCAGCGAAGGATTCACCCCGCGCGCAACCAGACGCAGCGCGCCGACCTGGCCGCTGTAGGCGTTGAGCGCGCCGCGCAGGCGTTCGATCGGCACGTCCGCATTGCTGCGGGTGGTGTCGGCGACCACTTCCACTTTCGCCGGCCGGCCCGCGCGCCATTCCTCGCCGAAATTCGGCGCGATGACCAGGGCCACGTCTTCGTCCTGGTTGCGGATCGCGGCGACCAGATCCTTCGGCGCCGGCTTGGCGCGGATATCCTGGGTTTCCAGCCACGCGACCAGATTGGGCGCGTAGGCGGCGCCGATGATCGGAATCTCCAGCGGCTTTTCCAGCTGCGTGCTGATCCGCGCTTCCATCAGCTTGCCCATGCCCAGCATCAGCACCGGATAGACCAGCGGGCCGAGCAGCAGCGCCATCAGGAAGGTGCGGCGGTCGCGGGCGAAATCGCGGAGTTCCTTGCGGAACACGGTCATGAATGTGGAGAACGTAGGCATTTTCATGCGTGCAGCCCCTCTTCCGAACCGATCAGTTGCACGAAAGCGTCTTCGAGATTCTCTTCGCCGGCGCGCGCGCGCAGTTCGTCGGGCGTACCGATGGCTTTCACTTCGCCGCCCGCGATCACCACGATGCGGTCACAGAGTGCCGCGACCTCCTGCATGATGTGGCTGGAGAAGATCACGCAACGACCTTCGGCGCGCAGCTGCAGCAGGAAATTGCGCAGGCCGCGGGTGGTCATCACGTCGAGGCCGTTGGTGGGTTCGTCGAGGATCACGTTGCGCGGATCGTGGATCAGCGCCCGCGCGATCGCGGTCTTGGTGCGCTGGCCCTGCGAGAAACCTTCGGTGCGGCGGTCGAGGAAATCCTCCATCCCCAGCGTTTCCGCCAACTTCGCGGTGCGCGACGCGATCGTCGCCGCGTCCAGCCCGTGCAATTCGCCGAAGTAGGCGATGTTCTCGCGCGCGCTCAGGCGCTTGTACACGCCGCGCGCGTCGGGCAGCACGCCCAGGCGCTGGCGCACCGCGGTCGCATCCTTCTGGATGTCGATCCCGTCGACACTCACCGTGCCCTGGTCTGGCGACATCAGCGTGTAAAGCATGCGCAGCGTGGTGGTCTTGCCGGCGCCGTTGGGGCCGAGCAGGCCGGTGATTTCGCCGTCGTTGGCGGTGAAACTCACGCCGCGCACGGCCTGCACCAGACCGGTCTTGGTCTTGAACGACTTGTGCAGATTCTGGACATCGATCATGGGAAAACCCCGTGAAGAAACTACGTGGATGACGCGAACGCCGCAGCGCTTGCGAATGACGCCCTCCCTTTGGCCGCAGGCCAAGGGGAGGGTTGGGGAGGGGTGCTCTTGAACGACAGCGTCGCTCCCGAACCCCCTCCCAGCCTCCCCCTGCGCTATGCGCAAGGGGAGGAGCAGAGCTTCAAACCGACATCAGGGCTCCCAGCCGTAGTAGCCCGCGAACGGCGGCGTCGGCTTCAGGCGCTTGAGGCAGTCGGCGTCGAGCTTTTTCGCATCGGCGGTTTCGACGAACTGGGCGAACAGTTTCGGCATGCAGCCGGTGGTGAGCACGCTGTGGCCCTGGCCCGGCAGTACCAGATGACGTCCGTTCGGCAGGGTCTTCACCACTTCATCGCCGTAGCGCGGCGGCGTGACCGGATCGAACTCGCCGCTGAGCGCCAGCACCGGCACCTTGCCCGCCAGCGGCTTGCGGAACGCGGGGTCGCGCTTGCCCTTGGGCCACACCGCGCACTGCGCCTGGATGAACTCGACGATATCGTTGCCCATGATCGTCGTTTCGTCTTCGGGCCGGATCTGCACTTCGAAATCTTCGGTGCAGCTCACCGACAGATGCATGCCCAGCGCCATCGAATCGCCGACATCGCCGCTCAGCGCGCGCGCCTGCGACAGCAGGGTTTCGTAGCGGCCTTCGGCGGCATCGTGCAGGATCAGCGGCAGCATCGACGCCGATTCGGGACGGTAGGCATAGAAGCGCAGCAGCATGCCGAGATGGCCGAAACGCGGCACTTCCTCGCGCCATTCGCCGCCGGTTGGGTCGCGGTAGCGCACCGGCGCCAGACCGCCGGCCTGCAGCGTCGCGCGCACCTTGGCGAGCAATGCGGTGGGATCGCCGATGTTCTGCTTGCAGGCGGCATCGGCGACGCAGCGCGTGAACTGCTGTTTGATCGCGGCGTCGAGATTGCGCGCGTGTTCCTGGCCGAGCACCAGCGTATTGGGCGCGATCGAATCCAGCGTGACCGTGCGCGTGTGCGTCGGATAGCGCGCCGCGTACTGCTGGGCGACGCGGGTGCCGTAGGAAATGCCGGCGAGGTTGAGCTGTTCCACGCCGATGGTCCGGCGCAGCAGGTCGAGATCCTGGATGTGGTCGCCGGTCCCGTAGAAACGCAGGTCGCTGGTCTTGGCCAGGCGGTCGCGGCAACGCTCGACCAGCGCGCGCGTCTTCGCCGGGTCGTCGTTGCTTTCGATGTTTTCGTCCATCGTCGTGAACTCTTCGCACTGCAGCAGATGCGAACTACCGGTGCCGCGCGCGTCCACCAGCAGGATGTTGCGGCTGCGGCGCACGTCGTTCAGCGCCGGATGCAGCATCGGATAGCTGTCGAGGATCGACTGACCGGGGCCGCCGGCGATGATCACCACCGGGTCCGACTGGGTCTGGCTTTTGGCCGGGATCATCGCCACCGCCAGCGCGATCTTGCGGCCATTGGGCGCAGCGTGGTTTTCCGGCGCCTGCAGCGTGGCGCACTGCGCCTCAACGCCCTGGCCGCGGTCGCCGCCGAGGGCGCAGGGCTTGAACACCAGGCCGCCGTAGCGCAGGTCGCCGTTGGCGTCGGTCTTCGGGACCGCGGTTTTTTCGGCCTGCCCGCCGCAGGCGGCGAGCGCCAGCGCGAGCGAGGACAGCAACAGGGGTTTGAGCATGGGAGGCTTCTCGATGCGGATCGTGTGCGGGGAAGAAAACTGCGCTTCGTGGACCAAGACGCGGGCGGGCGGCGGATGTGACAGCCCCAGGCAGAACCCGGAGCGCGACGCCAATGATGCCGCGGCCGCGGCTGACGCGAATCAAACGGCTGGTTTGTAGAGCGGGCTTCAGCCCGCTACAACAGTTCCGCAGCGGAGCAGCGGGCTGAAGCCCGCTCTACACCGCTGCGCGGGAATGGGAGGGGGTGCAGCAGCGGCCTGAAGGCCGCTCTACGGAACCCGCCTCGCGCCTTATTTGCTGCTGATGTACTTCTCGCGGCGGATGTGCGGCACCGGCAGGCCGTGGCCCTTCAGCGCCTCGAAGCACACGTCGACCATGTTCGGGTTGCCGCAGAGGTAGGCGATGTCGGTGTCGGCCTGCGGCGCGAATTCGGCCAGCTGGTCCTGCACATAGCCCTTGCGCACGTCGGCGTGCGCGTGCGGCGAGTCTTCGGCGGGCAGTTCCCGCGAGAAACACGGCACGAAGCGGAAATTCGGATGCTTGTTCGCGAAATCGCGGAAATCGTCGCCGTACAGCAGCTCTTCCGGGGTGCGCGCGCCGAACAACAGCACTACTTCGATGCCGCGGCCGGCGATCTGCGCCGCCAGCTGCGGCAGCATCGCCCGGTACGGGGTCACGCCGGTGCCGGTGCCGATCAGCAGATAGCGGCGGTTGGCGTCGGCGGGCATCAGGCAGAAGCGGCCGTAGGGGCCGCTGGCGTCGATCCGGCCGCCGAGCGGCAGTTCTTCGAACAAAGCCGTGGCGGCGCCGCCGGCGACGTAGCTCACCGCGATCTCCACCGATTCGCCCGGTCCCACCGCGTGGTCGTGCTGGGTGGCGAGTGAGTAGCTGCGCTTGGTCGCGGTGCCGTCGGCGTAATGGAAATGCACCTGCAGGAACTGCCCGGGGATGTAATCCAGCGGTTCGCCATCGTCGCGGACGAAATTGAGATGGGCGACGGTGGGGGCCAGCATCCGGCGGCCGACGAGTTTGAGCGGGAAATGGACGGGCACGAGGGAGAAACCTTGTGGAAAGGAGTGTTGCCGGCTGTCGATCGGGAGCCGCCGGCACGGCCGCCTATACTAGCCGTTCCGTCGCGCCAATCTCCCCAAGCGCCCGCCAGCCGGCGACGGCAAGGACCCCCGATGACCCCAGCTTCCGCCCCCGGCGCCGACGTGCCGGCGCTTTCGATCCGCGACCTGCGCAAGACCTACGACAACGGCGTGGAGGCCCTGAAGGGCGTCTCGCTGGACGTGGCTCCCGGCGATTTCTACGCACTGCTGGGCCCGAACGGCGCCGGCAAGTCGACCCTGATCGGAGTGACCAGCTCGCTGGTCAACAAGTCCTCCGGCGAGGTCCGCATCTTCGGCGTCGACATCGCCGCCCGGCGCGACGCCGCGATGCGCCTGATCGGGCTGGTGCCGCAGGAAATCAACTTCAACATGTTCGAGAAGCCGTTCGACATCTGCGTGAATTACGCGGGCTTCTACGGCGTTCCGCGGGCGGTCGCCCGCGAACGCGCGGAGCGGGTGCTGAAGGAAGCGCAGCTGTGGGACAAGGCCGACAAGATGAGCCGCACCCTGTCCGGCGGCATGAAACGGCGGCTGATGATCGCCCGCGCCATGATGACCAGCCCGCGGTTGCTGATCCTGGACGAGCCCACCGCCGGCGTCGATATCGAGATCCGCCGCGGGATGTGGACGACGCTGAAGGACATCAACGCCTCCGGCACCACCATCATCCTCACCACCCATTATCTGGAAGAGGCCGAAAACCTCTGCCGCAATCTCGCGATCATCGACAAGGGCCGGATCGTCGAGCAGGGGCCGATGAAGGCGCTGCTGGCCAAGCTCGACGTCGAAGGCTTCCTGCTCGACATCGACGGCGCGCTGCCCGGACAGCTGCCCTCGATCCCCGGCGCGACCCTGCACGCGGTGGACGATCACACTCTCGACATCGACATGCCGCGGGCGATGGACCTCAACGGCGTGTTCGCCGCACTCGATGCTGCCGGCATCCGCGTGCGCTCGATGCGCACCAAGACCAACCGGCTGGAGGAGCTGTTCGTGAGACTGACCGGCGACAACAACGTGGGAGCCGCGGCATGAGCGCGCAGCAGACCGTACCCGAGATGAGCGTCGCCCAGCGCCATCGCACCGCGCTGTACACCATCGTCCGTCGCGAAGTCGCGCGGATCATGCGCATCTGGGGCCAGACCCTGGTGCCGCCCGCGATCACCATGGCCCTGTATTTCCTGATCTTCGGCGGCCTGATCGGCTCGCGGGTCGGCGAAATGGACGGCATCAAGTACATGGACTTCATCGTCCCCGGGCTGGTGATGATGAGCATCATCCAGAACAGCTACGGCAACATTTCATCGAGTTTCTTCGGCGCCAAGTTCGGCCGCCACGTCGAGGAACTGCTGGTCAGCCCGATGCCGTCGTGGGTGATCCTGGGCGGCTACGTCGCCGGCGCGGTGCTGCGCGGGCTGCTGGTCGGCGCGATCGTGCTGCTGATCGCGATGTTCTTCACCCAGGTGCGGGTGCCGCATCCGCTCGTCACCCTGACCACGGTGATCCTGGGCGCGACGATCTTCGCCCTCGCCGGCTTCGTCAACGCGGTGTACGCGAAGAAATTCGACGACATCGCGATCGTGCCGACCTTCATCCTCACTCCGCTGACGTATCTGGGCGGCGTGTTCTATTCGGTGAAGCTGCTGCCCGACTGGGCCGAAGCCGCGACCCACCTCAACCCGATCTTCTACATGGTCAACGCCTTCCGCTACGGCCTGCTGGGCGTGTCCGACGTGCCGCTGTGGCTGGCGTACGCGCTGATGCTGGGCTTCGTGGCCGCGCTCGGCGGCCTCAGCCTGTGGCTGTTGAAGCGCGGGGTCGGGCTGCGCAGCTGACGCCCTCGACACCGGTCCCGCCATCCTTGAATTCGATGGCCATGCATCCGTAGGAGGGCCTTCAGGCCCGAGCTCTACGTTCGCCATGGTGAATCGAAAGCTCGGGCCTGAAGGCCCTCCTACGATAGATCCTCATCGTCATTTCGACTGGAGCCTGTCATGCGTATCCGAACGACTTTCGCGGCGCTACTGATGATGACGTTGACCGCATGCAGCGCCACGACGCCCACCGAAGCCGCCGCGCCAGAAGCCGCTTCGCCAGGGCCGCCGCCCGGCGCCGCCGGCAAGCTTTCGCCCGGCATGGTCGGCAAAGTCAGCCCGGTGCCGGCATTCATGGGCCTGGGCGAGCACTTCAACATCGAGATCCAGAGCCGGGGCGGGCAGACCGCCGAGGGCATGCCGCATCGCGTGCATCTGGTCTGGGGCATGGGCAGCTACGACGCTGAAGGCATCCTGTTCTACCGAAGCGCGCCCGGCCCGTCGCGCGGCGCACCGATCCTGCTCGACGGCACGCTCGACACTGCGCAGGGCAAGAAGACGATCCGCGTCGAAATCGTCAGCGAAGCCTGCACCGACGACGCCGACCGGCCGCACCCGCAGCGGGTGAAGATCGTGGTGCAGGGCGAAACCGGCATGCAGGGCTGCGGCGATCTGGCGGTGTATTGATTCGCTGACCATCGCTCCTCGCACAACCGATCCTCTGGCATCGGTCGACCGCCCACGGCACACTGACGTTACGGGCGTGGGGACGCCCGATCAACGGGAATCGATCATGCTGAAGAAATTGGGTTGGGCCGCGCTCGTCGCGGCCGCGCTGGCTGCCGTGTCGACATTTGCTTTGCCTGCCATCGCGCAGTCGACCGACGACGAAGCGAAGCTGAAAGCGTTCATGAGTTCGCTGAAATACCGCAGCGGCGACATCGCCGTATCGGAAGCCGAAGCGACCTTCCATCTCGGAACCCAGTTCCGTTTTCTCGACAAGGCCGACGCGCGCCGCGTGCTGGAAGAGCTGTGGGGCAATCCGCCGGACGAGAGCGTGCTCGGCATGGTCGTGCCCACCGCCACGCCGCTGGACCACGAGAAGTCGTGGGCGGTGGTGGTGACGTTTTCCGACGAGGGCTACGTCAGCGACGATGACGCGGCCAAGACCGACTACGACGCGCTGCTCACCGAACTGAAGAACGCGACCAACGAAGAGAATGCCGCACGCAAGGAAGCCGGTTACGAGTCGGTGAACCTGGTGGGCTGGGCGGTGCCGCCGCGCTACGACGCCGCCAGCAAGAAACTCTACTGGGCGAAGGAAATCGCCTTCCAGGGCGGCGAACAGCACACCCTGAACTACGACGTGCGCGTGCTCGGCCGTCGCGGTTTCCTGAGCTTGAACGCGGTCGCCGGCATGTCCGAGCTGAGCGCGGTGCAGACCGGCATGCAACAGCTGTTGCCGAGCGCGGAATTCAACAGCGGTGCGCGCTATGCCGACTACGATTCCAGCACCGACAAAGCGGCGGGTTACGGCATCGCCGCGCTGATCGGCGGCGGCATCGCCGCCAAGACCGGCCTGCTGGCCAAGCTCGGCGTGCTGCTGATCGCCGGCAAGAAGCTGATCATCTTCCTGATCCTCGGCCTGGTCGCCTTCGTCGCCAAACTGTTCCGCGGTAAAAAGGATCGCGGAAACACGGTGCAGTAATTCCGCGCCGTTTTTGACCGGCATCCCCGCAAAGGCGGGATGCCGGTCAGGACATCCTTGCCGTCAAGACATCCCCGCCTCGAGGCGCGACTGCCGCTTCACGCAGGCGCTTCACGCACTCGCGTCCGCGACCGCCGTCTTGTCGCCGCGCCGGAACTTGCCTGCGATCCACAGCCCCAGATCGTGCAGCACCGAGTACGCGGCCGGAATCACGATCAGGCTGAGCAGGGTGGACGTGATCAGGCCGCCGATCACCGCCACCGCCATCGGCGCGCGGAAGCTGGAATCGCCGGAAAACCCGAACGCCAGCGGCAGCATGCCGGCGCCCATCGCCAAGGTGGTCATGATCACCGGGCGCGCGCGCTTGCGGCAGGCGTCGATCAAGGCCTCATGCTGCGACAGGCCGTGTTCGTCTTCGGCCATCACCGCGTAGTCGACCAGCAGGATCGAGTTCTTGGTGGCGATGCCGATCAGCATCAGCAGGCCGATCAATGCCGGCAGCGACAGCATGTGCCCGCTGACCAGCAGCGCGCCGAACGCGCCGCCCGCGCACAGCGGCACCGCGGTGAGGATGGTCAGCGGCTGGATGGCGTGGTTGAACAACAGCAGCAACACCATGTAGATGCAGACGAGGCCGGCCAGCATCGCCATCGCGAAGCCGAAGAACAGTTCGACGAAGACTTCGGCATCGCCGGCGTTGAGGAACTGCACGCCGGCGGGCAGTTGCTTCACCGACGGCAGCGCCTGCACTTCCGACATCACTTCGCCCAGCGGGCGGCCGTTGAGCTCTGCGGTGAGGGTGATGTTGCGCTGACGCTGGTAGCGCGAGATCACCGACGGACCGCTGCCGTCGCGCAGTTCGGCCACCGCGCTCAGCGGCACCGTGCCGTCCTTGCCGCGCACGCGCAGTTGCCCGATCAGCGCCGGGTCGGTCAGCGATTCGCGGGCGAAACCGACGCGGATCGGAATCTGCCGGTCGGGCAGGTTCAACTTCGCCATGCGCTGGGTGTAATCGCCGCTGGTCGCGATGCGGGTCGCTTCGGCAATGTCGGCGGTGGCGACGCCCAGATCGGCCGCGCGCGCGGGATCGGGCACGATCTGCAGTTCCGGACGCAGCAGCGACGCCGACGACGACACGCTGCCCAGCCCTTTCAGCCCGCGCAGATCGCGTTCGACCGCGGCCGCGGCGGCTTCCAGCGCGACGGGATCGTCGCCGGACAGCACCAGTTGCATCATTTCGCCGGGTTCGCTGCTGAGATAGCTGATCTTCGCGCCCGGCAGGTCGGCCAGCAGCGCGCGCGCGGCGCGCTCCAGCGCTTTCTGGTCGCGGTCGCGATCGTTCGCGGGGCCCCAGTCCAGCACCAGGGTCGCCTTGCGCACGGCACCGGCGTTGGAACGTCCCGGGTCGCCCAGGTCCAGCTCGCTGCCGACCATGGTGAAGACCTGTTTGAGCTCGGGAACCGCCTTGAGCCGCGCGCGCGCTTCTTCGGCGACCGCGACGGTCTCTTCGATCGGCGTGCCCGGCGCCAGTTCCAGGCTGAGATTGCTGCGCCCCAGATCGGTGAACGGGATGAAGGTCGCCGGGATGAACGGCACCATCGCCAGCGATGCGACGAACAGGGCCAGCGCCATCCACAGCGTGCGTCCGCGATGGCGCAGCGAGGCGTCCACCCAGCCCAGATAGCGGCGCATCAGCGCGGTCTCGGCGGGCGGCGCGGGATGCGCCTTGAGCTGATACGCGGCCATCATCGGCGTGAGCAATCGCGCGACCAGCAGCGAGAACAGCACCGCGGTGGCCGCGGTCCAGCCGAATTCGCGGAAAAACTTGCCGGCGATGCCGGGCATGAACGCCACCGGCACGAACACCGCGGCCAGGGTCATCGAGGTCGCGATCACCGCAGTACCAATCTCGGCGGCGGCGTCGCGCGCGGCGTCGAGCGGCGATTTGCCCATGCCCAGATGGCGGACGATGTTCTCGATCTCGACGATGGCGTCGTCCACCAGGATGCCCACCACCACCGACAGCGCCAGCAGGGTGATGATGTTCAGGCTGAAACCGAGCAGCGCCAGCACCGCGAACGTCGGGATGATCGACAGCGGCAGCGCCACCGCCGACACCCAGGTGGCGCGCCAGTCGCGCAGGAACCACCACACCACCAGCAGCGCCAGCAGCGCGCCTTCCCACAGCATGGTCATCGACGAGCTGTACGAGCGCTCGGTTTCCTCGACCATGTTGGTGACGATGCGGAACTGCACGCCCGGATGCGTGGCGCCCAGCGTTTTCAGCGCTTCCTGCACTGCGGCCGAGACCACCAGCTCGTCGGACTTGCGGGTGCGCGAGAGCGAAAATCCGACCGCGGTCTTGCCGTCGAGCAGCGCGGCCTGGCTGGGATCGGCGGCGGCGTCGCGCACGTTGGCGATCGCCGACAGACGCACCGAACGACCATCGGGCAGGCTGATGGTGTAGTCGCGCAACTGGCGTGCGTCGGCGACGGTCGCGATGGTGCGGATGGTCTGTTGCCCGCCGCCGACTTCGGTCTTGCCGCCGGACCGCTCCACCTGGATGCGCGCCAGCTGCTGCGACACGTCGCCGGCGGTGATGCCCCAGGCCAGCAGCGCCTCGGGATCCAGATCGACCCGCACCTGTCGTTCTATGCCGCCGATGCGCGTGACCCGGGCCACGCCTTTCACGCCGTACAGCGCGCGCGACACGTCGTGATCGACGAACCAGGACAGCTCGTCGGCGCTCATCCGCGGCGCGGACACCGCATAGGTCAACAGCGAGCCGCCGATGTCGACCTTGCCGACCATCGGTTCCTGGATGTCCTGCGGCAGATCGGTGCGGATCCGGGTCACCGCGTCGCGGGTGTCGTCGAGCGCGGTCGCCAGATCGGCGTCGAGGGTGAATTCGACCGTGGTCGCGCTCACGCCTTCGGTCACCGTCGACATGACCCGCTTGATGTTCGGAATGGTGGCGACCGAATCTTCGACGCGCCGGGTCACTTCGGCTTCCAGCTGCGACGGCGACGCACCCGGCTGGGCGATGGTCACCGTGGTCATCGGAAACGAGACATCCGGGAACCGCGCCACCGGCAATACGTGGAACCCCCACAGGCCGGCGACGCACAGCACGAAGAACAGCATCAGCGCCGGCAGCGGCCGCTCGATCGCCCACGACGAGAGATTGCCGCCTCCGCTCATGGCGTGGCGCTCCGCGCTTCGACAGCGGCAGCGGCGGGCGCGACCACGCGCACCCGGTCGCCGTCGGCGACGAAACCGGCGCCGCGCACCACCACCTGTTCGCCGGGTTTGGGGCCGTCCAGCAGTTCGATCTGCGGGTCGGCCTGCGGGCCGGCCTTGGCGCCGGTGCGCACGCGCTTGGCATGCGCCACGCCGTCGCGGCCGACCACGAACAGCGTCGGGAAGCCGTCGCGGAGCACCACGGCGGCGGCGGGTACGGTCGCGGCCTGGGCGATGCCGGTGTCGATGCGGCCTTCGAGATACGCGCCGGCCACCAGTCCTTCGGGCTTCGGCAGATCGACGAACACCGTGCCGGTACGGGTGGCGGTGTCCACACCCGGGCTGACCGAGCGCACCCGGCCTTCGACCAGGCTGCCGGTAGCGGTGCGCAGTTCGACCCGGTGGCCCGGCTGGATCGCAGTCAGCTGCGCGGCCGGCAGCTCGGCGCGCCATTCCAGGCGACCGTCGCGGATCATGCGCATCAGTTCGCCGCCGTTGAGGACGATCTGTCCCGGCTGCGCCAGCAGTTTGGAGATCACGCCGTCCGCCGGCGCGCGCAGGTCGGCGAAGCTGCGGCGCAGCGCAACGCCGTCACGCGTCGCGCGCGCCGTGCCGACGCGGGCGTCGCTCTGGGTGCGCGCGGCGCGCAGTTCGTCCAGTTGGGTCGCGCTGAGGAAGCGCTGATCGGCCAACTGCTGGCCGCGGGCGAGATTGGCCCGGGCCAGCACCGCGCCGGCTTCGGCCTCGCGCAGCGCCGCATCGGCCTTGGCCAGATCGCTGTCCAGCACGCGATGGTCCAGCCGCATCAGCACCTGTCCACGACGCACCTGCACACCCACGTCCACCAGCAGCTCGGTCACGCGCAGACCGGTGAGTTCGACGCCCAGCTGCATTTCCTCGACTGCGGCAACTTCGCCGGAGATGGTCACGCCGCGCGCGATCTCGCGCATGCGCACCGGCGCCACCGTGACCGCCATCGCCTGCGACGCGTCCTGTGCCGCGGTGGCGGCAGCGGTGTCCGAAGCGGCGTCGTCGCCACAGGCGGTCAGGGCCAGACTGAGACTGACGCCCAGCACAAAAGGACGGAGCAACATCGGCATGTCGCGCTTCCGGAACAGGGGGAGCGACAGTGTACCGACTGGTTCACTATTTCAGATCGTGCCGGAAGTCCCGCCCGTCAGCCGCCGCTGACGCCATTCAGGCAACCGGCAAGCGGAAGAATGCGGTCGCGGTCGCAGTGGTCGCTGCGGCGACGACTTCCACCGCTTCGCGGCGATCGCGCGCCAGCTCTTCGACGATATGCGCGAGGTACATCGGCTCGTTGCGCCGATGCGAAGGCTGCGGCTTCACCGTGCGCGGCAGCAGATAGGGCGCATCGGTTTCGATCATCAGCCGGTTCGCGGGAATGTGTTTCACCAGTTCGCGCAGATGCAGGCCGCGGCGCTCGTCGCAGAGCCAGCCGGTGATGCCGATGTGCCAGTCGTGATCGAGACAGTCGAACAGTTCCTTGCGGGTGCCGGTGAAGCAATGCACGACCGCCGGGCCCAGACGACCGTCGAAGTTCTTCATCATCGCGACGAAATCGTCGTGCGCGTCGCGCTGGTGCAGGAACAGTGGTTTGCCATTCTCTGCGGCCAACTGCAGCTGACGCTCGAACGCCCTGCGCTGCGCCGGCCGCGGCGAGAAATCGCGGTTGTAGTCGAGTCCGCATTCGCCCACCGCCACCACTTCGGGATGCGCATGCAGCTCGCGCATTTCGGCGTCGCACTCGTCGGTGTACTCCACCGCGTGATGCGGATGCACGCCGGCGGTGGCGAACAGTTCGCCCGGATACGTCCGCGCCAGGATCAAGGCCTTCGGCGAATGTTCGCGGCTGGCGCCGGTGATCACCATCTTCGTCACGCCTGCGGCGCGCGCGCGCTGCAGCACCGCCTCGCGGTCGTGATCGAAGCTGTCGTGGGTGAGGTTGGCGCCGATATCGATCAGGGTCATGCGCAAGCTGCGAAGAACGGGGTTCGCCATTGTACGGAAGCCGCAGCGCCGCTCCGGACATCGCGCCAGAAACAGATCCAGACACAAGTCGTTACAACTTCGCCGCGCCCGGACCGCCAACCGCGTCAACGTCGCTCCGCGCACCGGCGTTCACTCCGTACCCTCCAACACGGAAGATGCACCATGTTGCGCACACTGATCACCACCTTCGGCCTGACCCTGTTGCTCGGCGCCGCCAGCACCGCACGCGCGGTGCCGATCTACGATTTTTCCCCAGTCACCGCCGAAATGCAGAGCTTCGTGACGGCCAACAACCTCGACGGCGCGTCGCTGCGCGTCAACAAGCACGGCAGCGTGGTCTATCGCCGCGCGTTCGGCGGCTACACCCTCGGCACCCGCATCCGCATCGCGTCGGCCAGCAAATGGCTGTCGGCGCTGACCCTCGCGCGCCTGGTCGACAAAGGCCAGATGCGCTGGACCGATACCGTCGGCCAGTATTTTCCGAACATCGACGCCGCCAAGCGCCCGATCACGCTCGCGCAGCTGTTTTCGCACACCAGCGCGCTGCCCGGCGGCGACGACAGCTGCATGTCCAATCCGCTCTACACGCTCGCCAGCTGCGCCAACCGCATCCTGCAGGAACCGCTGATCGGCACGCCGGGCACGGTGTTTTCGTACGGCGGCAATTCGATGCAGGTCGCCGGGCGCATGGCCGAACTGGCGACCGGCAAAGCCTGGGACGACATCTTCATCGACGAAATGGCGACGCCGCTGGGCCTGACCGCCACCGACTTCGCGACCGCATCCACCGAGCCGGGCTACGTGCGCAACACCAACCCGCGCATCGCCGGCGGCGTGCGCAGCACGCTGGAGGATTACGGCAAGGTCGTCGACATGGTGCTGGCCTACGGTTGTCTCGACAACAGCACCATGCAGCTCTGCCTGCCGGGCCGTCGTTTCCTCGATCGCACCACCATCGAGCTGATGGCGAACGATCGCACCGTCGGCACCGTCGACATCTCGCGCCCGCCGACGTCGACCGGCTTCGGTTACGGCATCGGCCAGTGGATCGATCCCGCATCGCCGCTCATCGTCTCCAGCCCGGGCGCGTTCGGCTTCACCCCGTGGGTGGATCGCGTGAATCAGGTCGCAGGCGTGTTTCTGGTCGACGACCTCAACACCCGCGTGGTCGACGACATCGACGACATCCGCGCGATGGTCAACGTGATCACCGCCGAAGGGCAGGGGCGGCGGGTGAAGCCGGTGCAACCTGCGATTCCCGTCGCACAGTCGACGGCGAAGACGAAACCGGCGCCGCGCCGCATCGATGCATCGCACACACGCGGGCCGGGCAGTCGCTGAGCATCGCCTGCACAAGCAGGCCCACCGGGTGCGCTGCCGCGCGCCCCTTCTGTTGCCCGCAGGCCCGCCTTGCGTCCTCCGGTGATCCTGTCCAGACGTGAATTCCGATGGAAAAGACGATGACCGCTTTCCAGGGCCATCGCCGTGCGGCCGCTGCCGCGTTCGTTGGATCATGTTGTTGATACAACCAGAGGAAGCATCATCATGAAACTGAAAACCATTCTGTTTTTCGGTCTGTGCGCTGCGCTGGCCGGTGCCGGCATGAGCGTGTCGATGGCGCAGAGCGTTCCGGATTATCGCTGCCGGGACTGCCAGACGTTCTTCATGGCATGTCTGTATCAATGCGATTTGAATGGCGGCGAAGGTTGTTATGCCGCCTGCGGTCGACAGAGAAGGCTGTGCGAGGCGACATTCTGCCCCTGACGGCGGAGCATGACCCGGCTTGCATGCCCTGTGCCCGCCGATGCGATGCCTCGCATCGCGTCGGCGGGCATGGCCGGGCGCCGACGATCCGAACGACGAACGATCTTCCCGAGAATCGACACCACAGGATTTCACCATGCCCAACGCACTCAAACTCCTGCTCGCAGCCGTGATGCTGCCGTTGTGCTTCGTCGCCGGCATCCAGGTCGGGCCGCATGCGTCCTCGGCGTACCACACGCTTTTTCCGGAACCCGAGTACCGCACCGGCGACTTCAGCGCGCTGTATGCGCAAGCGGGTCAGGAAATCGTGATGTATTCGAACTCGACCTGCCCGTACTGCATCAAGGCCCGAGCGTTGTTCGCCAAAGAGGGCGTGAAGTTCACCGAGTATCAGGTCGACAAGTCCAAAGCCGCCGCCGCGGAATTCCAGAAGCGCGGCGGCCAGTACGTCCCGTTGCTGTACATCGGCGAACGCGAGATTTCCGGATTCCGCGAACAGGCCATCCGCGATGCCATCGTCGCGATCGACAAGAAGTCCTGACGCGATCGGCACCGGACGTTTTTCCGTACGCGGTTGTAGTTTCGTAGCCCGGGTCCGCGCAACGCGTGAACCCGGGATGATGCAAGGCACCTCTCTCCGTAGAGCCCCGCTTGCTGCCTTCGGCCGCAAGCGCGCTACATCACTGAACCAAGCGAGGTAGGATAGGTTGAGCGTAGCGATACCCATCAACAAGCAACTGCAAAGCTTCCGCGCTTTCGCGCGGGTTACTTTCTTTGGCGCAAAGAAAGTAACCAAAGAAACACTCAGTGCCGAGGCAAATCTGCCGCCTGAAATATGGTCGGTATTTTTCTATGAGGCATCCTGCCTCATAGAAAAACGGCGCACGTCCTGTGCGCCGCCCTTTGGGTCTACAAAGCATATCAGCGACACTATGACGGAAATTTCGATGGGACGATAACCTTTGTATCCCTCAGCCCGTAGGGCGCATAAGCCGAAGGCGTCATGCGCCATCGAGAACCGCCAACGCCGCGCGGCTACGAAAGATTCATGGCGGTACGCGCCTTACGCACTTACAGGGCAGCCGCACAGCGCTTGAGCATGTCGCAGAGGAGTTTGGCTTCTTCTGCCGACAGTGCGGACAGCATTTGACGCTCCACCACATCGGCCGCTCGCGCGCCGGCGGCGACGGCCTTCTGCCCGACCTTCGTCAGCTCGGTCATGATGACTCGCCCATGTTCCGGATGCGGGGTGCGCACGATCAGACCGTCGCGTTCGAGATTGACGAGGATCCCCTGCATGGTCTGCGGCGTGACGAACGCGGCGCGGGCCAAGTCGGCATTCGAGACGCGCGGGTTGCCTGCGATCTCGAGCAGAACGGCGTTCTGCGGGGCCGTGATGCCGAACTGCGCGAGCTCGGCATCCAGACGTTGTCGCAAACGATGTTGCGTGATCTTGAGGTTGTAGCCGACCCAGTCGGCGCTGTTCCGGGTCTGCGCTTTCAGCGTTGACATATCAGGAGCCTTATAATAGTATCAGGACACTTACATCACTCTACGGGAATCTTCATGACAACACCACTTGGGCCTGATTTCATCGCCTTGCAAGTTCGGGATCTCGCCGCGTCCAGAACGTTCTACGTGGAGATCTTCGGTTTCGAAGTGTCAGCTCACAATCCGCCGGGCGCGGTCATCTTCAAGACAGCGCCGATCCCGCTGGCGCTGCGAGAGCCTATCCGGCCGCTTCCCGAAACCGGCCCGCTCGGCGTGGGCATGATCCTCTGGATCGCCTGCCACGACGCCGATGCGCTGCACGCCGAGCTCGTCGAGCGCGGCGGCACCATCCTCGCCCCGCTTGCCGATGGCCCTTTCGGTCGCTTCTTCGTCGCACAGGATCCTGACGGTTACGCGATCACCTTTCATACAGCGCGGAGCTGACCGCGGCTTGCTTCATCGTCATCAACAACACGTTCACCGTCGAGCCCGAAAAGGTTGCGGCTCTGCTGACGCGCTTGTCGAACGCGACCGAAGATGTCTTTCGTCGCATGCTGGGCTTCGTCTCCGCGAATGACCTACGCACGCAACTTGTCGCCGGCCTGTTTCGTAGCCCGGGTAAGCGCAACGCGCGCACCCGGGATGAAGAAAAGTATATTTCTCCGAAGATCCCGGGTGCGGCCTTCGGCCTTACCCGGGCTACGGCACTGCCGTCGCCTTGAATGCATCGCTGTATCGATACGTCGTGCGTGGACCTGGTGTTGGCATGGGGGAACACTCCTGGGTGTTAGGTCAGGGTGTCCACTAAACCGTAGGAACTACCGGGTCGGCTTGAACGAATTGTTAGACGTCATGCACCCAATCCAATGTGATGTGAGATTGCTCATTTTGCCACTGACGAACCTTTACAAAGGTTGGTCGATGCACCAATGGTGCGCTTGCAACATGCGCAGGCCACGGACTATTGGAAATCTGCCCAATAGTGGCGGGGCGATGACCAGGCAGAAGCGAAAGAAAGAAGTTGATGCCGGCAACCTCAAAGAGTCCGCCGCCTATCTCAGCATCTTTCGTAAATGGCGCAAATAGAATTTCTCCATGCAGCGCTTGGTAGGTCTCTCCAATACTAAGAACGTATAGACCCATCCAGTGAGAAAACCGTAAGCGACCCAGCGCTACCTCCACCAAGTATGGAGGTGGCCTTCCTGCGACTCGGTTAGACATGCCTACACCAATATGCTCTTCACAGCCGTAAGAGAGGTTGATTAGGGTCTTAAGGAACCAGCTCTCTAGAGCGTACCCCGAAATCTTGATTTCCGAGCCGCTCTTTCCGGCCGTCAGGTTCAACGCCGCGATAGCTTCATCAGCAGGGGAGAGAGCGCTGTTGTGACGTTTGCATAGGAACTTGCGAGTCAGAGCGTTGATACCTATGCACTGTGGATTTTCGCACCAACTGAAGCCGGAAACGGTAGCGACAGAGCCCGGAAAGAGCGCTTTAGAGATCAAGTGCTCGCGGCTTAGCGTCCGATCACAATCGCCGCGATGAGAAGCCCAGCACTTTCGGTTTGCGAAAATCTCACCCATTACGCCCAGCGCCTGAATTAAGCCGCACTGCGAAGCGGCGTCGGCTTAATTGAGTGGCGCCATGAACAAGAGCGCGCCTTCACTGTTAACTGCCCTTCTTGTGCTTGTGAGGCTTGAGAGAGGGCGTATTGCCGGGCGTCTTCTTGTTATCACGACGCCGCTGATCAGGTTTGCCTGTTGATTTGGCAATTGGTTTTGGGCCGGGTTTGATTGCCATGATCGCTCTCCGAAGTAGTTTCAGAAATGAAACGATACTATTTATAATGTGCTTCGATCTCATCAGGTGAGACCGCATAGCAGCCTAACTCTTTATATGCCCCGAAACAAAGGCGGCAAAAATACTGCGCTTCGCCACGCTTGCGCGTCAATCGGCGGAATTCGGACTTTAAGACATCGGCCGCAGGCATGGGCCTAGCGCGAAGCTTCTGCACAAGCGGCATCAAATCTCTCGCCAAACAAAAACGCCGGCAGTTCCCTGCCGGCGTTTTAAAACCATCGCGATATCTCAGTGAATCAATTCAACTGACACGTCGCCGGTTTCGCCGAAGTGAACAGCGCCGCGGTACCCCATTCCGGATGATCGATGAACGGGTTGCGATTGCCCTGGAAGCTGTAGATCACTTCGTTACGCTCGCGTTCGGCGGCGGTCGGCGGGTCGGCCTGATGCCAGGCGATCAGCGTGGACAGCAGGCCCATGTAGGCCGGCGAGCTGGAGGTGATGACGATCAGGCTGCGATTGTCAGTGAGTTCCAGATCCGGTTCGGACTGGCCGGTGGTCGGATGCGTGCCGCCTTCGTAACGGATCGCCATGTACAGGATGGTGCGCGCCATGTCGCCTTTGCGCTTGCCCCACACTTCGAACGAGCCGCTGTTGCCGTCCGGGGTTTTCACCCAGTTGGAATTGCCCGGATACGCGCCGCTGCCGCCGCCCTGGCCGTTGTTCACTTCGGTGACGCGCTCGCCGCAGCCCGAGGCCGCGGTGCAGTTGGCGTAGGGCTTGTTGCCGCGATCGGAGTTGTAGGCCGAGTCGGTGAGATACAGCATGTGCGTGTCGGTGTACGGCGCGTTCGGCAGGCCGAGGTTGCCGGTGGTGGAACCGAAGCCCAGCGAGTTCGGCCAGCTGTGTTCGCGGTTGTATTTCAGGCCGCTGCCGCTGCCCGCGCGATCGGTGATCTTGACGAAGCTGCGGTTGCGATACGCATCGAGGATGCGGCCGCTGTTGTTCGGATCTTCATCGGCGATTTCGAGGATCGACCATGTGTTGGTGGTGCCGCCGCTGTACGGATACGAGGTGTGGCCCTTGATGGTCGCGTGCAGCGAGCAGCGCAACTGCGAGGGGCTGCTGGTGTTGACCTTCGAGTAATAACCGGTGCCGCCACCGCCGCCGCTGGCGACGTTGAAGTTCACCACCGTGTTCGATGCCGGACGCGCATCACCGGCATCGCGGATGTTCGCCGCGAACGCGGTGAAGGTGCAGGCCACGCCCGCGGGCAGCGCCGTGGCGGTGTCGATGCTGAAACCGGTCGCCGCTGTCGTGGTGGGCCAAGTGATGTTGATGTCGCCGAAGGTGGCGCAGGCCAGGGTGAACGCGCCGGGGCCGGCGATGACCGCTTCGCTGAAGGTGATGCCGAGATTGCCGGCGGCCGGGAAATCGTTCGCGCCGTTGACCGGCGTGGTCGAGGTGACGGTGGGCACCGGGTTCGGCGTAGTGCCGGAGAACGTCTGGCTGTTGTTGCAGGTGCCGAAGGTCTGCGTGGCCGCGGCGCGCCAGGTGAAGTTGGTCAGGCCGCCGCTGCCGCCGAGCTGCAGCGATCTGCCGGCGGCGTCGGAGCCGCTTTCGGACACCGGGATATTGGTGCTGGTGAGGCCCGCGGCCGGACCGTTGCTGGCGGTGATGCCGCCTTCGTAGCTGATGAACTGCACGACCTGGCCGCTGGGGTTCACCAGCGCGATGCCGTCGTTGGAACCGTTCTGGATACCGTTGCTGGCGTAGCTCAGGGTCGCGATGCGCACCTGTCCGCCGCAACTCACCAGACTGCCCGCGGGCACCAGATCGTTGTCGTAGGTGACGGCGGCCGACGGCGTGGAGCCGTTGTAGAGATACACGCGGTAGCTGCTGAGGGTTTCGCCCGCGGTGGCGACGATCTCGATGCGCTCGCCGGTATCGCCGGCGGCGGTGGAATCGTCGTAATGGAATTCGTTGATGAAGACGCCTGCCTGGGCGGCGCCGCTCGCGAGGAGCAGGGCGCAGGCCAAGGGGCACAACACATAGGGCGACAGCATGGAAAGCGCACGCGACATGAGAACATCCCTTCCGGTATGGAGGCCGCAATCTAGCCCGGCGCTATGACAACCGCCACCAAAAAGCCCGGCAGCGGGCCGCGCGCCGACGAACGGCGCCCCGAGCGAGGCGCGTGGCAAGCCGGCTTCGCCCCTTGTCGGGGCTGTTAGCCTGATGCGATGACCTCGCAACACGCCTTCCCCATCGCCGAACTGCTGCCGGACATCCGGCGGGCGCTGACCACCGGCACGCGCCTGGTGCTGGAAGCGCCGCCCGGCGCCGGCAAGACCACCCAGGTACCACTGGCGCTGCTCGACGCCGAGTGGCTGGCCGGCCGCAAGATCGTGATGCTGGAACCGCGCCGCGTAGCCGCGCGCGCGGCGGCGCAGTTCATGGCGAAGCAGTTGGGCGAAGCCGTCGGCGAAACGGTCGGCTACCGCATCCGCTTCGAAAACAAGGTCTCGGCGAACACCCGGATCGAAGTGGTGACCGAAGGCATCCTCACGCGGATGCTGCAGGACGACGCGATGCTGGAAGACGTGGGCGCGATCCTGTTCGACGAATTCCACGAACGCCATCTCGCCGGCGATCTCGGTCTGGCCTTGGCGTTGGATGTGCAGGCGGGCCTGCGCGAAGACCTGCGGCTGGTGGTGATGTCGGCGACGCTGGACGGCGAGAAACTGGCCGCGTTTCTCGATGCGCCGCGGCTGTCCAGCGCCGGGCGCAGTTATCCGGTGCGCGTCGCGCATTATCCGGCGCGGCGCGACGAGGCGATCGAGCATCAGGTGAAACGCGCGGTGGAGCATGCGCTTACCGGGCATCCGGGCGACGTGCTGGTGTTTCTGCCGGGGCAGCGGGAGATCGGGAAGGTTGAAGTGCTATTGGCACACGGCAACCCAAGCATCGAAATCCTCACCCTCCACGGCGAACTCCCGGTCGAACAGCAGTCGCGCGTATTGCAGCCTTCGCAGGACGGCCGCCGCCGCGTGGTGCTCGCGACCAATGTCGCCGAATCCAGCGTGACCCTGCCCGGTGTGCGCGTGGTGATCGACAGCGGCCTCGCGCGCGAGCCGCGCTACGACCCCAACAGCGGTTTCTCGCGGCTGGATGTGGTGAACATCGCGCAGTCGTCCGCCGATCAGCGCGCCGGTCGCGCGGGGCGCGTCGCCGAGGGCTGGGCGTACAGACTCTGGCCGGAATCTCAGCGCCTGGAGCCGCAGCGGCGGCCCGAGATCGCGCAAGTCGAACTCGCATCGCTGGCGCTGGAACTCGCGGCCTGGGGCAGCGACGCGCTGCGCTTCGTCGACGCACCGCCGACCGGTGCGATGGCCGCGGCGCGCGATCTTCTGCAGCGCCTCGGCGCGCTGGATGCCGGCAACGCGATCACCGCGTTCGGAAAAAAGATGCTGACGATCGGCACGCATCCACGCCTGGCGGCGATGCTGCTGTCCGCTCAGAACGATGCGGAAACTGCGCTGGCCTGCGATCTCGCCGCGCTGCTGGAAGCGCGCGATCCCCTGCGCGCGGTGCCGGGGCAGGGCCGCAGCGATGCAGTGGCCACGCGCTGGCAGGCGCTGGCGGCGCATCGTCAGGGGCGCACGCCGCCCGACGCGGTGCGCTCATCGCTGCAGGCGTTGGACGCTGCCGCGACGCAGTGGCGACGACGTCTGCGCTGCAATGCGAAGCCGCCGGCGAGCGTGCCGGCGCATGCGCTGGGCGATCTGCTGGCGCATGCGTTTCCCGACCGCATCGGTTATCGCCACGGCAACGATCTGCGTCGTTATCCGCTGGCCAACGGCCGCATGGCGCAGCTGTTCGACGACAGCGCGATGATCGGCGAACCGTGGATCGTCGCCTGCGATCTGCGCTTCGAGGCGAAGGACGCGAAAGTGCTGCGCGCTGCGCCGGTCGACGAAACGCGGCTGCGTCGCGATTTCGCCGCGCGTTTTTCCGATCGCGACGAAGTGCGCTGGGACGACGCGCGACGCGCGCTGGTCGCCGAGCGCGTGCAGCGCTTCGACGGCATCGTGCTGGATGCGCGTCCTGCCGGCCGCGTCGATCCGGCACAGGCCGCGCAAGCGCTGACCGACGCAGTGCGCACGCTCGGCATCGATGCGCTGCCGTGGCGGGAATCGCTGGCGCAGTGGCGTGCGCGCGTGCGTTGCCTGCGCGTGTGGATGCCGGAACTGGCGCTGCCCGACCTGTCGGACGAGGCATTGCTCGCGAATCTCGATACGTGGCTGCGGCCCGCGTTCGTCGGCAAGACGCGGCTGGATGCGCTGAGCGAAGATGAATTGAGCGAAGCGCTGAAATCCGGGGTGGGGAAGTCGGGCCTCGACTGGGCGCTGCGACAGCGCATCGACGCGCTCGCGCCGACGCGCATCGTGGTGCCGTCGGGCATGGAGCGCGGCATCGAATACGCCTACGACACCGCGACCGACGCAGCGCAGCCGCCGGTGCTCGCGGTGAAGTTGCAGGAATTGTTCGGTCTGGCCGATACGCCTCGCGTCGCCGACGGCCGCGTGCCACTGACCCTGCATCTGCTGTCGCCAGGCGGACGCCCGCTGCAGATCACCCAGGATCTGCGCAGCTTCTGGGAAAGAACCTATCCGGAAGTGAAAAAGGAAATGAAAGGCCGCTATCCGAAACATCCGTGGCCCGACGATCCATGGAGCGCGAAGGCGACGCATCGCGCGAAACCGAGAGGCACCTGATTGCGCAACGATATTTGTCCGCCCTTGTAGAAGCGCCGGAGAGTTTCATTCCCATCCTTCTCGCTTTTTGTAGGAGCGCCGGAAGGCGCGAGGCCCGCAACGTTTCCGATGCGACTTCGCGCGCAATCCGGCTGGCCTCGCAGAATGCATCATGATGGCGTGCAACGCATCGTCGGCTGCAGCGCGGGCTTCGCGACTTGCGTCGCTCCCACAAGAGCAGAGCGGCACCGCTACGCTTACATCGCGCGCCTCACGCTTTTTGTAGGAGTGCCGGAAGGCGCGAGGCCCGCAACGTCTCCGATGCGACTTCGCGCGCAATGCTGCAGCGCGAGCTTCGCGCCTTCCGGCGCTCCTACAAGAGCAGAGCAGCACCG